>CANLJX010000107.1 GCA_947491545.1 Deltaproteobacteria bacterium
CTGAACGACGTAATCGACATCCCTCTCAAAAGAGGTGTGGGCACGCAAAGCCTGTGTGACGTGGTGTAGCGTCTCGATGTTGTTTGGATCGTAGAGATTCTCGACTCCAAGCAGCTCTTCTGCCCGCTTCGTGCCAGCTTCGGTGAGCGTGGGCTGCTTCGACTTGAGATCCACCTCAAAGTCGCTTCCGCGCTGCAGGCGCGGGATAATCTTGTTCACCGCGAGGTACTTATCGGTAGACTCCTCGGCGGGGCCCGAGATGATGAGCGGGGTGCGGGCCTCGTCGATTAGGATCGAGTCTACTTCGTCCACAATCGCAAAGTAGTGCCCGCGCTGCATCATGTCGCTGGCGGAGAACTTCATGTTGTCGCGAAGGTAGTCGAAGCCGAACTCGTTGTTCTGTCCGTACGTAATGTCAGCGAGGTAGGCGCGGCGCTTCTCCTGCTCGCTCATGCCGTGGTACACGCAGCCAACCTCTAGCCCGAGGGACCGATGAATCCTCCCCATCCACTCAGCGTCGCGCTTCGCGAGATAGTCGTTGACTGTTACGACATGCACCCCCTTGCCAGTCAGCGCATTGAGGTACGAAGGGAGAGTGGCGACGAGCGTCTTTCCTTCTCCGGTTCGCATCTCGGCGATCATGTTCTGGTGCAGGATCGCTCCGCCGATGAGCTGCACATCGAAGTGGCGCATCCCAACTACGCGGCGCGAAGCCTCTCGCACGACAGCGAAGGCTTCCGGAAGGAGGGAGTCCAGCGGCTCGCCATTCTCAAGGCGCTGCTTGAAGAGCGCTGTCTGGCCGCGCAGCTCTTCATCGCTCATCGGCTCTAGCGTGCGCTCAAGGTCGTTAATTTTGAGGATGACCGGCTTGAGCGACTTCAGGATTCGATCGTTGCGGGTGCCGAAAATCTTCTTGGCAAGGTAGACAAACATAGGGGGTCGATACACTGCGGACTTTTTGCCCGCCCAAGCTGCGGCAGTATAGTGCACAGAAACCAGCGTGTAAAAGGTATTGGAGGGCCGAAACGCCAAAAAATTCAGCTTCTTGCCGCCTTTTTGGGCTGGTTAGCTGGGGGTGCAATCCTGCTGCAGGTGCTTGCGCATGGCGTCGGTCAGTGTGCCGACCTCATGGCCCCCCAGAAGGGCTCGCGTAACGTGCTCAACCGATCCTGTGCACGCGACCCTGCCGTGCCGCAGGACAATTACCATGTCAGCTACTCGCTCCATCACATCCATGCGGTGAGAAGAGATGAGGAATGCCCGCTTGCTTCGCTCCTCCTCCACAATCTCCATCAGCTCGATAGTGCGCTGCACATCCAGGCCGTCAAACGGCTCATCGAACAGAAATAGCTTTGGATCCCCCATGAAGCCGAGCGCCGTCTGCACACGGCGTCGCTGCCCCTTGGAGAGCTCTCGCCCCTTCTTGTTGAGCAACGGGGCAACCTCGAGGCGCTCTATGTACCGGCTGCCGGCTTTGAGGTAGTGCCTGCCGTCTTGCTGCTTAATGCGGCACCAGAGCTTAATGTAGTGCTCAACCGATATGTCAGCGAAGACTGCACCGTTCTCCGGGCAAAATGCCATGTCCCTCTCGGGAGTCAGGCGTCCATAATCAGCAGCGGACGCAGCGATTGCGCCTCGGTTAGGGGTAAGCAGCCCCAGGAGCGTCTTGATTAGTGTCGACTTGCCGGCGCCGTTGTGCCCGACGAGCGCGACTACCCGCCCTTCAGCTTTGAGGTGCTCCACGTCTAGGGCTTGAAGCGCCTTGTACTGGACGACCAGATTCGATGCCTCGTATACGATTGGGCCGATCCTCATACCTCCTCCAGGTGAGCCGCAAACCAAGTTGAGTTGCTACGGAGGAGTAGCACTACGGCCACCATAGAGGCGCCGCCGTGCACAGCGACAACCCAGCTCGGGAGTTGAAGCACCGGCGCCATCAGGAGTGGCAGAAGCCCTGCCATCGGAGTGCTATCAATCACCAGCCTAAATGTCGCTGCCCAGTCTGCAACGAAGATATACGAGAAGGCCCACGCAGCTGCTCCTGCTACCGCCACGCCGAAAGGTAGGTAGCGGTAGAGAAATGCGAAGACTGAATCTCGATGCTTCAGGTCCGCCATCGACGCCACAGTCGTCAAGAATCCAAGTGTGACGACAAGCGACACCGCCCAGATCGCAAGCATTGGCGCGTGCGGCTTAAGTTTCAAAAAAACATCCTCACCCGAAATAGCCTCCATGCCAGCACACAACATGGGAATCGAGCCGAGGAGGAAGCAAGAGACACGTAGAAGAGTTAGTAGCCAAACAGCCGCGTAGAAGGGACGTTTGCCCGTTGCTGCTACAAGTGGCAGGAGCACGCCATTCTGCGAAAAGTACTCGAGAACTTTGCGGTGTGCTCTCAGAGCAAGCCACACAGCTATCATGACGATCAGCACGACGTTAATCGTTAGCGGGACAAAAGGATTTGTTGGGCTGAGGTCAATAAATGCTCCAGACTCCGGAACGAAGAATGAAGTCGAGCCGATGGTTTCCTGAAACTCGCCAACAGATTCCAGGTACATTGCTCGGTTTTCAAGCCGCTTCGTGTCCCTCTTGGTAAGAGCAAGAAAAACAACTCCAAGGCCGTAAATCGACCGAGCCTTGGTCTGAGGCATGCCTCCCTCGCTCAGTGAGATAGTCGCATCAGGTTGACATGAGCGGCACACGTGGACTCGATCTACCTCTCCGTCGAAAATCTGCCTGATCTTCGAGATCTCGGCTGTACTTGGGTTGTCCACGTTGACCGCTACATCGAGTCGATCAGGGTAGCACTCGGGGCTGGGGGGCCGTTCTCCAGTTGCCGACGCACTATCGGGAATCCAGAAACACACACGCAGCGCCGGGCGGGTCTCGGGCGAGCCATACAGGACGTTTCTCAAGATTCGCAGCTCGGGACGGGCCGAGCCGTCTCGGATGGATTGAGTTATAACTTTTGTGTCTGTGGAGAGAGACTTCATGACGACACCAGTCATAACGATCTGCACAAACACGAGCGCTAGACTCAGTAGAGTCGGGAAGACAAAGAGTGTCAAAGCGACGTGGGGAATGCGCGCAAGGGACCAAACAAGCCTTAGTGCTCGGCGCATAGGCGAAAAAACCTCCCCGGTTGTAGTATTGGCAGCCGCTAACGCCTGCCAGCAACAGAAGTGCCCAAGTCCATCCCTACAACCACGACGAACTTAGGCTCTCCAGGTGTTATGAGTTTGATCGAGCGCAACGTGCGTTAGCTCGCCCAGCTTGGCTAAATGATGGCGGCTTCCTTAGGCTACCTGCGCGACAAAAGGGCCCCCGAGAGCAGTTCGAGTGCGGCGGGCGCCACTCCCTCGATTATTGCGCGCGAAAGGCTCGGTCGAGCAGTGTGGGGCAAGATGCTCGAAGCAAGCCCAGGCTCCATCTTGTCGGCCAACTCTCCGCGCACCTCTCGATGACTCGCTACTCGCTGCCGGAGCAGAAAGCCTACTCCGAAAGCCACCGCACAGAATGCGAAGGGGTGTCGGTGGAACTGGACTGCGGGATGCACTGCATCGCGCGCATGCTGAAGTGTCCCCTTCATCCTGTCAGATGCCTCTGCGAATGCCCCACGCACTTCATGCTGCAGTGCCTGGATCTTCTCGCCGAGCGCCGCCTTGGTGCTCTCGATATCGTTCCGCAGCTTCGATGCTGCTTCTACGTAAACGTCTGTCCCCGTATCCACTGTGCGTCCTCACGTAATGACTCCAGAACCTGGTCGGGAAAAACTCTGATACTTCGACTCTTCTTTGCCACCAGCTGCAAGAGAACCACGCTACTGAGGGCACAGACGAAAGCAAGCGCTGCAAAAGCTGCCCAGGGCTGCAGCCAGGGGAACCACGCGACAAGGAGCAAGGCCGCCGAAACTGCCAGGAGACCAGCAGAGAGTGCTGTCGCTATCGCGGCAGCGATAGAATAACCGAAAACTTCACGGAGGCGCTTGGCGTCCTCTCGCACCTCCACTTTTGCGAGGGCAAATTCCTGCCGCAGCAGCTTCTGCGTATCCTCGAGGATATCCCTCAACAAGGGAGTAACGTGCTCGTCGAGCTCACCGCGAAGTTCATCGAGCATTTAGGCCCTCCTTCGTCGAGTTGCTAGTGCCCCGAGCAGATATCCTGCGCCGCACGAGGCTAGCATGGCAGGCAGCGGGTATCGTTCGACTAGGCCCCTAACTTCATCAGGGACGCGAAAAATCTCTCCAGGCGCCTCAGTCGGGGGATGGCCCCCCGATGTCTCCGCTCTTTGAGCGGTCGCTCTCTCGCGCAGGACAGCACGCACCCTCCTTGCTCCTGCTCCGACCGCACGAACTGCCTGCTCAACACGTTGTGCTATCCGCTGCTCAATTGGGTCCGAGGCTACGCGAGTAGTCTCCTGCCCCTCGGTACATTCCGTTTTTCTCTGTTCATCTTTCTGGGTCTCCTGCGGTGTCGATCCATCCGTCATTTTGCCCTCCTAATCCCTGATTGTTGGCCCGGCTATGTAAGAATTCGAACGAAGAGTATCCCGGAGCGAAGAGAGCCAGCATGAGGGGAGTTAGTCATGTCTGTTGGTCGGAAGTAGGCGTCCCGTCCGCAGCCGCGATTCCCCGCCTGACATGAGCGCGATTAGCCGATGCCTAGCGGCAGGCAGCCGCTAGCGTCTACCTCTGGCGGTAGCGGTGGATGATAGGGACGGCTCGCTCTATAGCAGTCTCATGTTCGGGATCGTCCGGACCAAGCAATCCGGCCAGAAGTAGGAGGCTCTCGGCGAAGTTAAGAGAGTGGACATCTTTGCTCTCCTCGAAGAGCGAGACTATTCGGCGCGCCAACACGACCGCCTCACTCCTCTTTCCCGCTGCGTCGAGCGCTTCAGCGAGCTGTATCATGAGCTTCACCCTCACGAGCTGCCGCCCACACCCTTCATTGCGGTCCAGCTCTTCAATCTGCCGGGAGAGGACGCGCACCGCTGTTTCCGGATCTGACTGCACAATCGCAAGCCGGGCTTGTGCGAGCGACAGTCGCTCTCGAATACCTTCGTCGAAAGGAGGTGGAATTGATTCGAGACGACTAACGACGTCGAGAATAAGCTCCCGAGCTGCTTCTGGGTCAAAAGCTGCGCTCACTATCGCTTTGCTGGCGAGAATAGCAGCTTCTCCCAGCACCCGCTCGGCACCCGTTAGCTGCTGCACCTCTCTCAGCAGTTCGTCGAGACGAGCAAGAGCACCCTCTGCATCATCGTTAAAGGCGAGCTCCTCATCCACTCGCGACAGCAGTGCGTACATCGGGCCTGCGCTTTGCTTAATGTCAGATACCGCCGAACGCAACGCAACAATCTCTTCTTCCATGTGCCGCACGATATACTCGTTCATGAGAATCGCTGCGCACTCCAGCGCTCGCTCCGAGCTTCCACTCTGCCGAGCAGCTTCGAATGTCTCACGCAGCACGATCTCGGCTTGCTCGAAACTCTTCATCTCGATAAGCGTCTCTCCCACCGATTGGGCGACTTGCAGGGCCAAGTCGGAGCTCGCCCCGCATCTCGCATCTGCGCGAAGCTCGTGCTGGAGATGCCGTCGGAGATCAAGGGCTTCGTCAAAGTGACCGGCTTTGTGGGCAACTTCCGCGATAAAGAGCCGCAACATCCTGCATGCGTCGTCGCTGCCCTCTGGAGCCTGTCGATACACCGAGAGGGCTTCCCGAGCGATATGCACCGCTTGAGAGAAGTGGCCTGCATCCATAAATGCACTCGCCGACAGCGTGAGGACTCTGGAAAGCTCAGGACGCTCCGCAGGCTCTGCCCGAGCACACTCGGAAAACACTTCGCTCATGAGAGTTCCGTAACGCAGGACCGAACTCTCATCATCTCCGCGCCGCAGGGCTACTAAGCCCAGGTCGAGCTTGGCGCGGATTGCCAGGGGGGAGCTTGACGCACCTCTGCCTACTAGTTCAACAGCTGACTGCAGACACGCTTCAGCCTCTGGCAGCCTGCCTAGTTCGCAGAGCAGCTCGCCACGCCGAACCTGCAGCTTCGCTATCCTAGCCGTCTCGTTTGCGTTCCCCGATGTCACGAGGATCTGGATAGCCTCGGCCAAGAAAGGCTCCGCGTGCGCGGGATGTCCAAACGTGGAGAGCAGCTTTGCGCCGTCGCTACGAACACAGACGCGCGCCTCAACTGGGCAGGACACAGCGCCATCTACCAGCACAACAGCTTGGCGAATCCTTGCTATCGCTCCTGGGCCCGCAAGGTTTTCCAGCTCTTCACGAGCCTGTGAAAAGAGGGCCCTCGCTTCGTCGTGCGGAGAGGCAAAAGCTTGCTTGCTTTCGCTGGAAGCCGCGGTTTTGGGGGACTGGAACATCGGATAATGCACTCCCGGCCTAGTCGGAAAAAAGTGGGCGAAAATAAACCGTTCCGCCCATCAGCTCAAGTTTCGCGATGGAAATCGTCGAAGCAGCTCCTGAGCCTTAGACGGTGCGAGCTGCTCAATCTGGCTAGCCCTCGCCAGCTCAAAATCCTGGAAGTCAAATCCGGGGCTTACAGTGCACCCGACAAGCGAAAAAGCGCTGCCCTGCTTAGGAGCAGCAGCGAACCAGGTATCCGCCGGCACAACCGCTTGGAGCTGCTGCCCTGCCAGAAGGTCATGCCCCAGCTCAATCACAGAGTGCCCATTGTGATTGAGCATGTGCACCTCAAGAGGGTTCCCTGCGTAAAAGTGCCACATTTCGTCTGACTTAATGCGATGGAATGCCGAGTAATCCCCAGCTTGCAGCAGATAAAAGATCCCTGTGCAGCAGGAACGGGACCCTGCGAATCGCTCAGACACGCTGCCGGCCGGCAGGGTGTCTGGGGAGCGGTAGGTTTCTCGGTAGTAGCCCCCTTCTGGGTGCGGAGAGAGCTTGAGGGACTCAATGTAGTACTGGGCAGTATTCATGACTGCCGACCAGGGTAGCGCAGCTCAGAAGGAGCTCATAGCGAAAAACAGTTTCCGTCTGAAACAATCTCGGCTAAACCATGACGCATGAACCAGTCCTGCCCGCGCAATCCAGCAATTCGTTCAATCATGATGCCGCGTGACACTAACGCCCTTGGGAGCATCTTCGGGGGGCACATCTTGAGCCTGATAGACTTGGCCGCTGGGCAGCACGCGCGCTCCGTTGCTCCAAAGAAGTACGTAACTAAGGTCATGCGCGAGGTGCAGTTCATCTCGCCGGTATTTATCGGTGACTCAGTGAGCTTCTACTGTGACACGATCAAAGTGGGCACGACCTCCATAACCATCAAAGTTGAGGTTGAGGCGACCCGCGGAATAGACTCACTCCACACCATTCCGGTCACTACCGCAGAGGTAGTGATGGTCGCAGTGGACTCAAACAATCGCCCGATTCCGATCGCCGACAACCCGTAGCACTTAAATTATTGCGTCAGGACTGGCAGTTACGACGCCCTGCTTGCTTCCGCCTTGGTCCGCAACCAGCGCCTGAAAGGGCGCATCTAATCAGGATTGTTGCCTAAAGAGCGCCAGCGAAGCGCTCAGGCGTTTTAGACTGCTTCTTTCTGAGAGAGACCGGGGATGCTGCCCATCAGCCGCCGCCTAGCGATTAGGTGGTTTGCCTTCTTCTTCTGCTGCATCGGATCTATCCGATTCTGGGAGCTGTTTTTCGACCCGAGTGGCATCTCTCTCGGGCGTGCGCTCATCTTGGTGAGTCACGTATTGTGCGTCGCTGCTGGACTAACGATGCTCCAGTTCTCCTCACGGCGCCTCTCGCTCATTTTTCTCGCCTTTCTGGCGATCCTGTACCTAGCTTCTGAGCACCACCTCTTCGTTCAAGGCGCCTATCTGACCTCTCGCGAGCTGGTGCATTACAGCGTCTTCTCTCCGCAACTTTTCCACGGATACTTAACCAACATCTACTGGTCGGTGCTGGTGTCTGGCCTGCTCGTGCTGGGATGCTCCCTCTCTCTGCTCTTCCAGCAGATGCCATTCGAAAAGTCGCTTCGGCCGGAGAAAACAATTCGCCACAGAACCACCTCCGGTGTTCTCACGCTGGCATTTTTTGGGGTGTACATCCACGTATCAACCGGCCCACTAGCGGCATTCCTCCTGCCGCTTGTGTATGCGTTTCTGCCCGAGCCTTCGCAAGCAAGCCAGAGCCACAAGCCCTTTGTAACGACCAGCATTTTTCCGGCGCAAGAGCCTTTGGCTCATCGAAAGCCCTCCGCGACCGGACAGAAGTTCAACGTGATTCTAATCCACCTTGAGTCTACTGGCGACCTCTCCGCTCGACACCACGGCGAGCTCTTTTTGGAATCTCAAGCTCGATTGGCTGCTACGGGCATAACTTGGGAAAATGCCTATGCCCCGGCGCCCCACACCGGAAAGTCGATTTTTGCCTCCCAAACGAGCCAGTATGGCCCGGCTAGGGTGAGCAACCCCATCGCCGGCGTGTCTCGACAGCACAACGACTGCATCGCGAACCCCTTCAAGAAGGCTGGCTACCGCACCGCCTTCATCGCTGCCAACTACTTCCACTTCTACGGAATCCAGCGCCTGTCAGAGACCTGCCAGTACGACCAGATGCTCGATGCTCGCCAAATTCCGAAGAGCGAAAGCAGCTACGTGAACGGATTGGGCACTGATGAAGCAGCGATGTTCTCTCGGGCTCTTTCCTGGACCACCGAGTCACCCGAGCCGTTCTTTCTGACGCTGCAAACGGTTCTCCCTCACTGGCCGTACATCGCGCCGCCCAGCTGGAGCAGCCCCGCCGTATCGAAAGACGATCGCCTCCAGCAGTACCGAAACTCACTTTCGTATGTAGATGCCTCCCTCAGCCGTTTTATCGACGAGCTGGAGCGGCTCGGCCTGCGCGATCGCACAATTATCGTATTGTTCGGTGATCACGGCGAAGCATTCTCCGAGCACCCGAACAACTTGATTCACGGCGCAGAGCTGTACGAAGAGAACGTCAGGATACCGTTCATCATCTCAAACCCACAGCTGATCCCAGCGGCTTCGAAAAGCAAGTCTTTGGCCTCACTCGTCGACATCGCCCCGACTCTCTTCGATATGCTCGGGATGCCGTGGAACCCCTCGCGCTTTGACGGCATATCCCTCTTTGCTGCCCCGCCGAACCGGATGGTGTTCATGGTGTCGGATTTGCTCGGTGACAAGTACGGCATCCGTGATGGCGACTACAAATTCATCTATTCTCCGGCAAAGGACCGAGCGCTGCTGTTCAATCTCCGGGAAGACCCGAAAGAGTCGAAGGACTTGGCTAAAGAGTCTCCGGAGCGTCGAGCCTTCTACGCTAGCGCCATTCAGTCCTGGGTCGACCACACTCGGCGGCTCGATCAATCGAGCACTACAAAGTAGCTGCCACTTCCCTTGGTAATGGATGCTTGCGCCAGGACAGAGGACACTACGTCCTATTGCGGATCCGTAAAATGAGCCTCAGTTGTATCGAACGGCCCGAGCACAAGAGCGCCGGCTGCAACAAGAGAGCGAAGCGATGCATAAAACGCACGGAAGACCTCTTCCTCCGACGTTCCCTGCTCAACACTGCTTGCAAGAAACGCCTCTGCAAGAAGTGACAGCACTGCCCTCTTGCCGCGGTTTTCTATCAGGATCGTGCAGCCCTCTCGCGGCAACGCCACAAACTGAACCCCGTACTCCTTAGGCCGGGCTCCCAGCACGAGCTGCGGTCGGCG
>CANLJX010000108.1 GCA_947491545.1 Deltaproteobacteria bacterium
CTGGCGCTTCGACACCGCTGTCGGACAGCAGGAGATTATCGACCGGCGCATTGGAAAGAACGAGATTCGTGCCATCCGCTCCGCGCAGCAGTACGTGGCAGCGCAGCTCGCCTACCGCGACCTTCAGCTCACCGAAGGAAAGCCGGCGCAGTTCGCCCGCAAGTTCTTCAGCGCTCCAGGGAAGCACGACGGCCTCTACTGGGAGCACCGTGAGGGCGAGCCGCTTAGCCCGCTCGGGCCGCTCGTCGCTGCCGCCTCGACAGAAGGCTACACCGCGAAGGTTCTCAACTCCCCTCGCCCGTACAACGGATACCACTTTGCGATCCTCACTCGACAGGGCGCGCACGCTCGCGGCGGAGCGATGGGCTACATCGACAGCCGTGGAGCGATGAGCAAGGGATTCGCGCTGATTGCGTACCCGGCTCGCTATGGGGTAAGCGGCGTTACAACCTTCCTCGTGGGGCCAGACGGCATCGTGTACCAGAAGAATCTCGGGCCTAAGACCGAGGCGATCGCGCGTCGTGTAGTAGCCTTCGACCCAGACCTCTCTTGGGTGCCGGTGCGGTAGGAGTCAGGCTTGGTATTGGGGTTTTTGCTCTTCCTGCGGCCAATCGGAGAGCGCTACGTGCCTGCAAGCATCTCGCACGATGCTAGTTTCGCTATATTATACACCGCCGACTTCCAACCTGCGCCCCTTGTGCGGTCACGATCCATTCACCTTCTACGAGAACCTCGTAGATCAACATGATAGCATTCAAGGTCCAGGTCGCTCGCGAGGCTTGAGCGGCTGAAGGGCACGTGACTACTCCGCGCCCCCATACCCTGTGAGCATAAGGGCCTATGGGAACAGTTATCCGGACTAACACAATATCCTCCCCCGAGGCACAGGAGAGCCACGCAACTACGAGCGGCTCCGCAAGCCGCACCTCGAACGTAGCTGCGGCGCCAGACCGCGGCGAGAAGAAAAGCCACGCGCTCGGAGACCTCTCCTCACACTACGGCACGCTGGCAGCGAACGATCCGGTGCATAAATTTGTCGAGTCTCGCCTGAGCGCGCTCCTCGCCGGCATCCCGATCGCCGAGCGGCCCCACGTTCACGTTCTTGGCAGGCAAGGCTACGGCATCAACGCTGGCGCCACAGAAGATGGCTACATCTTCGTCTCGCCAGAGCTCCTCACATTCCTCAAAAGCGTAGAGGAGCTAGACTTCGTCCTGCTGCACGAGGTGATCCATCTCGCCCACGGGCACCACGCGGCTCAGCGAAGGCTCGGAGACTCCCTATTGCCCCACCTCGGCATCCAGCGAGTGCAGGAGTACGACGCCGACATCCATGCATTCATCCTCCTAGCGCAGCCGGGCCGATACTCCTCCCCGATTGGCGCTATCAACTGCCTTGAGAGGTTCAGGGATCACTGTCCAAACGGCTGGGACGTCGCCCACGGGAACTTGACCGATCGAATCATGAATTTAAAGATGTTTTCCCTGCTTGGAGATCTGTCCAGCTACGGAGCCGCCTCGGGGGACTTCGGTTCGCTCACCAAGGCCCCGCGCGCCCTGCCTGCCTTCATCGCCCGCGACCTATCCGAGCTGCCGAAGGGAAGCCGCATCGCAGCCCTTCTGCGAAACCCCCCGAGCGGACACAGGTATGACGAGTACCGACAACAGCTCTCAGAGGCAATTCTTGACTCTGGCGCGCCGTCTCTGCGGCGTGCAATTCCGGACATCGTCTCTCAGATCAAGAAATTCGAAGGCACCGTCTCCGAGCTTAAGAAGAGCTCAGCGTTGGCTCATGGCTCTGTCGCCCGAGTCGCTGACTACACAGATGTTCTCCGCTGTACGTACGACCGGCTCTTCTCCCTTACCGCGACCAAGGCGAGGGAGCTCGGCCTTAACGCTGTTGAGGCTCGGATCCTCCTCGGGATTGAAGTGGCGCTTGCCGGCCAAACGCCCGATGATCTCAAGCGCTACCTCTCGGAAAAAGCAGGAGCGATTGCCTGCAAAGCCGTCGACACCCTTAAGGAAGCCGTTCTGTCGCCCGCCGATCTCGATAGGGTCAGCCACATCGTGACGCTGATTGAGGGCTCTGCTCCACACGCATGCACAGAACAGATCTTTCATGCTGTCGTCCCTCGCGCACTGAGGGAAAACTGTGCGTTCGACGACGATTCAAGCGGCTTGGTCGACACCCGCATCTACCTTGAGGCAGTGCGGAGGTTCACCTCGGCTCTCCACGCTACAACCTCGGGCACAGACGCGTCCGACGATCGCTTACGGAATGAGTTTGATGCGATGTCGGCTTTTACCCTCGTCGCCCATCTCTCTGACCTGCGTAGCGAGCAGCTTTCAACCCTAAGCGCCGAGCTCGCCCCCGCCTATCCGTCGCTCAAGCAAGACAGAGGCGCCTTGTCTAGCGCCTTAACGTCTGTCTTGCGTCAAAAGCACTCTCCCGAGGTGGTGCGCGCCTTGATGGATTTCGCGCGGGAGAAGCTTGAAGTTCTCTCTCTATCGGAGACCCAGCAAGCACTAGTCGATATCCTCGCTGAAGTGCACCGAATCGAGGCCACCGAGAGGCTGCCTGAAGGGATCGACACGATCGAGAAGCTCTGCAGGCAAGCCGCGCTCATCGCCAGCACTTTGCCTCCTGAAATTCCGGCTTTCGAGCTCTTGCGGCCCCACGGCAAGGAGGATCCGGGAAGCCGATCCCGGTACATAGTGATGCTTCACCTGGTGTCACTCTCCAAGCCGCCAGAGACAGTAAGCGAGAAGCCTTTTGGTGGAAGCTCCCGGCTCAACCCGCTAGAGCATCTAGACTTTGCTGATAGCGTTCGGCTCATCAAGGCCCATCTTGGCCTTCTGTACGCCGTGTGCGCCAACAACCTAGAGCGAGAAGATGCGATTAGCCAGACAGAGCGGCTGGTGCGTGTTCGCTCGGAGTCCTTTGAGCAGATTGCGTCGCTTATCGATGAGCTACACAGCGAGCGGCCCGAGGCCGAGATCCTTGGAGTGAGCCTGGCCCCAAGACACTTTAAGCCAGCACATGACCTTCGGCTGCACCACCTCGCTAGCGATGCGCTTCTCTCCGAGCTCACGAGGTCGCCGTCTCTCTCCCCAAAGGAGCGCCTTGCGCGCATATACAAGTTTGTCACCGTCTGCCATGTCGCCGAGAGCGAAGACCAGCGCACCTTCGAGGTCTTTCAGTCCGTACTCGACTACGGGGAGGAAGCGCTTCGAGAAGCCTTCCAGAACGACCGCACCTCACCCGAGTTCTTGCGCCACGCAATCGCCGTTAGCTTCTTCGTGAGCGACGGGGTTCTCGGCCGGTCGATTCAGCGCGAACTGCTTCTGCGGCTCATAGACTCCGCGGGCTCCGCGAGCGCCGCTGATGAGGCATTCTCGCAGCTCAACCGGCAGCAGAGCCACCTGAACCTTGAGGCACTTGAGCGGTTGGTCGAGGGCGCGGACCGGGTCGAAGACATACGGGCTATCGGCACGCAGAGTCGCGAGCACCTTTTTTCGGCGATTAACACCGAAGCTGTTTCTGGTGCGGGAAAGCTCGTTCTGGCAGACCTCGCTGTCTCGAAGCTTGCGCGCTGGGATTTTAGGGATCTCCTCTCTGTTGGGCTCGAGGCCCCAGAAGACGACCGTCGCTTGCGCGACCGAATCGCCGACCGCTGGTGGGATGCGGCAGAGGAATACCTTGCCCCCTCGATTGAGTTCAGTCCTCTCTTTGCTGCCGAGGACTCGACGTTTGGCCCTAAGCAGTTCGCGGAGATTTTGCAGCAGCTCGATGCAACGCCCCCCGCAACTCTCGGAAAAGAAGCCTCGCTGAATCTCCAGTCGGCCACGGCACAGGGGCTACGCCAGGGCCTGTACAGCCTAGGCCTCGGAGAACGTCTCTTTATTCTGCGAAAGCTGACGAGTGACCCAACCAGAGGGGTTCTTATCTCCGCCGAGAGGAGAGAGCGGGTGGCGGAGATGCTGCTCGGCAAGCTGATGGAGAGCTCCGAGAACGATTCCCTTGCTACGTTATCGTCAAAAGCCTTTAAGGCTCTCTTCCGCTCCGTTGATGGTGACGACCTCTCCCTTGCTCTTACCCCGATGCTTCTCGATCGATTCCTCCGGGCGCCAGCGTCGCCATCCGGATGGAGAGAGGTCGGAGAGGACAAGGCTTTTGATTTTCTTGAGGAGAGGGGCTGGGGACTTCTTAAAGCGTCTGAGCAGGACGAGCGAGACATGCTCCACCAATCGGTCGCCAATCACTTTGAGTGGGCCTTCAGCGGCACCGACCCGCGCACCAAAAAGCCCAGTGTAGCTGCCCTCGACCGGTTCGTTGAGCTGTGCAACATCGACCTATCACCCAAGGCAGTCGCCCACCGAGCTGACGCCATCTCGTTCATCCTCGATTTCTCGCGAAACCTTCAAACACCGGGAACTCGCGCTCTACAGCTCTTGGGTGGCATCGTCCAGCTTCCTAAAGAGATCGAGAACGAGTTTCTCCAGGTGTACGATGCCCGAAAAGGGCAATCCAAGTCGAGCGCTCTTGCAACCATCGAGCGCGCTCTCCCGGAGTACGCGAAGAGACTTGTCACCATGCAGCGCATTGGCGGAGGGGCGCTGTACTCAGTGTTCTTGGTGGGGCTCGACAATGGGGCCAGAGAGGTAGTTCGGGTCGTCAATCCGAATCCGGAGTACCACACCCAGCGTATTGTTCGCAGCATGAGAGCTGCTCAAGAGCAGCTCGCGAGAGAAGATTCTCGGTTCGATATTGGCGAGCAGGTAATTAACCTCGTCGACGAGTGGATCAGCGCAGAGCTCAAGGACGAGACGCACGAAAAGGATGACGCGGCCTTCAGGAAGCGCTGGAACGGCTGGAAGCCTGCGTCGCGTTGCCCGCTGTCAATCTACGTTCCGGAAACCTTCCCGTCTGGAACCCTCGTCGCCCGTCGGGAAGAGTTCATCCCAGGCCGTAACTTCACAGAGCTCGGCGCACTGGCCGAGAAGGACTCAAAGCTCGCAAAGCAGGTTGTGGCCCTCGCTGCCCAGCACTATGCCGCTCAGCTCTCGGGCTCCCTCAGCGAAAACCTCTTTGGCTCGGAGCTCCTCGTTCACTCAGACATCTCCCCCGGAAACCTCCGGATGATGGACGGGGGAAAAGTTGCGATTCTCGATCGCTCGATGTTCCTAAAGTTCTCGCGAGACGACCGCATTCTGCTCGACACGGTCACAAAGGCGAAGACCGCTAAGGATCGCGCTGTCGCCATCGTCCAAGGGCTCGCCGCTCTGCAAGAGCAGCGACCCTCTAAAGATCGGGTTCGTGCCATCGCCACCAACGTCATTAGTGCCTTGGGCGGCGAGACCTCACTTGAAGGAACGATGCTCAAGGGGCTCCTGGCTGCCCAGCGCGAGGGCCTGAAGGTCCCGCTGCGCTTCCAGCTCCTCGTGAAGAACCTAAACTCGTTGCGGGTCATGGCCGAGAAGGTTGGCTTCAACGGGCTAAACGAGGCGCTCGATTTTAAGTGGGGCTAGCAGTCTCGCTTAAGCTACAGCCTTACTCTAGAGCCCGCGCTCGCGACGCAGCTCGCCGCCATGTCAGCCTATCGGTAGCCGAGCCGTCGGCGCCCAATCGCTGCGCCAAAAACGTGCCGCCCTCCTCATGCGTAAGAAGAAGATCTGGAGCGCCTTCGGCGCCAGAAACCTTCTCGGTAAACCCTGCGCCGCGGTGAGCGGGGTCGACAGCGAGAAGTGCTAGCGCGATCTCTGCGTCCTCTTTCGTGAAGGTGCGCTCAACGTAGCCAATGTCTATTCCGTCCTCCTGGAAGCGCCGATTGGCGAGGATCCAGGCGTGAAACGGTATCGTCGTCGGCACACCGTTTACGGTGTACCCTTTGAGAAACTGAAACAGCTTGTAGAGCGCCTCCGCACGCGAGGTACCGTGCGCTATCACCTTGCTCATGAGCGAGTCGTAGAACGGCGGGATCGTATCGCCCGCGCGGTACCCGCACTCTTCTCGGACCTGCACCGGAGACTCCCTGCGCCACTCCGTTATCGTGCCGACCGCTGGGCGAAAGCCTTCCATGACATCTTCAGCGTTGATGCGAAGCTCAACAGCGTGCCCGTTAAATGAGATCTCTTCCTGCCGCATCGGGAGCTTCTCGCCCATGGCGACGCGGAGCTGGAGCTGCACCAGGTCGACGCCCGTTATGAGCTCAGTGACTGGGTGCTCAACCTGGATGCGGGTATTTATCTCAAGGAAATAGAACTCGCTCCCGCGCACGAGAAACTCTGCGGTGCCGGCGTTGTAGTACCCCACCGACCGGGCCGCACGAATCGCCGCGTCGTGGATCTTCTCGCGCGTCTCGGGATCAAGGAACGGCGCAGGCCCCTCCTCGACAAGCTTCTGGTGGCGGCGCTGCGCGGAGCAGTCGCGCGTCCCGAAGTGCACGATGTTGCCGTGCGTGTCGCCGAAGAGCTGAACCTCGACGTGCCGGGGCTCAACGATAAACTTCTCTAGATAGACTGACTCGCTGCCGAAGTTCTTGAGCCCCTCGGCTCGAGCACGTTCAAGAGACTCTGCCATATCGCGCCCATTGTGCACGACCCGCATGCCTCGCCCGCCGCCGCCAGCCGCGGCCTTAATGATTACTGGGTACCCTATCGCGTCCGCCGCCGCGCGTAGCTCCTGGTCGCTCTTTCCTCCCTCGCTCCCCGGCGTTATCGGGACGCCAGCCCTCGACACCGATTCGCGCGCCGCCGTTTTTATCCCGAGCGCCCGGATGCTCTGTGGCGAGGGCCCAACAAAGGTCAGGCCCGCTGCTATGGCCCGCTCGGCGAAGTCACCGTCCTCGGAGAGGAAGCCGTATCCCGGGTGCACCGCATCGCACCCAGTGTGCCGAGCTGCCTCTATCACCTTCGCCTGGTCCAGGTACGACTCGCGAGCCGTGCTGCCACCAAGCTCGTAGACCGCCCCAGCTTCCTGCGCCGCAAGCGACCTCCGGTCGGGGTCTGACACCACCAGAACTGTCTCGATTCCAAGCCCAGAAGCAGCGCGGTGAATGCGCCGCGCTATCTCGCCTCTATTTGCAATCAGCAACTTTTTGATTCTATGATGCGCGAGCATACCGTTACTGGAAAAACAGGACCTTATGAGCAATCCTACAGCAGCAGCCACCCACCACAAAGTGATCATTCTTGGCTCTGGCCCAGCAGGGCTCACCGCCGCCGTCTACAGCGCGCGCGCCAGCCTGAACCCAGTCCTCATACACGGCCCTCTCGCCGGCGGGCAGCTGACCACCACGACCGATGTCGAGAACTTCCCAGGCTTCCCTGAAGGCGTCATGGGGCCAGACCTTATGCAGCTCATGGAGAAGCAGGCCACTCGCTTCGGCACCGACGTCAAGGTCGACACAATCGTGCAGGCTGACCTCTCGCGCCGCCCGTTCACGCTCAAGGGGCAGTCGCGATCCTACACCTGTGATTCGCTCATTATCGCCACAGGCGCTGCCCCAAAGTACATCGGCGCCAAGAACGAGCGCGAACTGCTTGGCTACGGCGTTTCCACCTGCGCCACGTGCGACGGCGCCTTCTTCCGCAACAAGGTTATTGCGGTCGTTGGTGGCGGAGACTCGGCGTGCGAGGAGGCCTCGTTCCTGACGCGCTTCGCCAGCAAGCTCTACCTGATACACCGCCGAGACTCGCTGCGAGCCTCCAAGATCATGCAGCAGCGCGTTCTCTCTAACCCGAAGATTGAGATGGTTTGGAACAAGAACGTCGCAGAGGTTCAGGGTGACAAGCAGATCGGCGTCACGGGGCTCGTCCTGGAGGACACCCGGGATGGCTCGACCTCACTGCTCCAGACCGATGCCCTCTTCGTTGCTATCGGGCACACCCCGAACTCGCAGCTCTTCACCGAGCAGCTCAAGATGGACGAGAACGGCTACCTGCTCCACAAGCCGGACTCGACTGAGACCAACATCCCAGGCGTGTTCGTGTGCGGCGACGTTCAAGACCACGTCTTCCGCCAGGCCATCACCGCAGCCGGCTCTGGCTGCATGGCAGCTATTGGCGCTGAGCGTTGGCTTGAGGCTCAGCACGCTGGCTAAGCGACTGATCTCACCACAGATCGATCACTTACCCACGCTTCCCACACTCTCCACAGCCTGCTGTGGATAAGGTTTTAAGCGGCTTAAAGCTAGCTCCTCTTCTGTGGATAAATAGGGAATCTAAACAAAGCACTTACGCCACTTACCAACAGCTTTTACAGAACTATGTGGATAGGGTGTGGAAGGCTGTGGATAACGCGGTAGAGGTCATCCAAACCGTCTGGCTTGGTACTACCCAGAGCCAACCAAAAGAGCAAAAGAAAAGGGACCCCAAAGGGGTCCCTTCTCCTTTCAAAGCGAACGAACTTCGCTTCGATTGCTTACGTGAAGCTGAGCGCTACTACGAACGCCAAGATCACTAGCGACTCGATCAGCGCCATACCGATAAGCATCGGTGCGAGGAGCTTGCCGCCAACTGATGGGTTGCGACCGAACGACTCGAGCATAGCTCCAACAGCCTTGCCCTGGCCGATACCGCCGCCGATTACTGCCATGCCGATAGCGAGACCTGCGCCGATTGGTCCGAGAGCCGAGCTGCCGGTTGCGCCAGCTTCCTCAGCAAATGCTGCAACTGGAGCAATAGCCGCTACGAGGGCTGCTACAGCGAGAGTCGATACCTTCGCGATTTTCTGTAGTGTTTTCATCTTTTTCTCCTTGTTGTTGAAAACAGTAGCTTAAACGATTCCAAAGACGTCTTAGTGCTGGTGCTGCTCCGTGCCCTCTTCGTGCGACGTGGCGAGCATAATGTATATCATTGTAAGCACCGTGGGAACGAAGGCCTGCATGAAACAGACGAACGTGCCGAGCGCGAAAAATATGACGGGAACGAGGTACGGAACGAGGTCCGTAAAGATCCCAAGAACCAGATGATCCGCGCTAATATTCCAGTAAAGACGCAGGTTAAGCGTCAGGATCCTGAGCACGGTACCGAACAGCTCAAGCGGCAGGATAAACCACGCCAGCCACCAAACTGGGCCCAAGAAGTGCTTAAAGTAGTGCACCACGCCGTGCTCTTTTATCCCGTAGTAGTTGAACGAGATGAAGATAAAGAGCGCGACAGGGACCGTGGTCCAGACCGAGGTAGTCGCGGCTGGCACACCAGGGATAAGTCCAACTATGTTGAGCACAAGCACGTACAGGAACACCGTGCCTGTGACCGGCAGGTACTTGCGGTTCTCCTTCCCTAGAATTGAGTCCTGGAAGGCAACGAAGCTCTCGATGAAGAAGTCAAAGAGGCCTGAAGTCGTTATCTTTTCCTCAGGGATTGCGCCCTCGTGCTCGCCCCGCAAGGCGCGCCGACGCGCGAGCACCTTGGCGCTCTTTGAGCCAATCAGGAGCAGCGCCAAACTGAACACAACAGAGGTAACGATCTTCTGCGTGTTGGCATCGTGAATGCCGAGCGATGTTAAGTAGGTATAGTGTCCTTCCATAGGGGCT
>CANLJX010000109.1 GCA_947491545.1 Deltaproteobacteria bacterium
TTCCATGAAACCGACTCTAGCGCCTCGACCTGGTGGCGAGACTTAAAGAGCGCGGTGGCGGCGCTCGTCTTCCCCTGCTGTGCGATGATTGCAAAGAGCTTTGCGCTTACGGTGCGCTCGCTTTGGGAAACGGCGCTGCTGTCAGCGCCCTCGGGCGTCTTTGGAGCCACGAGATTGCACAGCCGGTCGAAGGGGCTCTGGGAGATCTTTACCCACCCTTCCTGCTCGTATGCGGCGATCTTCTGCTGGAGTTTTGCGAGCGTCATTAGAGGCAGAGTGCCTATGGTTTTGGGGGTACTCAAGTTTTTGGCTTCTGGAGATCAGATCTGTGCTTTTAGGTGCTGAAACGGACAGCAATCGTGCGTCAGTCATGACTGACTGGAGTTTTTAACTACCTGCCCCGTCCACAAGGCACGAAGAAATTCCTGTATTGGAATAATCTCTATCCCATCGTCAGTGGTCCGTGAACTAGTCTCATCTGAGACACAGATCAGGCGTTTGAAGATACCCTCTTCATTGAGGGCCCGTAACCCCTTAAGGTCGGGATCAGTCACCCTTGATTTCGCTTTCACCTCGATCGCAACGGTGTCACCAATAGTAAAATCAACTTCAAACTTTGTGGTGCTGCGCCAATACGAGAGGGGCAAATCGCTGGCTTGGTAATCTAAAAATGCTTTCAGCTCAAGAAACACGAGATGCTCAATCGCGTCACCGTAACTTTTTGAGCCTTTTTGAATCTCGCCCGTCTTTGTGAGGAAATTGGCGACTCCGAGATCGAAGAGATAAAATTTCGGAATTCCCACCGCCTTGCGTCGAGTGGTCGCGCCGAACGGCTCAACGATATGCCCCACAAGAGTGTCACACAGGATCTGATAATACTCCCGCACAGTTCGAGCGGCTAAGCCTGCATCACGGGCGACATTTTCGTAGTTCAGCTGGGTGCCGTTAGTGAGGCCAGCGACTAGCAAGAAGCGAGAGAAATTCTCTATCGAACGAACGAGCGACTCGGCCCTAATCTCCTCCTGCAAATAGGTTCCACAGTATGTCTGCAGGTCCTCTCTGGGCGACGACGAGTCGATGATGAATGGCAATCCTCCTCGTTCGAGTCGTTCGAGTAGCCTGTCATAGTTGAGCTCTGGTGAAACAAGCGGGTGGAGGTATCGAATCCTCGCGCGACCAGCGAGAAGGTTCACTCCTCCACGCCGCAACTTTCGGGCGCTGCTCCCCGTGAGCACGAAGCGCAACGCCGAGTTGCGCTGAAGTAGCGAGTGAACCTCATCGAGCAGAATAGGCAGCTTCTGCACCTCATCAATCACAACAAGGGTATCCGAGCTCTTGAGGCGTTGTCTGATTAAGGTCGGATCGGCGCTCAGTTCCTGAAACTGATTAGCTTGCAACAGGTCGTATACCGTGGCGCTCGGAAAGAGCTCCTGCAGCAGTGTGGTCTTGCCGGTCTGGCGGGGCCCTAGCAAGAACAGGGAACGCTCCTTGAGAGGAGCTAATACATTGATAATTCTATTATATTTCATGTCCGCAGATATTATGCGGATTTCAGCTGAATTACGCAAGCCTACAAGGGGAGGGTGCGTCAGTAATGACTGGCTAGAGTTTCCCCACAACAAAAAGCGCCTGCAAGGAGCTTCTTACGCCCTTGATCCGCCAAGCGGGGGCTCGGTGTCTGAATTTCGGCGAAACGCGGCTAGCACATCGAGTTCGGTGGTCTCTGAGATGGCGCATCCCTCCTGTCGGGCTGCTACGTGAGAAAGGAGGAGGCGCCATCTATCGGTTCCTGCGTGTGATAGGCACCAGCTCTTAAGCCCGTATAGGTCTTCCTCGCTTGGTGCTCCTCTGCTGTTCTGCATCCCAGTGATAGACGAGAGGAGCTTTTTTTCGTGACCAGCGGGAGCTTCTGCTTTAACCCAGCTCTCTAGCCCTTCGACGAAACTTCGCTCCGGAAAGCCAAGCCCGCTGTACATCCCAGATATCGATGATCTTGAGGGGTGCGTGACGTACCACTCGATATCCTTCCATGAAACCGACTCTAGCGCCTCGACCTGGTGGCGAGACTTAAAGAGCGCGGTGGCGGCGCTCGTCTTCCCCTGCTGTGCGATGATTGCAAAGAGCTTTGCTCTCACGGTGCGCTTTGTGGTGAATTAAGGTCCTTCAAGGTGTTTGTAGGACGCCCTCAAGGACTGTAACTCTGAGACCGATTCGCAGGTATAACATTTCAAGGGATGCCTCATTCCCCTACCGCCAAATTCACGCGAGATGCCTCAATTTGTGGCTACAGGATTGAGCTCTTAATCTACCCACGCCGACTTGTACTTTAACGGTAACGGGGCGGCTCGGGCTAATCAAATTTTAGGAGAGTCGCAGGGCTGCTCTGGCAGCAAGGCTTCTGAGGCTAATCTATCGATTTAAAACGACCGGAAGACCATGGGCCCGACCGCGAAATCTCTGAAAGTGTGCGAGGCTCGGGAAGGAGAGCTCCTGGTCATAGTGAGCAGGGTGTGTCCTGCCTACTTCGGTTGTTTAGGCTGCAGCCACAGCGGCGCAATGATCTCCTGTAGGGTCCTGCCCCCGGCGAGCCCACGAAGCCCGAGTCGGGCGGCTTTGTCGATGCTCTGCCACGTGTCGCCCGGAAGCCCAGGAATAACCCCTGGTGTCTGTGCAAAGGGAAAGAGCTTCGTGTGTTGCATGAACGCGTGAGCTGCCGCGAGGATCTTCTCCTCTGAGAGAGGCTCGGGTGAGCGGCTCGTCTTTTCCCGGGCTGCCGGCTCCGAGCTCTCCTCTCGGGGCGGAGAAACGACTTCTGGTATGGCTGGTGCCTCCTTCGGCGCGGATCTGTTGTTCGCGGCTGCTCGCGGAGCAGGTTTCGGAGACGGCGGCTTCGGCAAC
Organism: Deltaproteobacteria bacterium; assembly: GCA_947491545.1. GTDB lineage: Bacteria > Bdellovibrionota_C > UBA2361 > UBA2361 > OMII01 > OMII01. The sequence continues at coordinate 2,899 of CANLJX010000109.1, forward strand.
TTCGGTGCCTCCGCTGCTGGCGGCTCTGGAGCCTTAGTCGAGCGAGGCGCCTTCTCCCTGCTCCCTGGCAACTTGATCTTGGCCTCGTTGCTCTTTGGCTCGTTGATCTTCGGCTCCTTGATCTTTGGGCTGCGCTGGAAAACTTTAAGAGTTGGATAGGTGATTCGCTTCGGTTTCGGAGCGGGCTCCCTCGGCGCTTCTGGTGTCGCGGGGCGAAGCAGCCGCTCCCGCTCTTCAAGCAGCGCGTTGAGCGCCATGAGGCGCTTCGGGGACGCCGACAAACGCTCAAGGATTTCGAGAGCCGCTTCAGAGAGCGGCGCGTTGCCTCGCAGGGCGACCACTGCGTCGAGCTCTCCCTTGGTTATCTCAATCTTCATGCGCCCCTCCCCCGTCGCGCCGCGCGCTCTCGCTCAGCGCGCCACTCGTCACGAATTGGCTTTAAGATCTTTGAGAGGGTTCGTCCAGCTTTAAGGCCGCGCGCCCCGCGCCAGCCGATGTCTTGCAGCCCGTTCCAGCTCTCCTTTGGCATTCCAGGCACAGGCTCGGTGGAGAGCTGTGTCGGGAATCGCCCGTAGAGCCGGAGGTACTCCTTAGCGGCAGAGATTATCATCTCCTCAGTTACCGTACCGGACAGCCCGAATTCGTCTCGTAGCGGCTGCAGGATCTCATGCAACGGCTCCTTTGCGAGCCCGCGGCGCCCGTAGTACGCACAGCCAGCGATCTTTCTCCAGCTCTCGTCGGAAAGCCCCGGCACCGGCTCTTCCGAGAGCGACGTGGGAAGCTTGCCGTGCAGCTCGCAGAACTTTCGCGCGGCGTCGAGCACCATCTCCTTCGTGAGCTGCGCAGAGAAGAGGTTCAGCTCGGCCCGCAGGGGGGCCAGGATTTTGGCGAGCGTGCGACCCTGCGCGAGCCCGCGGTAGCCGTCTTGGCCGGCCTGGTTGATGGCGCCCCAAGAGTCGTCGGGCATGCCCGGCACTTCGCCCTTCGAGTGGTGGTCGGGCAGGAGCCCGTTGCGCAGGAAGTACTCGCGGCCTGCTTCAAGAATCGCGCTCTCCGACAGGGCTGGCTTGAAGAGCGTGCCGATTCGAGGGCCGCGCGGCGTTGCCCCAACCTCCTCGCGCAGCGGAGCGAGTATTACTGAAAGCGTACGGCTCTGCGCGAGTCCCCGACGCCCACGGCGACCGGCGCCATCGACGATTGACCACGTGATGCCAGGTTGGTTCGGCAGCTCTTCAGTTGAGGTGCTGTTGGGGAGCCTGCCGTGCTGCGCGTGGTACACGCGCGCGGCCTCGATGATGCTCGCCTCAGAGAGATCCCGCAGCGGCGCGATAATCTTCGAGAGCGACTGTCCCGGCGGGAGGCCGTGCCGGCCGGACCTTCCGGCGCTGTCGATAGTCGACCACGAGAGGTGCTCCATCGTAGGCACCGGCTCCTGCGAGGCGACCGTTGGGAACTTGCCGTGGATCCTCCTGAACTCGACCGCAATCTCCCTGATCTTCTCTTCCGAGAGGCTCTCCTTCACAGCTCGCCAGATTCGCACGCCGGTTTCTGACGACAGCTTCCGAGTCGCAAGCTCAGAGATCGCCAGGTCCTGCACAGCGCTCGCCCCAATCCTGCCAAGAGCGGGCCTTCCGGGTGAGTATCCGTGGTGAATGGGGCGGTAGTCTTGCTGGCTCATGCGCGTTTCCTTGCGTTGGCTAGTTCAGTTCTGAGGGGAGCTTGGATCTTTGAAAGCGTGCGGTCTCTCTCAAGCCCACGCAAACCGAAGCTCCCGGCAGTGTCGATCCTCTTCCATGAATCGAAGGGAGAGCCAGGCACCGGCGCGGCTGAACACTTCTTCGGAAGCGATCGGTGCTCTTGGAAGAACTCGCGCGCGTCGCCTAGGATCTTTTCCTCGGTCAAGAGCGTTCTGCGGCGATGCTCTTCACGGACAGGCGAGACGATCTCTGTGACGGTGCGGCCCTTAACGAGGCCACGATGGCCCTTTCGGCCAGCTTCGTCGATAGCGCTCCAGGACTCTCCTGGAAGCCCCGCGAGCGGCTCACGCGAGCTTTTGGTGGGCACCTTGCCGTATGTGTGGAGGTGCTCAAGAGCAGCGCGCACGATCCCTGTCTCGTCGAGGGGCGTCTTCTTGATCCTTCCAAGGAGAGATCTCCGCAAGCCGTTGGGACGGATCGGAGCGAGGGTGGTGCGCAGTGATCTTCCGGGCGTGAGGCCGCACGACCCGCGACGCGCCAGGCCGTCGATCGCTCTCCACGAGAGATTTCGAAGCTCTGGAACCTTCTCAAGCAGGCGGCCTGAGGGGAGACGACCGCGCTCGTTGCGGAATCGCGCTGCGGCTCCGAGGATCTCCTCTTCGGTGATTCGTCGCAGAGGTGCAAGGATTGCAGAGAGAGAGCCTCCCGGGGTGAGTCCGCGAGCGCCGACTTGCGCGGCGTAGTGAATATTTCTCCAGGTGTCTCGCAGGACCCCACTCGGGAATGGCTCACGAGAAAGTTCAGTCGGTAGCCGCCCGTGTCGGCTGCGGTAGTCCAACGCCGCAGCACGAATTTTCTCCTCGGTGAGCTGGGCGCACGATTCTAGTATGCGCGCCACCGTGCGGCCCTTTGGAAGTCCATGCAATCGGTAGATCCCAGCGTTGTTGACCTCAATCCAGTCCCAGTCCCGGTAGCGCGAAAGGATCGCTTTGCACGATGCAGTCGGCAGCCTACCGGTTCTCTCGAGGTGGTCCTGGGCGCGGGCAAGAATGAGCCCCTCATTGAGCACCATACCCCTGCGCGCTGCCTTGCGCTCTCGAGCAGCTAGGAGCCGCAGCTGGGCAGCTTGAGCGTAGGTCGAGATCGATGATTCGAGCGGATGCAAGGCGGCCGATACGATCGGCCCAGGACTGGCCCGCGGCTGCTCCTGGTCCGTCTGCTGCTGTCCCTGAGGTGTTCGCTCAATTCCAGACATGGCACCTCGCCGTGAAGCTGCCGGCAGCTCGCGGCGAGGGGCTATCGAAAGTGGGAGTGAGCGAGCACATGCGGCACAGCTTCAAAAACTACAGGCAGTGGAAGAATGAGCGAACGGTTGGGATAAAGTCGTCGCGTGCGGCCTCGTCGTCGAGAGAGTCATCGTGGAGGATCTGAAGGATCTTGCGGCTGAGGTCACTCTTCTCGTCGTCGCCCAGCTCATCCCCTGTGAGCAGCTCCCTGAAGCGGTCGACTAGCCACGCTTGTTGCGATTCGCTGATGAAGTCTTTGTCCATGGTGTATCGCCCCTAGAGCCCCGTTCCGCGCGGCTAGGGAATAGTATCGCCGGGGTAACAGTAGTCAATTAAAAGGGGGATAGGACCGGGGCCACCAGGCTGGCCCTTACGGGCTCTTTCAGTCTCAACTTGACCCAGTCTCCTGACTGAGACTCGCTGATTCAGTTAGTTGTGCCAGGTCGGTGGCACAGCGGATACTTCCTGCGATGCGTCAATCAACCCAACATGCTACCGGCTCGACGAAGCGCTGGCTCAAAGCCCTTATAGTAACAGCCATGCTCTCGGCTGCGTATGCGGCGGTGTGCCACTTCAAATTGGCGTCAAACTCTTTTCGAAACCCCACGAACGAGTCCTTCTCCATCTATGGCACCGACTTTTTGTGCTTCTACTCCGTGGCAAGGCTCGTGCCTGCTGGCATTCCACGAGCCTACGACCACGAGGCGATGTGGGCCGAGCAGGCGAGCATCACGAGTGCTGTTGGTGCGCCGAACCCACGCTACATATTTGGCTACCCACCAGCCGTGGCCGCGCTCCTCGCGCCGCTCGGGAAGCTCCCCTACCCCGGCTCATACTACACCTGGATGCTGTGTTCATTCTTCCTCGCGGGCATTGCAACAGCGCTCGTTGTTCCCGTGCGTGGCCCCTGGTTTAGAAAGCTTGGGTTGTCGCTCCTCATCCCGCTGGGACTCCCCTTCTTTGGCTCGCAAGTGCTCTGCTCGGGGCAACTCTCGGCAGTCGCAGTACTAATCTTTGCAGCGGTGGTAGCCTTGCGTGAGCGTCATCCGTTCTGTGCCGGGATCGTTTTTTCGCTGGGTCTCTACAAGCCCCCGCTCTTTGCTGTCTACGCGCTGCTTGCGCTTCTCAATCGGGAATGGCGGTTCTTGGCTGGAGCTGCCGCCGGCGCGGCTGCGCTCGCAGCCGCGTCACTCTCCCTGTTTGGGCTCGAAGCGCACGAGGCCTTCCTGAGAGTCGCATCAGGCTACTTCTACGGCGGGCAGCTTCCCGGCGGGCAGCAGCTTCCACCGAGCAAAGGGATGGGGCTGTTGAGCGCAATATCGTGCCTAACAGGTTCGCTTCGAGTGGGGTGGCTGCTGTTCGTGCTCGCTGTCGTGGGTCTCCTCGGGGCGCACCAGCAGCTGTTTGCGCGAAGCACGGAGCCTCGCAGCGACGGCACCGCTGCCCTCCTAGAGCAGGCATCGAGGATTACCCTCTCCTACTTTTTGAGCATCCAAGCGCTCAACTACGATGCAGCCGTGCTGCTGGTCCCCGCACTGCTCATGGTGTCGTTCCTCCTTCGAGCGAGCCTGTCGGAAGTGACCCGGGCAATCGTCACGCTGGTACTTATGCTGCTGGCAGTTTCGGGCACCCACGACTCTGAGAACGGCGCGGGCATCTCGCTTGCGTGCGGAGCGGTCGGGCTCTTTTGGCTCTCGGTAGTGCTGGCAAAGGCCCGCTCGCAGCAGGTCGCGGTCGGCTGAGCTTGCGGTTGAATTACGGTGCGAATCTGTGGGCTTAGAGCCTAGGATCGCCAAAGTGTTCCGTACCTGAAGCGGGAGGGGTAAGGGTCGCAACTCGCGGAACGGTTCGAAAGCTTAGGGAGATTTATCTTATAGAAACCACGACCCAATTCGTGAGACTCTAGAGGGAGGGTCGCTGCGAAGAGGCCCACGGGGAGTCTACGGGAGTTCAAGAAGTCGGAATGTCAGGATACGGACGGCGGGCGAGTGACCCCAAAGGGGCCACAAAAGAGATGGAAGTCGCCTTTCCACAGTCGAGCGTCATGCAGGCACTAGTCGGAGACGCGGACGAGAACCTGCGCACGATTGAGCGCGAGTTGGGCCTCAAGATAGGCCGCAACCCAACCGGGTTAACTCTCATAGGACAGGACACGGATGTCGAGCTTGGTCACGACCTGCTCGTGCAGCTGCGTGGGCTTGTCGAGCAGGGCGAAGTGATCTTTAAGGGCGATGTGGAACGCGCCATCAAGATGCTCTCCGGCAACAGGAAGCTCAACCTCTCGGACCTCTTCCGCGACGAGATTCGCGTCTCGGGGAAGCGCACCAAGATCGTTCCTAAGACCTTCCGCCAGAAGAGCTACATCGAGGAGATCAAGAACCACAACGTGGTGTTCGGTGTCGGCCCAGCCGGAACCGGAAAGACCTACCTCGCGATGGCGATGGCCGTCACGGCGCTGCTCAACAAAGAGGTGAAGCGCATCGTGCTGTGCCGGCCGGCAGTTGAGGCAGGCGAGAAGCTGGGCTTTCTTCCCGGCGACATGGCCGAGAAGGTGAACCCCTACCTGCGCCCGCTCTACGACGCGCTCCACGACATGGTCGATTTCGATCGCGCGAAGGAGATGGTTGAGAAGGGCGTAGTCGAAGTTGCTCCGCTTGCGTTCATGCGCGGCCGCACGCTCTCAAACGCCTTCGTCATCCTCGACGAAGCGCAGAACACAACCTCCGTGCAGATGAAGATGCTCCTGACCCGCATCGGCTTCGGCTCGACCTGCGTCATCACTGGTGACGTAACACAGATCGACCTGCCGCGCGGCACTCAGTCGGGACTCAACCACGCAATCAAGATCCTGAAAGACGTGAAGGGGATCTCAATAGTGCACTTCACCGACGAAGATGTCGTGCGCCACCCGCTCGTTTCGCGCATCATTCAGGCCTATGACCGGGACGAAGTCTAAGGCGCGCCGCGGCGCGAAAACTGCCACGCAGCCCCGCAAGTGGACGGTGCACGTGACGCTTGAGAGCAAGAAGCTTAAGGTTTCAGCCGTTGCGGTTAGAAAGCTCGTGCGCGAGGTCCTCGCACGCGCCGAGAGCGACATTGCGCTGCCGAACGTGCGCGAGATAAACGTGCTCTTCACCGACGACGCCCGCATCCGCGAGATCAACCGCGCGTACCGGAAGAAAGACAAAGCCACCGACGTGCTCTCCTTCCCGCAGTTCACCCCGGCGGAGGTGCAGGGTCGGCGCAGGGCGAGCGACATCTTCAACCCGTACCTGGGCGATCTCGTGATCTCCACAGAGACAACGCTTGAGCAGGCCAAGCGCTTCGGCGTGACGCCGCGCCAGGAGCTCGTCCGGCTCGTCGTCCACGGCGTGCTGCACCTATGCGGATACGACCACGAGAAGGTCCCGGCGCGCGAGGCGCAGCGGATGCGGCGGCGGGAGAGGGTTATTCGCTCTCTAATCCTGGGCATTTCCGTTCGGTGATCGAGATCCTTACCGATTCAATCTAAATCTCACACCTCTTTTCGATCGTGCCCACTTGAGCGATCGCCAGCACTGCTCTAAGAATACCAAATTGGTAAACAAAGGAGCGGCGGCGCAAGAGAAGCGCCGGAGCCCAGAGG
>CANLJX010000110.1 GCA_947491545.1 Deltaproteobacteria bacterium
CTCCGCCCCCAAACCCCCGCCCCCCAAAAGTTGGCACTTACCCCCGTAAGGTGCTATAACGCCGCGAAATTATCGCACCCGCATCGGTCTTAGTGCCGCCTGAGGTCGCTCTGTAAAAGGAGGGTATCTGAGGCGGTGGTCGGGCGGGGAGGACTAACTAAGACACCATAGAGGTAGTATGTCGCAAGCAACTGACGCAGCCGCGTCGAAGGCAACTGACGCAGTCGCGTCGAAGGCAACTGACGCAGCCGCGTCTCCCGCTCAGGCTATTCAGCCGGGCACTCCTGTAACCATCCGCACGCTTATGGACGCTGGGGCCCACTACGGCCACCAGACGCAGCGCTGGAACCCGAAGATGCTCCCGTACATCTTCGGCGCGCGCAACGGTGTGCACATCATCAACCTCGATCTGACCATGAAGAAGTGGGAGATCGCCCGCAAGTACATCCTCGATCGCGTTGCGCTCGGCGGAAACGTGCTCTTCGTCGGAACGAAGCAGCAGGCGAAGGATATCGTCAAGGAAGAGGCGCTGCGTTGTGGCGCGTTCTTCGTTGCATCGCGTTGGCTCGGCGGCTGCTTGAGCAACTTCCAGACAATCAAGAAATCGATCGAGCGCATGCGCAAGATGGAGACGCTGCTGACAGATGCAGCGACTGAAGGATCGAAGATCAAGCTCACCAAGAAGGAGCGCCTCGACATCAGCCGTCAGGTAGAGAAGCTTGAGGCTAACCTCGGCGGTATCCGCAACATGAAGAAGGTTCCGGACGTTATCTTCGTAGTTGATGTTGTCAAGGAAGAGATCGCAATCGCGGAAGCAACTCGCCTCCACATTCCGGTTGTTGCGATGTGCGACACAAACGCGGATCCAGGCAAGGTTGCCTTCCCGATCCCGTCGAACGACGACGCGACCCGTACCATCAAGCTATTCATGTCGGCGGTTGCCGATGCGGTGCTCGAGGGCAGGGCGATCTACCAGGCCCGCGTTCCATCGGGCGGACAGAACGGCGCTGAGCGCAAGGAAGCTGTCAACGGCGCACACGCGCCTGCGGTTTCCCAGACCGGCGCTGCTATCGCCTAAGGATGGTTCGCCGCCGCGGGTGCCCCTCGCACGGGCGCCAAGCGGCGGCGAGCTGCCGAAACGTTTTTGTTTGTTCAGTCAAGTTAAGGAAGAACCATGTCAGCTATTACCAGTGAGATGATTAAGAAGCTCCGCGAGATGACCGGCGCGGGAATGATGGACTGCAAGGCGGCCTTGAGTGAGGCCGAGGGCGCGATGGAGAAGGCTATCGAAGTCCTGCGCAAGAAGGGCTTGAAGGATATCGAGAAGCGCTCGGGCAAGACTGCCGCTGAAGGCACGCTCGGCGTGTACACGCACCCAGGCGACCAGGTCGTTTCGATCGTTGAGCTCAACTGCGAGACGGACTTCGTTGCTCGCGGAGACGACTTCCGCGCTCTCGCTCGCGACCTCGCGATGCACGTTGCTGCGATGAAGCCGCTCTACGTCTCGGTAGAGGAAGTTCCAGAGTCAGTGCTCAACAAGGAAAAAGAAATCTTGATGGAGCAGCTCACCGAGGAGCAGAAGAAGAAGGCCGATCGCATCCTCCCGGGAAAGGTCGACAAGTTCCTCGAGGGCATCGTGCTCATGCGCCAGGTGTTCATCAAGGACGAGACTGAGTCGAAGACGATCAAGGATCTCGTTGATGCGCTCAGCATGCGCTGTGGCGAGAAGGTCACGGTTCGCCGCTTCTCGCGCCTCGAAGTGGGCGAGGGGATCGAGAAGACCGTCGGCAACATCGCAGCGGACGTTGCTGCGATGGTCGGGGGCAACTAGCCCCAATCCGGGGCGCTCGCTGCCCTGGTCGGTGGCGTAGTCGCCGCGCTGAGAGCGCCGTAGGCTAAAAGCTTGCGGCGCTCTCGGCACAGTTTGGTTGGTATTTCGTAGAGCAGGGGGAGCAGGTCAGAGATGGCATCGGTAAAGTACAAGCGAATCCTCCTTAAGCTTAGCGGTGAGATCCTCGCCGGCGAAAATCAGGGCGGTATCGACCCAAAGATCCTGAACCAGCTCGTTAGCCAGATTAAGGAAGTCAGCCAGCTCGGGATCCAAACAGCCATCGTGATCGGCGGAGGAAACATCTTCCGCGGCGTTCAGGCCGGCTCTCAGGGGCTCGACCGCGTCACCGGCGACTACATGGGAATGCTCGCGACAGCCATGAACGCGCTCGCGCTCCAGGACAGGCTTGAGGCTGAGGGGGTGTACACCCGCGTTCTCTCGGCGATCGAGATGAAAGAGATCTCCGAGCCCTACATCAAGCGCCGTGCTACCCGCCACCTTGAGAAGGGCCGTGTAGTTATCTTCGCCTGCGGCACCGGAAATCCGTTCTTCACCACAGACACAGCCGCCAGCCTGCGCGCCATGGAGATGGACGCGGATGTGCTGCTCAAGGGCACGAAGGTAGACTACGTCTACGACTCTGATCCGAAGAAGAACAAGGACGCCCAGCCGTTTAAGAAGATCACCTTTATGGACGTCTTGCAGCGGGGATTGCGGGTGATGGACACGGCTGCTATCTCTCTCTGCATGGACAACCAGCTCCCAATTATCGTGTTCAACGTGGGAGTTGAGGGGAACCTGCGCCGTATCGTTCACGGTGAAGAGGTCGGCACACTGGTTGAAGGGTAGTGGTCATTCACGTTTTGGGAGGCTAGAGGCAATGAGCTCATACGACAACTACAAGGCGCAGTGCAGCAAGACGCTTGAGCACTTTAAGGTAGAGCTGAAGCGGCTCCGTTCAGGACGCGCCGCGCCGTCGATTCTCGAGGGATTGCAGGTCGACTACTACGGCTCGCAGGTTTCGCTGCAGCAGCTTGGGCTCGTCGCAGCCCCGGAGCCGCGCATGCTGACTATCCAGGTGTATGACCAGGGTGCTGTCGAGGCGATCGAGAAGGCTATTCAGCAGTCAGACCTCGGGCTCAATCCGTCGCGAGACGGCTCGCTCATCCGCGTTGTCATCCCGAGCCTCAACGAAGAACGGCGCAAGGAGCTGATCAAGAAGGTCAGCAAGATGTCTGAAGAGACCCGTGTTGCGATGCGCAACCTGCGCCGCGACGAGATTGAAGTGGTCAAGAAGAAGACGAAGGCCAAGGAGATCTCTGAAGACGACGGCCATCGTGCGCAGGAGGAGATCCAGAAAATCCTCGACAAGTACATCGCTGACGTAGACGCTTCAGCGAACGCGAAAGAGAAGGAGCTTATGGAGGTGTGAGCCTCTCAAGCTAAGGTTCAGATGGGGAGCGAAGTCACAGAGTCTGCCGTCGCAGTAGCCGAATCAGGGCAAGGCGCGCGAGTGTCGATCAAGGCTGTGCCCCGTCACGTCGCTATCATCATGGACGGCAACGGCCGCTGGGCGAAGCGCAGGTTCCTGCCGAGAATTGAGGGGCACCGCAACGGCGCGAAGAGCGTGCGCATGCTGGTTGAGGAGTGCAGGCGTCTTGGCATTCGGTACCTGACCCTGTTCGCGTTCTCAACCGAGAACTGGCGTCGTCCACAAGATGAAGTTGGCGGGCTCATGAGCCTCTTCGTGCAGCACCTTGAGAGCGAGCTTGAGCTGCTGCTCAAGAACGGCATCCGGCTGCGTGCCATGGGAGACACGTCACGCCTTCCGGCAGCGGTGCGTGAGATGTTGCGACGCAACGAGGAGCGCACGAAGGACATGACAGGGATGGACCTCATCCTGGCGGTGTCGTACGGCGGTCGCGACGAGCTGGTGCAGGCAGCGCGCAAGATGGCGGTTGCGGCGAAGGCCGGGCAGCTCGATCCGGCGTCGATCACCGAGGAGTCCTTTGCGCAACACCTCTACCTTCCGGATGTCCCCGACCCAGACCTGATGATCAGGACCAGCGACGAGACCCGGATCTCAAACTTCCTGCTGTGGCAGTTGGCGTACGCCGAGATCGTTGTGTCTCCGGTGCTGTGGCCAGACTTCTCGCGGGATGAATTCCATAGGTGCCTCGATGTCTTTGCAGGAAGAAACCGTCGTTTCGGGCTCACCCAAGAGCAGCTCCAGGGTGCATAGCTCAATCCTCTCTACATTCTCGTTCGACCGGAGCGGGGGGCCTAAGGATCGGCTTTTGACGGCGCTGTACGTGCTTGCGGGCGCGCTCGCTGTCTCGATCGGTGCGGTCTACGTTCCGTATGGCAGGCTGCTCGCGGTTGCCTGGGCATCGGCTGTTGTGTTCGTTTCGGTCTTTGAGGTGGTTCGGCTCTTTGCGCGCGACCCAGAGACGCAGCGCTTCCGGCTGCTAAGTGCTGTGCTGCAGTACGCGTTGCTGGCGACTCCTGCGATTGGAGCCACGGTGTCTGGAGTGAGCGAGGTGTTGGGGTACGGCCAATCGGGCACGTTCCTGCAGCTCTGCATCGTGCTCTCGGGCGTGGGCTTTATGATCATGCAGGCGATTGAGGGCCGCTCGGAGATATCGGTGGCGTCACGGTTCGCTGAGGCGTACGGCACGGCGTTCTTGCTGCTGGGTGTGTGCGCGCCGCAGCTTATCCTGCTGAGCGGCTCGAATTTCGGCATCCAGATTCTTTGGTGGATCGTGGCGGTGGTTGCGATCAACGACGCCGCAGCGTACTTCGTCGGCCGCTGGCTCGGGCGCACGAAGATGGCGCCGGCGCTCTCGCCGAACAAGACCCTTGAAGGCATGGCAGCTGGCCTCCTCGCGGGGATCCTCGCTGGTGTCCTCTTCTGGAAGCTCCTGCTCGGCGACAGCGTCTCGATCTTCTCGCTCGTGTGCGGCTCCTTCTGGGTGACGATCGCCGCGCAAGCGGCTGACCTCTCAAAGTCATTCCTCAAGCGGCTGCGCGGGGTGAAGGACACCGGCGCGCTCTTTCCGGGTCACGGCGGCGTGCTCGACCGCTTCGACGCCATGATCGGCGCAGCTCCAGTTGTGCTGATTTTCCTCACTCTGCTGGGGCTTCGGTAGCACTCCTGTATGAAGCGCGTAGCGATTCTCGGCTCAACCGGCTCAATCGGCACATCGGCGCTCGATGTGGTGCGAGCTCATCCGGAGGATCTCTCGGTTGTGCTGCTCGTTGCTGGAAGGCAGGCCAAGCTTCTGGCAGAGCAGGTGCGCGAGTTTCGCCCGGCGATCGCCGGTGTGGCTGGCCGCGCAGCACTCGAAGAGCTGCGCGCAGAGCTCGGCATCTCTGCGGGGGCAGGGGCAGGGTCATGGGAGAGCACGAAGCTAATCTGCGGTGAGGATGAGATTGCGGCTGCAATTAAGTCCTGCGAGGCACAGGTGGTGCTCGCGGCTGTAGTTGGCATGGCAGGTCTCTCAGGCGTTCTCGCTGCGCTTGAGGCCGGAAAAGATGTGGCGCTCGCCAACAAAGAAAGCTTGGTTGTGGCAGGAGCGCTGGTGCTTGAGGCGGCGCAGCGCGGCTCTGCGCGCATCGTCCCGGTCGACAGTGAGCACTCGGCGATCTTTCAGGCCTTGCAGGGCGTACAGCCACAGGACGTAGCTTCCTTGATCCTAACTGCATCAGGCGGGCCGTTCCGTGACCTTCCGGCGGCAGAGTTTGGCGCGATTACCCCAGAGCGCGCGCTCAAGCATCCGCAGTGGACGATGGGGGCCAAGATTACGATCGACTCGGCCACGATGATGAACAAGGCGCTTGAGGTGATCGAGGCGCGCTGGCTCTTCGGTGTGAGCAGCAAGCAGATTGAGGTGGTCGTGCACCCGCAGAGCATCATCCACTCGATGGTGCGGCTCGTTGATCAAACGGTCTTGGCGCAGCTCTCGGTGCCGGACATGAAGGGGCCGATAGCGTTTGCCTTGCGGCACCCGCAGGGGCGGCTGGCTAACGTGATGAAGCCGCTCGACTTCACGGCGGTGCGGGAGCTTACCTTCTTCCCGGTCGATGACGCCCGTTTCCCGGGAATCAGCCGAGCCCACCAGTGCCTGGAGGGCGCCAAGGGTGCCTGCGCCGTGTTCAATGCGGCGAATGAGGTTGCGGTCGCCCAGTTCTTGAGCCATCGTATATCGTTCCCGTCAATTCATGTGCTTATCGAAGAGTCCCTGCAAAAGTTCGGGGACCGTGGTTATGAATCGTTAGGGGACCTGGCGGACCTGTGCGGCTCCGTAACCAGTTGGGCGCGGCAGCGCGTGAGTGCGTTAGCAAGATAGGACACGGATGAGCATAGTAGCGGCGATCGTCATTCTCGGAATTCTCGTCACGGTGCACGAGCTTGGGCACTTCCTCGTCGCCAAGTGGTGCGGGGTAGGGGTGCTTGAGTTCGCTGTGGGGTTTGGCCCGGTGCTCTGGTCGAAGACCTGCGGAGAGACAACATACTCGCTGCGCGGGTTCCCGCTCGGCGGTTTCGTTCGGATGGCGGGTGACGATCCGTCGCTGGTTCTGGAGGGGAAGGCGATAGAGGCTGGCGATGCCGGCGGAGCCTCCCCGATCGAGGGGACGCAGCAGCTATCGCCCGAGCAGGAGGCGCTGCTCAAGGATGATTCCCGGTGGTTCCTCAAGAAGGCGTACCTGCCGCGCTGTGCAGTTGTCTTGGCCGGCCCCGTCTTCAACTTCCTCTTCGCCTGGATCCTCGCCACGGGCTTCGTGTTCTTTAAGGGGTTGCCAGATGTGAAGGACGGCCCGGTGACGGTTGAGACTGTCATGCGCGACCTTCCGGCGGAGAAGAGCGGCATCAAGGCAGGCGACCGGGTGATCAGCGTTGATGGCCAGGAGATCCCGACCTTCGAAGCATTCGTAAAGATCGTTCGGGGCTCAGACGGGCGCGAGCTGGCGGTGGTTGTTGATCGCCCGAAGCTCGCAGAGGGGCAGAGCGCCAAAGACGCCACGTCTTTTGAGCGGCTGACGGTGAAGGTGCAGCCGATTCCGGATATCGCTGAGATGGATGTGCTTGAGGGCACAGGCCCTAAGAAGACGTTCCGTATTGGACTAACTCCATCGGCGCGTATCACCTACACTGAGGCGAGCTTCGGCACGGCAGTTGTGGCGGGCGGAACCCAGGTGGTGAACCTCTCAATTCGCACCCTGCGTGTGCTCAAGGCGCTCGTCACGGGACTCATCTCTCCGACTAAGACCATCGGCGGCCCGATCGAGATGATTAAGCAGACGGCGCAGAGCGCTGATGAGGGGCTGGTCGCAGTGATTAGCATGATGATCTTCCTGAACGTGAGCTTAGGCGTCTTTAACTTGCTGCCTATCCCAGTGCTCGACGGAGGGCACCTGACGCTCTTCACACTAGAGAAGCTCAAGGGCGGACCACTCAGCTTGCGCTTCCAGCAGGCGGTGACGCAGGTCGGCATGGCGCTGCTGCTCGCGCTGATGGTGTTTGCGATCGGAAACGATCTCTATCGCCACCTTGGGTAGCGAGGCGCAGATGTCCGGCGCTCTTCTCGCAATCGACACATCGGGATCTTTCTGCAGCATTGCGCTGCGGCGCGGCGATGGGGTCACGGTTGAGCGTGCATCCTCCGGCGAAGGCGATCACTTCGAGCGCCTGCCGGATCTTGTTGCGGAGACACTGCGGGAAGGCCAGCTCTCTGCGTGCGATCTCTCAGCTATCGTCGTTGGGTTGGGGCCGGGCTCCTTCACCGGGCTTCGGATCGGCTTGAGCTACGCAAAAGGTCTCGCCACGGCCGCGCGCGTGCCGTTGCTGGGGGTTTCGTCCTTTGAGGCTCTTGCTGCTGTGGCGCTCGCAGAGCGGCCGGAGCTGCCAGGAGTTGTGGTTGTTTCGGACGCGCGGCGCGAAGAGGTTTTTGTTGCTGCTTACCAGCGGCAGGTGAATGGAGGGGGTGTTCCAGCGCTGGCGGGGCCCACAATCGTCGCTGTCTCGGCGCTCGGTGAGGGGCCCTGGGCGTCGGCCGGCTGGGGGTGGTACTCACCTCAGCGCGACTTCACGTTGTCGGGGAGGGTGCTCTCCGTCAGCCCATCGGCAGCCCGTGGATTGCTCTCCTGCACCCCGCCGCCAGGAGCTTTTTCTCTCTCAGAAATCGCAGCCTTGGAGCCTTCGTACCTTCGTGCTGTGGCCGCCAAGACTATCGAAGAGCGGCGTCTGGGGGCTTGACACCTCAGTAAACCCTGGTTAAGACTAGCCTCCAGAGGTGCCGCAATTAGGCACCGCTCTTTGCACCCGTGCGCTTTTCTTGAGCGGCGCGGTCTCTCTGAAGTCCCCCTGAAGCACCGGTCATCCCACAACAGTCGCCAGGCAAGGCCACCGTTACGGGCTCGGAAACGAAGGGGCGAAGAGTCTTCAGGCAGGCGCGCTAAAGAGAGTGAGTTGTTACAGATACGCTGAGTACGCCACCACAGGAACTGCCAAGTCTCGCTGGATCCCTGAAGAGGGAGCGAGGGTCCCCGCGGGGAGAGCGCGCAGCAAAGCAAGTAACCCACCCAACCTAACGTAACGTCTATTAAGACAATCCAGAGCTAACACATGAACTTAAACGACCTGAAGCGCATCACCTCCGAAGAGCTAGTAAAGATAGCGGCCGACATGGATATCGAGGCGCCAAACGCCAAGCGCCGCCAGGACCTGATCGCCGCCATCCTGCGCGCTCAATCGGAGTCTAACGGCAGCATCTACGCCGGCGGTGTTCTCGAGAGCCTTCCAGACGGCTTCGGCTTCCTCCGCTCGCCTGACTACAACTACCTCCCGGGCACCGACGACGTGTACGTCTCGCCGGCTCAGATCCGGCGCTTCGGCCTAAAGACAGGAGATATCATCGAGGGCCAGATCCGGCCGCCGCGCGAGAAGGAGGGTGAGCGATACTTCGCCCTCGTGAAGGTGACCTCGGTCAACTACGACTCCCCTGAGGTGCTCAAGACTAAGACTCACTTCGATAACCTCACGGCGCTTTACCCCAAGGAGCGCTTCAAGCTCGACAGCAAGATGGGTGGGCTCTCGACTCGCATCATGGATCTCTTCTGTCCGGTCGGCAAAGGCCAGCGCGCACTGATCGTGGCGCCGCCACGCACCGGAAAGACGGTTCTGCTGCAGAACCTCGCTAACGCCATCACTGAGAACCATAAAGAGGTGGTGCTGATCGTTCTGCTGATCGACGAGCGTCCGGAAGAGGTTACTGACATGGCCCGCTCCGTTAAGGGCGAGGTCGTCAGCTCAACCTTCGATGAGCCGGCTCAGCGTCACGTGCAGGTCGCCGAGATGGTGATCGAGAAGGCGAAGCGTCTCGTTGAGCACAAGCGAGACGTGGTGATCCTGCTCGACTCCATCACGCGACTGGCTCGTGCTTACAACACTGTCGTTCCAACGAGCGGCAAGATTCTCTCCGGCGGCGTGGACTCGAACGCGCTGCACAAGCCGAAGCGCTTTTTCGGTGCTGCCCGTAACGTGGAAGAGGGCGGAAGCCTCACCATCATCGGCACGGCCCTGATCGAAACCGGCAGCCGTATGGACGAAGTGATCTTCGAGGAGTTCAAGGGCACCGGCAACTCCGAAATCGTTCTCGACAGGAAGCT
>CANLJX010000111.1 GCA_947491545.1 Deltaproteobacteria bacterium
CTCGCGGATAATAGTCGTAAACACTAGCTGTCCAAAGTAGGCGCGGATCGTGTCTGCAACGGCGCGGGCGAGGCGCTTGCGGCTATCGTGTAAGCAGATAAGTACGCCACCAACGACCAGAGACTGGTTGTAGATTCCGCGAACTTGATCAATAGTATCGAGGAGTTGCCTAACTCCATGTAGGGCTAGGTATTCGCTCTGCACCGGTACCACGACCTTGTCGACGGCTGCGAGCGCGTTCAGTGATAGGAGGCCGAGGGTAGGGGGGCAATCGATTAAAATAGCATCGTACTGGTCCCGAATCTTCTCGATCGCTCGCTTCAGCAGAAGCTCCCGACCGACCATTCCTCCCAGCTCCAGGTCTGCTGCGCTAAGGAGTAGGCTGGACGGGACCACATCGAGGTTATCGGTGCGCTTAATTATTACATCCTGCAGTCTTTTTGAGCCCTTAAGGACGTCGTATACCGTCCACTCCGGAACCTGCTTTGGGACATCCTGCAGGTCCAACGGGTCTTCTTTGAGACCTAGACCCAGGTGCGTTGTGAGGTTGCTCTGTGCATCAATGTCGATCAAAAGTACGCGCTTCCCGCGAGCCGCCATCGCTGCTCCGAGGTTCACGGTTGTGGTGGTCTTGCCAACGCCACCCTTCTGGTTGACCACACTGATAACTGTTGCCACTTGCCACCTCGGGATTCGTGAATCGAGGTAAGGAATTTGGCAAAGTTCAGCCGTAAAATCTACCCTTAAGTCAAAGCACGATAAGAAAAAGGGGGCTTTTACGCTGCTTTCGTCAAACCAGCATCTCACAGCCTCGTATCGTGCGCTGAGGTAATAAAAATCCCCGAGATTCTCATCTCAAATCACGATAGGGGAGGGGACTATGCCAAAGAACCCACCGTGGTGTCCGACGACTCGTGTTCTCAGGTAAGAGTACTCGTGCGCTGACGGAAGGATGCTCGTGAAACGACGATAAAAGTGTCGTGCGCCGACGAGCAGTGGATCGAGTTTCTAGATAAACCAGTATCGTGAACTGAACCAAAAAGATTCGTGCACCGAAATAAATTTCCTCTCGTAACGAGCCCATTTAATTGTGGTTTTTCTCCGCTCATCTAGTAACATGTCATCTAGAAAAGATTGTTTAACTAACTAAAACTAAGCTATGGTCGCCGCCGTTCGTTGAACGGATTTTTTGATCGGTGCTGTGCTCAACGCGAACACTGAAACCAGAAAACAGGCCCCCGTCGCTGTCACAAACACGCTAGCGCTCACGCTCTGGCGCAACGTCTAGAAGAGATTCTCTCGCGCATGTCGCACCGAGAAGCCATCGAACGAGAAATTGAAATTCAAATCTCGCCGCGCTCTGGCACGGGCACGTTCGATTCAGCTCGAAGCGATCTAGACCCAGACGCGCTGGCGCTAGCGGCATCTTCAAGCGGCTCGGCATCAGCGCTCCCAATCAAGATCTCGCGTGACGAGATGAACCTGGCCGAGTTCCCGCTTACCGTGCTCTCGAAACGGGCAGACCCATCCGTCAAAACCCTTGAGTTCAGCGACGTCATCAAGGGCAAGAACGGCGAACCGCTCAACCGCAAGTGGATCATCACCGGGGCAGACAAGTTCGGGCTGCCGACCTCATCAGACGACGAGGTGCTGCTGGGGCTGCTGAAGCTCACGGCCGACGAAGGGCTTCAGAGCCGCAAGGTGCACTTCACCCGATACGAGCTGCTCAGAATCCTGCGCTGGAGCACCGAGGGACGGAGCTACACCAGGCTGCAAAACGCCCTCGATAGGCTAAGCGGCGTGCGAATTAAGGCCACCAACGCCTTCTACGACAACGAGACCAAGCTGCACAGCACCCGCAACTTCGGCATCATCGATGCCTACGAGATCAACGACGGGCGAGACACGCACCCGAGCTTCTTCACCTGGAGCGAGGTGCTCTTCAAATCGTTCCAGGTCGGGTTCATCAAGAAGCTCGACCTCGAGTTCTACCTCGACCTGCAGAGCGCCGTCAGCAAGCGGCTGTACCGGTACCTCGACAAGCACTTCTGGTACCGATCCCGAATCCAGGTGAACCTGTTCGTGTTGGCGCACGAGAAGATCGGCATCTCGCGCAACTACATCTACGCCAGCTCGCTCCGGCAGCAGCTTGAGCCAGCTCTCGAAGAGCTCAAGGAGAAGGGCGCCCTGAGCGAGTACGAGTTTATCGGGAAGGGGAAATCGACCGAGGTCGTGCTCGTAGCAGCGCACGCGCCACGCAAGGTGCTAGCGCAGCAGCCAAGCGCACCGGGCCCAGCAGCAGCCACGAGCGCAGCAGGGCAGGGCAGGGGAGTCGCCGAATCCGCGCAGCCAAGCGAGAGAGTGCAGCAAGTCATCAGCCAGCTCGCCGCGCGCGGCCTAGCTGAGAAACAAGCACGCCGCCTCGTAGCAGGGTACGCCGCTGATGCGCTGGCGCGCATTGAGGCGATAATCTCGCACTTCGACAGGCTCGTGGCCTCACAGAGCCACCTCGTCAGCCGCAGCCCACAGGGCTTCCTCTACCGCGCGGTTGAGAAGCCCTTCGAGTTTACGCTGCCAGGCGAGAAGGCGGCAGGGAAAAACTCGCCGCAGGGCGCACTCGCTTTCAGTAGCGCTGACACTCGACAGGTTCGGCAGGAAGAGGCGCTTGCCAAGGAGAAGCGCAAGGCGGAGAGCTTCAACCAAGAGATCGCCTACCTTACCGAGCGCAAAGAGGCGCTTGAGTCATTGCAGACAAAGACAGACCAAAGCGTCGTTCAGGAGCTCAGAGCAGAGGTCGAGGACGCTCTCTCAAAACTTCGTGCACACATCTCGCCGCAACGCTTCGCAGAAGCAGTGCAGCATGGCGTCGAGCAGCGCCTCCTTGAGCAGAGCGGCTTCCCCGATTTCGATGATTGGTGTCGCGCGGCGAAGTAGCGTGGCTGCCTCCTGCGAGTGTTGGTGCTTCTAAACCGGCAACGGCTCCGGCTCCGGCACCGCCCACTGTCCGGCACGTCACTAGTTAACTTCATCAGCTTTTCGGATCCGGAACCGTTGCTGGTTCCGGAAGGGCACTCTTAAGGACCCCAAAGCCACAGCAGTTCCTGCTTGATATCAGACAGTTATCACCCATAAAGCACCACTCCAGCGAGCCGCGCCATAACATCGCGGGATTTGGTAAAAATATACCAAGTCGTCGGCCCCTTGGAGGATGTATGCGCCAAGTGATCCTGATAGCTCTCTGCCTGCTCTCGCTCTCCACTCTGTCGGGTTGCACCCTCGTCGACCCAGTGTACAGCCACCAGATGGGCGGCTTCCTGATGCGCGGAGACGTGCAGACTGTTCAAGACCCAACCGTCACCGTAAAGAAGGTCTCGCAACCGGTCTTGGTTGAAAGCTAGCGCACACCACTGCTTCTTGCTTCTTGAAAGCGAACCGCTCCTGCCGCATCCTAAGGAGCAGGAATAACGCATATGCCATTCATCTCCCGCGAAAAGTTACACCAGCAGCGTGAGGCAGGGCTCGCCCGGCGTGGAGGGCTGTGTGAAGATCAGGCTGTTCTAGCTGAGGTGAAGCTAACACTCGGCGGCACGAGGGAGCACATCGCCCGCATGGACGAGCTTCTGAAAGCCCGCTGGAACCACCCTGAGGACCTCCGCATTCTCTCGCGCATGGATGAAGTCTTCGGCGAAAACTGGAAGCACCCGATGGAGCTTGTAGACGCAGCTGCCTCGTACGTTTGGTGCAGAGACCGTGGCGAAACACTGCTGTCGCGGGAGGTCATAGAGAAGCAGCGCTGCGCGTACGACGACCTCTGCTTTGCGGTGATGCAGCGCTGCACGCTACAGCTGCTGTCCTAGGGTCCGACGCTTCTGGTCATGGCAGGGCCAGCGCCACTCTGCCAGGCATCCTAGGCGGTCTCGCTCTAGTCGAGACGTGCCTCCTCTAAAGCGCCTCAAGAAAAGCCTTCAGGTCGTGCTTCTCCGCATCTGTTAAACCGATCGCGAAGCGGTTGTCGTAAAATTGCACGATGTCGAACAGGTCTGCCGAGAATCCGTTGTGCATGTAGGGTGAATGCGTTTCTAAGGCTCGCAAGCTAGGCACCTTGAATTTTCCGATATCTGCCCATTTGCCGCTCTTCATCGCTGCTCCTGGATCTGTTGTTTGAATTCGAGCGCCCGTCTTCCTGTTTTTCAGGGTGTAGAGGGGCATGTCTGGCGTGCGCAGAGATACATCCGAGAGCCCGGTGTTTATGAGTAAAGGGCTTGAGTTGCTGCCGATACCAGGGAGGTTGTGGCAGCTGGAGCACGTGCCAACTTGAACGCCTTGGCCCAGGGCGCTACGCCTGGCTTGAGCTCCCCGGCCGGGTCGGTCAGTGAAGCCCGGAACGTTCGAGATAGTAAAGGCTCGCGTGTTGAACAGCTTCTCGCCGCGTGCGATCGACTCTTGCCGAAGGTGTGCGGGGGTGGGGGAGATCCTTGAGGCGTTGCGCCAGGGCCGAAAAAAGGAGAACACCTCAAGCGGAGCTGGAGCGGGTCTTGGAGAGACCCTTCGCCCCGCCGGCGGAGGCGGAATTCTCGCTGCTCGTTGCCGGAATGGAAGGTCCCGACCACGTAAGAGGCCCTCAGGTCCAGCGAAGGTGGGGAAACCGTCTAGACGGCCCGCCTCGTTATCTTCCACCTGCGTAGTGAAGAGGCGCGTCTCAAAGTCGAGGATCTGGTTCACCACTGAGCTTGAGGGCGGAGCTGCAGCCTGCATGTGGCCGAGCACCGCATCCACGATCTGTGAACGGAGGGCCTGCCTCACATCACCAGACGAGGGCAATTCACGCCCGTCCCACATCACGGTCGACACGAAGCGCAGATTGGTAGACGGGAGTGGCCGTCGGTACGCCGAGACCCTTGTCTCGTTGGCGTAGTTGTACGGGTCATCAACCCTCTCGATAATGAATTCGGCAGTTGCAGGGAGCGGCAGCTCAACCCTGATCAGGCCGCGCGTTCTGAGCATCGTCGTGTTCTCGCGACGAGCCGCAACTGTCGACATGTCGCCAGTCGGAGAGTCAGCCCCGTCGACGAGCGCAAAGATGGGGTGTAGCCCGGCCGTTTCATCGAAGAGCTTCTGTGCGTGCTCGGCGGTGAAGTTGAGGCCCTCAGTGAGGCCGTGGCAGGTGGCGCAGCTCCGGCCGTTAGTTCCGAGCGAACGGAAGAACGGGTTGTTCGTGTCAAACGATGGAAGAGTCGTGATAGTGCGAGACACGCCCGTGGCATTTTCAGACTCGATTGCGTTAGCTCCCGAGACACTTGGCTGCGCGAAGGAGAGCGATGGCGTTTGCGACAGCAGAAAGGATAGGGCGATTAAGAGCACTGCGGCACGCCCTGGTATCAGAGCAGTTCTGTTGCCTCTTATTCGGTACCCCCTGGGCATAAACCCCGCAACTCTTTCGTACTCCTACGGACCCTAGCACGGCAGCGCCGCGCTAACCTCACGGATTTGTTGCGCGAGACGGTTCGTACTGTCGCTACCGCTGGACGAGTAGCAAGAGCACCACTGGGTGCAAGTGCTGTGCCTTGGTGCTCTAGTGAGTTTTCGTAGAAGCTTTAGGAGGCTATCGCTATCCTGGGGTGGCGCTGGATGAGAAGCGGCCGCTCACCCCGCCTCCTCAACCTCGCTCTTGTAGAGCCGCTCCTCCTTGGCGTAGCGCTTAGCGTACTCGCCTCCCGCCTTAATGAGCGCATCGTGCGAGCCCTCTTCGGCGATGCGGCCAGCCTTGAAAAAGAATATCCGGTCAGCTTCTTTGAGGTTAGCGTACTTGTGGCTAATCAGCACAACGGTCTTCCTCTCGCGCTTCGCCCACTCCACCAGAGAGGGCAGGATCTGCTGCTCATCTGAGACGCCGAGCTGCGCCGTCGGCTCGTCGAGAATCACCACGTGGGAGTCCTTGTGGTAGGCGCGAGCCAGGGCGATGCGCTGCTTCTCGCCGCCGGAGAAATCGCGGGAGTTCTTGAAGTCGGTGCCCAACCGCTTCTCGGCCTCCTTGTGGCCTTCACCGAGGAAGGTCATGTTTGCCCGCTCCGCCGCGCTACGGAAGTCAACGTTCGTTTCTCCTGGTCGACCAGAGATCTCAACAGCTTCCTTAACGGTGTACGACTCAAAGTTTAGGTACTCCTGCGGCAGGTAAGCGATAGCAGCGCGAACATCGTCTGGGTCGATGTCGTGCAGCGGCATGCCGTCGATCGTTATCGAGCCAGCGGTAAGGTCGCTCTCCAGGGTCAGAAGCTTAATGAAGCTCGTTTTGCCGGCTCCGCTATCGCCGCACACGCCGTAAACTTTTCCGGGCTCAAGCCGCAGGGTTAATCCCCTGAGAATCGTCTTCCTTCCGTCATCAACGATGTAGTGAATGTCTTCGAGCAGCACCTCTGGAGTGTGAGAGCGGTCAAGGCGCACGTACTCCTTGCCAGGAACGCGGTCGGGCTTCCCGACCCGCTCGATAGCTAGTGCCTTCCCCGTGTATGAGAGGTCTTTCTGCTGCTCGCCGATCATCTTGAAGACCGAGGCGAGGCCAGCCTCGAACGCGTAGGCCATGAAGAGGGCATCCTGAATTACGCCTGGAGAGCTGATTGCACCGGAGAAGTACTCTCCCACGAGGGACGCGAGGAGCGTGGCCTTAGTTGCAACACTAACGAGGCCGATCATGGCTGAGTTCACAGCCTGCTTGCGGCTGTCCCGAAGCTGCGACTCGTTGAGTGACTCGTTGAATTTGTCGACTCGAGCGACGGACTCGTCGGACTTAAGAAGGTTCTTGAACTCCCGGATGCCGTTTTTGAACATCGCGTAGTAGCGGGCGTGCCAGTACTGGCGCCGCTTTTCGGCGATCTGCTCCTCGGTCTTCTCGAAGCGCTGGGAGCTACGTATGCCGTTAAAGAGCTCAAGTAGGCCGGTAGCCGCGAATACCCCCGCCATGACCGGAGCAGAGCGTGCCATGGCGATTGCTGCCAAGCTGCAGGCCAGCAAAGACGAGCCTACCTGCAAGTTCCTGTCAGTAAAGTTAATCGGACGCCAGGCGTTCTCGCGTAGGTTGTTGAGAATGTCGCTGAAGCCGGGCGACTGGATAGTCGACTGAGAGCGAGACTTAAGCGCAGTGAGCAGATCCGACTCGAGCACCCGCGCGGTTCCGGTTCGAAATCCCTGGTTGAGCCAGGGCCGGAGGCCATCAATGGTGTGGCGCAACACCCAGCACCCCGCTAGCCAGAGGCCGGTCGTTGCGATTTGGGCCGGCTCCGCTCGGTCGTACAGTTGGCTGGCGAGTTTGCCGAGGAACAGAAGAGGGGCGACCTGTAGCACTGCCTCTGCAACGTTCGCAGCGGCGTACCCCACAAAGAACGCGGGAGTGCTAACGAAAGAGCGCTTGAACGTGTGCCAAGTAGATGCGACGTACCCAGGCTGTGCAGCGCGGAGCTCCTCAATAAGCCGGTCGGGCTTAGCCGTAGTCTCCCCTTCCTTCTTCTCGTCCTTCTCTGCTTCCTTGGTTGGGGGGTACACGAGCTCGTTGACAGGGGTCATTAGCGTCTTGAACACCGCAGAGAGTGGAGAGGCATCCCTAGGAGCAGAGGCAGACGGAGGCGCCGGTTCCTGCCCGGGGTTCTTGGAAGCAGCGGGACGCATATTAGGGGGCGCTAGAGGTTCCACGAGACGGGTATGGAGAATCTCGCAGGACGGGTCTCATATCGCCTTAAAAGGTGCAAGGCAGCCATCAGATCACAATAAGCTGCGCCGACAGATGTAAGGGTAGGTTTGCCTGGATACCTGCCAGTGATCACTGAAGTTTCTTGTGGAGCTCTCGGATCCACAGAGTACCGTTTTCGGACTAGCCTAAGGCACACCACCGGTGGCAACTCCTCTGGCGGCGACAAGGGTGTCTTCTACACCGAACAAGTTTTGCTATCATCCGGTCAAGTGCGAAATTCTCCGCGAGTTCAATTCTTTCATGGGTCACCTATGTCACCTGAGGAGATCCTCCAGTTAACAGCGCAACTCATTAGCTGTAAGTCCCTCACGTTCGATGAGCTGCCGGTCTTCGAGCTCTTCAACAGCGTTGCTCTGTCGCGGGGGCTTCCCTGCACTCTGATCCCCATTGGAGAGAGGCGAGCAAACCTGCTCGTGACGTTCGGCACGCCGCGAATCGTCTTCACCACCCACCTTGATGTAGTTGACGGGCCCGAGCACCTTTTCACTCCGCGTCGAGATGGAGACACGATCTTCGGCCGAGGAGCCTGCGACGCGAAGGGGATAGCTGCGACGATGCTGGGAGTAGTAGAGGAGCTCCTTGCTCTAAGGGAGCGAGACTTTGCGTTGCTGCTCGTGTGCGGCGAAGAGGTCGACGGCTTGGGCGCGCGGGTCGCTGCGGAGCACCTGAAGGGGGCAGGGGTGAAGTTCATCGTGAACGGCGAGCCTACGGAGCTTAAGCTCGTCACTGCCCACCGAGGAACACTCAACCTCGTCGTGTCAGCCCAGGGCCGTGCCGCGCACTCGGGCTTTCCAGAGCTTGGAATCGATGCGAACCGGCGGCTGATCGAGCTCTGCCAAACTCTGTACGCCCTAGACTTTGGGGAAGATGCAGAGCTTGGCCGGGCCACGCTCAACATCGGAGAGCTGCAGGGCGGTGTCGCCAGCAATGTGGTATCGCCGAAGGCGCGAGCGCACGGGATCCTGCGCACTGTCCTTTCCACCGAAGAGACAGTTTCTCTCATTCGCAAACAGCTTCCCAACGACGCAGAGGTCGAGCTTCTGTACGGCAATGACCCGGTGCGCTGCCTGGCCCTTCCAGGATTTGAGCACACAGTCGCGCCTTATTTTACCGACATTCCGAACTTCGCTGCGCTCGGCGCGCAGGCTGTCTTGTACGGGCCTGGGAGCATCCAAGATGCGCACACGGACACAGAGAAGATAACCTTGGCGGACGTGTCAGCGGGCAAGACCGGCTACCTGAGGATTTTCCAGCTCCTCAAACAGATGCTGTAGCCGTTCGCCCCGAACGGCCTGCCTCTACCTGCTCTCCTCTTAAATTGTCGGCAGCCTGCTAAGAACGGCGAAGGCGGCCTGCAGGTCTTTTTGAGCCACAACGACCGTCAGCTCAGTGTACGTGGAGACCACTTCAACGATGTTGATGCGCGCCAATGCAAGTGGCCGTAGCAGCGCAAAGATGGTGTTCGGAGTGGTGAGGTACTTG
>CANLJX010000112.1 GCA_947491545.1 Deltaproteobacteria bacterium
CCTTCTCATCCTCCTGCACCTGCACCGACTCCTGCTCTTAATCACGACATATCGGGGAATTGCCCACGATACTCGTGCCGGAATACCCGGATGAGGACGAGGAATCTGGTGCATGTGCAGGGGAATGAGAAGGAGGAAGACAAGGAGAGGAATGAGGCGCGAAAAAGGGGACGGCCCTGCTCTGTAGAAAACGTCTGCAGTGTCAACTCAAGTCGTAGCTGGTTCATTTCATTCCTCGTCCTGATCCTAATCCTCCTCTTCCTCCTGCACCTGCACCGGCTCCTGGTCATAATCAAGAAATGCCGGGGGGTTGCCCCGAATATGTCCGGAAGAGAGGGCGGAGGAACACGAGGGATCGGGTGCAAGTGCAGGAAAAAGAGAAAGAAGAAGACTAGGACAAGGATGAGGAGGAGAACGGCCGGTTAGCAACTCCTTCGGGACACAACACCTTTTCTACAGAGCAGGACGGCCCCCTTTTCTGCCTACCGCGCAACAGAGAAGCTTATCTTCCTGTCGTTCTCTATCTCGACACGGTAGGTGCGCTTAGAGAAGGTCACCCCGTCTTTGAGGACTGACACCACATAGCTGCCCGGCACGAGCCCTGAGAGGATGTACGACCCATCGCTGCCCGAGGTTACGCTCCTGCTGCTGCCAGGGGTGCCATCTACTGGCCTGGCGCGCACCGTGGCCCCTACGATGGGCTGAGAGCCTCGCTTTACTGAGCCATATACCTCAAGCCTCCGCTCTTGGGAGGTGGCACGTGTGACCGAAGCCGAGGCATCAACGAAGCCGCCAGAGGCTGTCACGTTCGCCAGGTTGGTCGTCGCTTGAGAAGAAGAGAGGATGAGTTTCCGAATCTGCCTCGCCGTGATGTTCCCGTTGGCTGAAGCCACTAGCGCTGCCACACCTGCCACGTGCGGTGTAGCCATCGAGGTTCCGCTCATTACGTCGTACGGCGCTGCTGGGTCGGCGAGCGGGACCGTGCTTAAGATACCTGAGCCCGGCGCCGCGATGTCAACCGAACGGCGCCCAAAGTTTGAGAACGAAGCGAGCCTCCCAGCGCTGTCGATCGCAGCAACACTGATGATGTTCGGCACATCAAACGCTGCCGGATACTGCGGAAAGTTGTCTGCGTTTTCAGACGAGTTGCCAGCCGCAGCGATTACAACGATATCAACCTCTCGCGCGCGCTGCATCGCTCTAAGCCACGCGTTAGAGAACATCGATCCGCCGATCGAGAGGTTAATTCCGACTATCGGAGCCCCTGCTTTCTTGAGCTTCACCACGTAGTCGATCGACTGGATGATATCGTAGTAGCCGCCGTAGCCGCTGTCTCCCATCGCCTTTACTGGGAGCACCTTGCAGCCGAAGGCCACACCCACGACCCCCTGGCTATTGTCACCCACCGCGGCAATTGTGCCCGAAACGTGTGTTCCGTGGCCGTGGCCATCCATCGGGTTGGCATCTTCTGAAGCGAAGTCGTAGCCGCGGAAGTCATCAACGTACCCGTTGCCGTCGTCGTCTACGCCGTTTCCTGGCACCTCGGCTGGGTTGTTCCAGATATTCGCTGCCAGGTCCGGATGGTTGTAGTCGACCCCTGTGTCGACAACCGCGATCACCTTCGATGCGCTGCCAGTCGTTACATCCCACGCCTGCGGGGCGCGCACACCCTTGCCGCCAATAAGGCCGGGAAGCTCTGAAAGCAGCGTGTCGTTCGGTGTGTACGAGACAGCTATTCGAATGTTTGGCTCAACTGACTCGACACCTGCTTGGCGCCTGACGGCAGCCGCCTCAGCTTCTGTGAGTCGCGCTGCAACGACACGCCCCTGGCGATTGCGCTTCACGACCTGGCTGGCAGGAATCTCAACCTCGTCGTCGGAGAGAGGAACCTCAAATTTCGGGTTTCGCTTGTACTGGATGATGTACTGCTCGGTCTGGGCGTAGGCGTCGATTGGAGCGAGCGTAGGGAGGACGAGAAGCGCAGCGGCTACAACCTTAGCGCACACGTGCAGAGACATTCGCATCATCGGTGTTCCATCCTTTACAGCGCGTCGGCAACAACAAGGGGCGTGTGGGGCATGGGGCTTGAGTCAGTAGCGCCCAACACAGCTCGACGCAGGACCTTAGTATACCAGCCACCCCCCGCTAAGCACCCAGCGGAATCCGTGGCTTACGGGGAAAAGTCACAAAAAAAGGCACCGACGGCCTACCCCGCCCAGTATTCAAGGCGTTAGGCAAATAGGTTTGGCCCTGGCCGAGACCGGCTCACGTTACTGCGCCGGCGAACCCTCGGCGCGAAGCTCGCGGCGGGCGCGGATGAACTCGATTGCGGCTGGCATGATCGAGATGACGATGATGGCGAGGATTACGAGCTTGAAGTTTCTCTGGACGTATTCGGTCTGGCCGAAGAAGTACCCAGCGTACGTCATGATTCCGACCCAGAGGATCGCGCCGGTTACGTTGTACATGGCAAACTTTCGGTACGACATCGTACCAACACCTGCCAGGAACGGCGCAAAGGTTCGAACGATCGGCACGAAACGAGCGATCACGATCGTCTTATTTCCGTACTTCTCAAAGAACTTATGGGTGCGCTCAAGGTACTGGGGCTTAAAGATTCGCGAGTCCTTCTTGTCGAACACGGCCTTCCCCATCTTTCGTCCCACCGCGTAGTTTACGGCATCACCGAGAATCGCCGCTACGAGCAGCAAAGTCGCCATGACGTGCACATTGAGGGTGGTTTGTTCCGGAGCCGCGGCAATAGCCCCCGCGGCGAAAAGCAGCGAATCACCGGGCAAGAAGGGGGTTACAACGAGACCCGTCTCGCAGAACACGATGATGAATAAGATAGCGTAGGTCCAGGTGTTGTACTGGGCCGCGACCTCCGTCAGGTGCTTGTCGATGTGCAGAAACCAATCGATGAAAGTCGTGATAAAGCTCATGAGTCGCCGCTCCTATTCGTTAAAGCAGTGGGAAAACTTATAGCGCGCCGGGACGCTAACCGTACAGACACTCTTATTCGCGGAAAAAAGGTGTTCGTCCTGCTCTGTAGAAAAGGTGCTATGTCCCGAAGGAGTTGCTAGCCGGCCGTGCTCCTCCTCATCCTTGTCCTAGTCTTCCTCTTTCTCTTGCACATGCACCAGATTCCTCGTCCTCGTCCTCGTCCAGCCCCCTTTTTGCGGGCATATACTGGGCAAGTCCTGGACATTTCTTGATTATGAGCAGGAGCAGGTGCAGGAGGATGATTAGGATCAGGACGAGCAATAAGATGCCCAGCTACGACTTGAATTGAGATTGCACACCTTTTCTACAGAGCATGTCCGTCCCCTTTTTAAGCAGGTTGTAATGGGGCGTAGCATTCCTAATCCTTCTCTTCCTCCTGCACCTGCACCGACTCCTGCTCTTAATCACGACATATCGGGGAATTGCCCACGATACTCGTGCCGGAATACCCGGATGAGGACGAGGAATTCAGTGCAAGTGCAGGAGGATGAGAAGGAGACGGTCAAACACCGCGATTCGCGGCGAAGCCGCATGAATGCAGGTATGCCTCCCGTTGTGTCGGCGTAGTGTCTGAGCGCCGCAGCGCTAGCTGTCGAACTCCGGCAGAGGGATCCCCTTCTGCTTGAGCCCCTTTATGAAGGCCTCCTGGCCCTTCTTCTCGGCCCACTCGACGGCATTGAGCCCCTCTTCATCTTCAATCGTTGGGTCCGCGCCAAGCTCAATCAGCTCAAGCGCTGTCGCCGCGTGTCCGTTTTTAACGGCAGCCATTAGTGCCGTCGTTCCGTTCGGGCTCTGCCCGTTAACCTCTACGCCATCGTCGGCGAGGCGGCGAACCGTCTCAAGATCGCCGATCGAAGCGGCGCGCATGAACACTGTCCAAAATGCGTCATTAACCATAACTTTCGTAGCCTTCTTAGGCTGCTCTCCTTCCTTTAATTGCACTTCAGCCAGGCGCGGCTCTTTCGACTTCGGAAGCCCAAAGACCTCGCGGAGTGCCGGGTCTGACTCGGCCTCAGCCCACGTGCGCCCACTCCAGCCGTCGAAGTTCTGGACCTCACGATCCGCTCCGAGCTCAAGCAAAACTCTCACCGTCTTGATATCCCTCCGCATCGCTGCGGCAAGGAGGGCGGTGTTTCCATTGTTGTGCGGCATATTCACGTCAGCCCCGAGCTCAACGAGAGCGCGGATAGTGTCGTGGTGGCAGCGCTCGCACGCCTCTAAGAGGGGCGAACCGCCGAACTTGTTGCGTCGATTCACCTTGGCGCCGTTGGCAACCAGAAGGCGAACCGTGGAAGTCTTCCCTCGCGATGCCGCGATCATGAGGGCGCTTGCGCTGTACTTCAGCTCGCAATCGATGTCGAAGCCGCGGTCAACGAACGCCTGAATGGCGGCGTCATCGCCCGACCTGGCTGCTGCGATAAGAGCCTTTTGATCTTCCGTGTAAGTAATTCCCATATCCTTTACTCGCTCTAAGCGTAGCCTTATGAAGTACAGAGTCGACCTCTGCCCCTTTAAGCATGAGCGAAAAGTTGGGGGCCCATCGAACAAGCATCCCCACAATGACCTAAGATGCGAAGGTTACGAGATAAGACTCAGAATCTCGCTGTGGGTAGTGCCGTTTGAGGCCACAAGATATTGAAATCGCAGGGTTCCTAGGCCGCATGGAATTTCTTTTCCGGCCTCGTCTGAGACCCTGCCGCCGGCCTCTTTTATGGCAACTATCGGCGCCGCGATATCCCATTCACGGTGGGTCGTCATGCGGAGCACCGCCCCATCCAGCTCCCCTGTAATGAGTTTAAGGAACGCCAGTCCTGAGTCCATCATCGGGCTCGAAAGCTCAGGCCGCTTCGACTCTAAGTTTCGAATGTAGACCGAGCCCGGGCGCGGCGAACCGCTCGGGGAGACTCGGACAGCCCTCCCATTAACGGTTACTCCCCTACCCTGCTCCGCTACCACTAGGAGCCCCCGCGCCGGAAAGAACATGATGCCGAGCGTTGGCACGCGCTCCTCGCACAGAGCAACGAGCACTGAGAATTGGTCTGTGCCATTTAGGAAGTGCTTCGTTCCATCGAGCGGGTCTATCACCCAGGTGCGCTTCGCCGCCGCGAGCGCCGCCAAATCTGGCGCTGTTTCCTCTGAGAGTATCGCATCGGCTGTAAAGAGTCGGGTGATTGCACGTGTCAGTATCTCGTTTGCGCCGAAATCAGCGCGAGACACCAGGGAGCCGTCAGCCTTCGATTCAACGCCAAGATCTGCCGCCGAACGGCCCGCTCCTGGCCAGAGAGACATGAGGAATTCGCCGGCCTGCTGCACCGCTGCGAGCAGATCGTCTCTCTCTTGTGCTGAAATTCGCTCCATCGGCATGCGCGAAACTGTACACGAAGCGCCCGGAAAAGGGCATGGATATGCTGTGTAGAAAACATGTTGAGGCTTAAGGGGAGATTGTAGTTTGGAGCAGCATTCCTGATCTTTATCCTAATCCTTCTCTTCCTCCTGTACCTGCACCGACTCCTGCTCATAACCAAGATATTTCCTCGAATTGCCTACGATATTCGTGTTGGAAACCCGGATGAGGACGACGATCCCAGTGCAAGTGCAGGAGAATGAGACGGATAAGGAAAAGAGCCGCTAGCTACTAACGCCCTCGGGACAGAACACGTTCTCAGAGCGGCACGGATACAATCCATCCCGACTCGCCTAAGCGATCTTCAGGGCGCGGGCTGCGACTTCGTGCGTTAATGGCAACTCTCGGCCAACGATGCGCGAGAGGGCAGCGAGCATTTCACGCCCCTCCGCCTGCGCAGCGGCACGCTCTGATTGAGCTCTCTCGCCATCGTCTACGTCATCGAGCCGCTGGAAGAGAACGCCTAACTTGACGCCCCAATCCTTGAACGAATCCACGAGGTCATCAGTCATGCTGGCGCACACCGCTCCACACTCAAGGGCTGCACCGAAGAGCGCTCCGGTTTTAAGCGCGATCATCCGCTCGCGCAGCGGCTCCTCTCGCGGCGCATCAAGGTCGAGCTGCTGACCAACGCACAGCTCAACCCAGGCCTTTGAAAGCGAGCTTGATAGCCGCGCCTGCTGAGCCAGCGAAAGCTCTGGCGCTTCAAGATTGGCGAGCGCTGCGCCGAGCAGGAGGTCCCCCACCAAGATCGCCGTGGCCTCGCCGAAAGCCTTGTGGCACGAGGGCTTTCCGCGCCTTAGGTCGTCGTTGTCGAGTGCCGGCAGGTCATCGTGCACGAGCGATGCAGCATGGAGCGCCTCGATCGCCAACGCGGGACGAAGCGCCAGAGCGTCGCTAACAGCACCGCGCGAGAGGTCCCGCGCTAGCGCCAGCGTAAGCAGCGCCCTGAGTCGCTTTCCGCCACCCAGCAGCACGTACGCAGAAGCCTCTGAGAGCTTCTCGCTCCCCTGCCCCGCCGCACTTCCGAGCTGCTTCAGACCTTCTTCGACAGCACCAAGCCACCGTGGGATAGTTTCATCGAGAGAGCTTGTGCTTCGGTGCGGCTTCATAGAACGCTGTTATTTAACCACCCTCTTCCAGAGCGGCTTCGTTGGAACAGATAACATCCCTCGTAGCTTCCCGACCATGTACATTGAGCCTGTAACGAAAGCCGGCTGACCATCATTCTCATCGATCGCTTCACGGAGACACCGCTCGTAGTCGCTCCCGTAACCCAAGACTCTTACCCCGGTTCCCGATACCCCAATCTCTGACCTGAGCGTCTCCACCGGTAAAGCACGCTCAGAGTCAGGTCGCAGCAGCCTCCAGGTACGTACGTGAGGTCGAAGCGCCTGAACCATCGCCTGCCAGTTCTTAGTGTCGAGAACACCGAAGGTCAGATCGATATCTTTGAGCCCATTAGACTGCAAAAACGAGATGAATGCGGCTATTCCCGCAGTGTTGTGGGCACAATCGATAACGAATGCCCTACCCATAGTATCAACTCGCTCGAGCCGTCCTGGCCAGAAGACCCCTTCGACTCCGGCTTTACAAACCTCAGGGTTCATACCAACCGTTAGCCCGAGCTTTATCGCCACAGCCATGTTGTGACCCTGGTGAATACCCGGCAGTGGTGTCGAGTATTGGAATAAGTCTCCTACCCCTGAGCCGAGAGTCTTATCCCAATACCCGAATCCACTCGCATCGGCACCAGTCAGCTCACGTGCCCCGTAATCACGCCCGAACTTGAGTAACGGCACCCCCACTGCCTTGCGAGCAACAACATCCGCGGCCTCTTTCGGTAAATGCCCCGATACCAGCGGGGTTGCCGGCTTCACAATACCTGCCTTCTCAGCAGCTATCTCACCTAAAGAGTTACCAAGTATCGCTTGGTGGTCGTAGTCGATCGTGACAATAGCTGTGGCTGCGGGTCGTGTAATGACATTAGAAGCGTCCAGCCTGCCCCCTAGCCCGACCTCAATCACTGCCCATTCACACCCAGATTCCCTGAATCCAAGGAATGCAACCGCTGTAATAGCCTCGTGGAACGAGAGCTCGACCAGCTCTTTCGCCGCTGCATTCCGTACCTCTAAGGCAAACTCACCCAGAAACTCATCAGGAACTGGGAGACCATCGACAACCAGCCGCTCGTTCATTACCTGCAGGTGTGGTGAAACGTTAAGCCCCACTCTGTAGCCGGCAGCACCCAAGATCGATGATACGGCGGAAGAAACTGAGCCCTTACCGTTGGTGCCAGCTATATGGACGGTAGGTAAAGCATCCTGCGGGTTCCCTAGCCTCTTTAGGACAGCCGTTATGTACTGCAATGCGAAGCCGCCACGCCCATTCCAAGGCGTCAGCTTCCCTAAGTACTCTAAACCCGCTCTTACTGTGTTCACTGTCCCACCGTGGGACAACCATGCTTGTTGTCAATTCACGAGCCGTGCGCATGTCCCACCGTGGGACACAGCGCTACTCGGCCATCAGCTTCCGGAAAACGATCTGTAGGTCACCATCGGTGTAGAACTCGATGGTCAGCCGACCGTTTTCAGCACCAGTGCTCGGCCGGGCAAGCTTTACCTTCATTCCGAGGGCACGCTGTATCTCGTCTGCTATGCGCAGATCCTCTGCATTAAGCGCCCTGGGAGATGAGGAGCTGGTTGTGTCGTCGTTATCGGTCCTCTTGGAGCTGAGGTTCTCTTCAAGCTGTGCGCGGGTGAGGAGGTCGATATCCTTGAGGTAGGTCGCGCGAACAGCCTCATCCTCAATCTTAGCCAGCAGCAACACCTTTGACTCTGAAGCACCCGCCTTGAGGGCGTTGAGGAGGTCGTGTGGAAGCTGGAGGATGTCGAGGCTGCGCTGAACAGCGCTCTTCGAGATGCTCAGCTTCTCAGCAATCTCGCGGACGCTAAGGCTGTGGGCATCGCGCAGGGCACCGATAGCATGTGCGCGCTCAATCGCGCTTAAGTCGTCACGCTGCAGGTTCTCAACGAGCTGGATAGCGAGGTTTCGGCCCTCTACGTCGTCGCTCTGATTGACGATTGCCGGGATAGAGGACAGACCGGCGAGATGAGCAGCTCGGAAGCGGCGCTCCCCTGAAATAAGTGTGTATCGTCCTGGAAGCTGCCCGGAACGCACCAGAATTGGGCTCAGAACTCCGTACAGCTTAATCGACTCAGCGAGCTCACCCAGTTTATCCTCATCGAAGTTCTGCCGCGGCTGGTGCGGATCCGCCTCAATCGCTGAAAGCGGAATCTCTCGGTAGGGAATGCCGCCCTTGGAGCGCTCGTCGAGAGCAGGACCTGCCATAAGTGGGTTGTTGGCAAACGAGAAACTACGCTTTGACATTCAAGATCTCCTCGGCTAACGCACTGTAATCTTCAGCTCCGCTCGACTTCGGCATGTACTCAAAGATCGTCTGACCCTTGGCAGGAGCCTCTGCGAGAGCAACATTCTCGCGGATAATAGTCGTAAACACTAGCTGTCCAAAGTAGGCGCGGATCGTGTCTGCAACGGCGCGGGCGAGGCGCTTGCGGCTATCGTGTAAGCAGATAAGTACGCCACCAACGACCAGAGACTGATTGTAGATTCCGCGAACTTGATCAATAGTATCGAGGAGTTGCCTAA
>CANLJX010000113.1 GCA_947491545.1 Deltaproteobacteria bacterium
AGGTCAAAGGTCGGGTGTTTAAGGATAGGGTTTCCTACGCGCTAGGTCTCTGCGGAGAGTCGCCTAAGGCACTGGCTTTCCTTGATTTCTTGCGTAGTTCGGAACGTGGAATAGCAGCCCACCACTCTCAAGGCGGGGAGTAGCGACCGACCTGCTCGCGTTTTGACTTTTGCGCGTGTGCCTGCTAGGTTGCCGCCTAATTGTTTGCGAAAGCAGAAGAAGATTATGGCAGAGAGTCGCGGCGTGAGGCCGATATCTGTCTAGATTAGTTAAGTAAATGAGGAGTCCACATGGAGTCGTCTAACGCCTCGTCAGCTGAGACATCAGCACCAGTAAACACCAAGAAGCACGCTGGAGTGCTGACTTCAGAAGACGTGGCAACTGGTTCCCTTAAGCTTTCAGCTAAGGACACCACCGAAGTTATTAAGAAGTTCCAGCGTAATTCCAGCGACGTAGGTTCCCCGGAGGTGCAGATCGCTCTCCTTACCCGTCGCCTTGAGATCCTTACTAAGCACTTCGGCACAAACCCGAAAGATCACCACTCGCGCAAGGGCATGATGGACATCATCTCCCGCCGCAAGCGAATGCTGACCTACCTTCGGCGCGAAGATGTTGCCCGCTACCGAAATACTATTTCGGCTCTCGGGCTTCGCAAGTAACCTCTTTCGCAGAAAAGATAGTGAAATAGATAGGCGGCGCTCGCAGCACAACGGCGCCCGGACGGGAGTCGACCAGCAGGTTTGGCGAGCCGCCTTGCTACTAGGACCAGGCACAGAGTCGCCTCGGGTCCATACCAAGATAGGTGAATATGTACATAGTAGAGAGAGAGTTCCACGGGCGCACGCTGCGCATTGAGTCGGGACGCATCGCAAAGCAGGCATCGGGCTCCGCCCTCGTTACGTATGGCGAGTCGATGGTGCTCGTCACAGCATGTTATGGCGCCGAGAAGGACGTAGACTTTTTTCCGCTGACCGTAGACTACGTTGAGAAGACCTACGCCGCTGGAAAGATTCCGGGCGGATTCTTCCGTCGTGAGGGGAAGCTTACAGAGAAGGAGACCCTCGTTTCTCGTCTCATCGATCGCCCAGTTCGTCCGCTATTCCCAGAGGGCTTCCATCGCGAAGTTCAGGTCGTTGCGACAGTTCTCTCGGCAGATGACCAGAATGACACTGATGTGCTCGCAATGTGCGGCGCCTCGGCGGCGCTGACCGTTTCGGAGCTCCCTTTCGAAGGGCCGATGGCCGGTGTGCGCGTTGTGCGCTCCAACGGCAAGCTGCTCATCAACCCGACGGTTGCGCAGATGCAGAACGTGGAGCTTAACTTCATCCTCGCGGGCACCAAGGATGCGATCGTGATGGTTGAGGGAGGCGCGCGAGAGGTTCCAGAGAGCGAAGTGCTTGAGGCCCTTTTCTACGCGCACGAGCAGCTCCAGGTGATTAACGAGATGCAGCTTGAGCTTCAGTCGAAGCTCGGGAAGCCTAAGATCGTGTTCACGCCGAAGCAGCTCGACGCCGATTTGGTCGCCAAGATGCAGTCGTTTGTTACGCCGAAGCTCAAGGAGGCTATCAAGCTTCGTGAGAAGCTGGCTCGCCGCGATGCAGTTGGCGCAGCTCACAAGGGCTTGATCGCAGAGTTCGTAAAGGAAGGCGATTCGAAAGCCGCCGAGCTGACGAAGGTGGCCGGCAAGGTGTTTGAGGACTGCCACTACAACGTCGTGCGCGATCTGGCGCTCGATGAGGGCGTTCGCCTCGATGGTCGCGACACTAAGACCGTTCGACCGATCTCGATTGAGGTTGGCTTCCTTCCGCGCACGCACGGATCTGCGCTCTTCACCCGTGGAGAGACGCAGTCGATCGTGGTTACCACGCTCGGCACGGAGGCAGAGGCTCAGCGCATCGAGAACCTTCTCGGCGATGCTTCCAAGACCTTCATGCTGCACTACAACTTCCCGCCGTTCTCGGTGGGCGAGACGAAGCCGATGCGAGGGCCCGGCCGTCGTGAGATCGGTCACGGTGCCTTGGCAGAACGCGCCGTGCGCTCGATGGTTCCAGAAGGAAAGGCCTTCCCGTACGTGATCCGTATCGTCTCTGAGATTACAGAGAGCAACGGCTCGTCTTCGATGGCGACCGTGTGTGGAGCGAGCCTCTCGATGATGGACGCAGGTGTTCCTCTCAAGGCGCCGGTTGCCGGTGTTGCCATGGGGCTCATTAAGCGCGACGACAAGTACGTGGTGCTGACTGACATCCTAGGCGACGAGGACCACTTGGGGGACATGGACTTCAAGGTGTGCGGTACCTCAAAGGGCATCACCGCGCTCCAGATGGACATCAAGATTAAGGGTCTTAGCCGTGACATCATGGACAAGGCGATGGCGCAGGCTCGAGACGGCCGGATCCACATCCTTGGAGAGATGGACAAGGCGATCAACGCGCCGCGCACGCAGCTCAGCCAGTACGCGCCGCGCATCGTCACGCTTAAGATCAATCCTGACAGGATTCGCGACATCATCGGGCCGGGCGGAAAGACGATCCGCTCGATCACCGAGTCGTGTGGGGTCAAGATTGAGGTTGCTGATGACGGCACGGTGTCTATCGCCAGCAACGACAACACGAAGGTGAATAACGCTATTGCGATTATCGAGAGCCTCACGCAGGAAGCTGTTGTCGGCAAGATCTACCGCGGTGTGGTTAAGCGATTGGCTGACTTCGGCGCGTTCGTAGAGATCATTCCTGGCACTGACGGCCTCGTTCATATCTCGCAGATTGCGGAGGAGAAGATCCGACGCGTTGACGACGTCCTCAGCGAGGGCGACGAGGTGTGGGTCAAGGTTCTCGAAGTGGATCGGCAGGGCAAGATCCGCCTGTCGATGAAAGAGGCTGCCGCCGACATGAAGCAGCAGCTTGAACAGGCGTAGCGCGCACGGGATTTCTCGTGTGCGGACAGTGGGGCGCGTGGAGACGATGCGTACGTTTCGGCCACTAAGGTGTGCGGAAGCTCTGCGCAGCCTCCTCGCGCCCCTCGCTTTTGCCCTTTCTTTCTTTGTTGCCTCTGCGGTAGCTCCGGCTCATGCTCAAGACGACGGCGGGGTGGCTTTCAAGCCCCGAAAGGACGCTCAAGACATCCTGACAAAACCCAAAAAGCCCTCCAATTTTACCCCAGTCCCTGTTAAGCGGGAGTTCTCCTTTCTTCGCTACGAGGGCATTTTTCGAAAGTTGTGCGATGCGCTCGCGGCTGATGGGCGCAGCGAGCGCGTGGTACAGGTTGGACGAGAAGCCTTCCCGACCGAGAATGATTGCCTGGCCTGCAAGGCTCTCTGGCGCACCGTGCTCGCTTCCTGCTCTCCGCGCGCAGAGCGGTTGTCTCCGCAGCCGCGGCGCCGGCCGAAGCCGGGTGAGGAGCCGCAGGACACGCCCACGCCTGTTCCGGTGCAGCACGTTGGGCAGCGTCTTCCGTCAGCGGAGGCCGTAGAGATGGCCTCAGAGGTCAGCATCCGGATGCAGAAAGATGAGCCCGGCGATGCTCCTAACCTGATGGCGCTTCGCAGCGTCATGGGACGGGTGCTTCGACACCCAGGGCTCTCCCCGGCGGAGCGAGATTACTTCTCTGCTCTCGAAGAGTACCTGTATTCAGCCTGGCAGGGTCGGTAAGCCTGGTCGCTGCGCGACTTGCGGCGGTAATAGCCTATAATCACTTGGTTTTTTGACCAGCTAGTAGCAAACTAAGGGCTCTGTCGGCTGTTCAAAAGCGGGCTAAATCCCTAAAAATGCAGCGGAATTATTGACGGAGGCGGACTCCGAAGGTAGATTGCAGCGCTCGGAATGGGGCTCGCTCCATTCGGAAAACGTCTGCGGATGGTCCGTGGACGGGTCCAAGCCTGGTGGGCGCGGCTGCTTTTCGGTTCGCACGCAGACGTTCGTCGGTTTGGATTTCAGCACGCAAAACCTTCAGGACCGAAGCAGGCTGTTACTTTTCATGGCAAGCTCAATTTCAGCAGGCTCCTTTGGGGGCTTTAAAGGCGGCGATAGTGATTCTTCTTTCGCTAGCGAGTTCGAGGCTCTCCTTCGCGAGCGCGTAGACAACAAGCGCACCGGGACGATCGTTCCGGGAGTAGTCACACATGTCGGCAAGGAGGTTGTTTCTGTCGATATCGGATTTAAGTCAGAGGGCGTGGTTCCCACTGAGCAGTTCCCGCACGTAGACGGGAAGATTCAGGTAAAGGTCGGCGATCCTGTCGACGTGTTCATCATCGCCCTCGAGAACGAGATGGGCCAGGTTCTTCTCTCTAAGGAGAAGGCTGACCAGAAGCGCGTTTGGGAGCAGATCGAGAACACCTTCAAGACCGACGGCCGCATCAAGGGCCGCGTAGTACAGAAGGTCAAGGGCGGATTGCACGTGGATGTTGGCATTCCAGCGTTTCTTCCTGGCTCGCAGATCGACATTCGCCCGCACCGCAACTTGGACAAGTTCATCGGGCAGGAGTACGAGTTCAAGGTCCTCAAGATCACCCGAGACAAGGGCAACATCGTGCTCTCTCGTCGCTCGGTGCTTCTTGGTGAGCGCGACGAGCTTCGTGCTGCAACCCTCAAGGTTCTCCAGGAAGGTGTTGTTATGGAAGGCGTGGTCAAGAACGTCACCGATTACGGCGCGTTCATCGACCTGGGCGGCATCGACGGCCTGCTCCACATCACAGATATCTCGTGGGGCCGCATTAACCACCCGTCAGAGAAGCTCTCTGTTGGGCAGACAGTTCCAGTGGTTGTTCTCAAGTACGACCAAGAGAAGGAGCGCGTCAGCCTCGGCATGAAGCAGCTTACGCCGGATCCGTGGATCACGGCGCACGAGCGCTTCCCGATTGGCGGCAGGGTTAAGGGGCGCGTTAAGAGCGTTACTGACTACGGTGCGTTCGTCGAGCTCGAAGAGGGCGTCGAGGGTCTCATCCACGTCTCCGAGATGAGCTGGACAAAGAAGGTTCGCCATCCGTCGAAGATCGTTACTGAGGGCGAGCAGGTTGAGGCTGTCATTCTCGGAATCGATTCCGAGCAGCAGCGCATCAGCCTCGGTCTTAAGCAGCTTCTCCCGAACCCGTGGGAAGACCTGCAGCGCATCCATCCGATCGGCTCGCGTGTTCAGGGCAAGGTTCGCTCGATCACAGAGTTCGGAATCTTCGTTGGAATCGAGGAGGGGATCGATGGCCTCGTGCACATCTCCGACTTCTCGTGGACGAAGCGTATCAAGGACCCGAAGGAGATTCAGGAGCTCTTCAAGAAGGGCGACGACGTCGAGGCAGTTGTTCTCGATATCGATGTTTCCAACGAGCGCCTGAGCCTCGGCATCAAGCAGCTCTCGCAGGATCCGTGGGATACGATCGCTCAGCGCCACCCAGTTGGCACGAAGATCAACGGCACGGTCACTGCTATCACTGAGTTCGGCGTCTTCGTCGAAGTCGAGAACGGAGTTGAGGGCCTGATCCACAATTCACAGCTCGGCGTTGAGAAGGGTGTGGAGGTCGCGCAGGCCTTCCCAGTCGGCTCTCAGGTTGAGGCTGAGGTGACCAACGTGGACGCGCAGGAGCGTCGCATCAGCTTGAGCGCTCGCTCAATCAAGGAGCGTGCTCGCAAGGATTCTTCGTACGACGCTCAGTACATGGGCGACGAGGAAGGCACCCGCGTCACGTTCGGGGACCTCATTCGTGAGCAGCTCCGTAACGACAAGGAGTAGCCGCTAGCCTCCTCAAGCGAGGAGCTGGGCTGCCCCAAAAAAGTGGAGGGAGCGGAAGAGATTCCGCTCCCTTTTTCTTTGGTTGTTCGTACAGTCGAATGGGTCCTAACGAGCGCAGAGAGACCAGAAGCTTTTGTCTTGACCTACACATCGCGCAAGTCGACGTGAACGTACTCGCCGCTCACTCATTCCTGCCGCTAGCAACAGATCCAGTTCACAAAGAGGGCAGCGAGGGTGCTGTTCGGTCTAAATGCCTCGCTGCTCTCTTTGTGTCAGCCCCTAAGCCGGATTCGGCTACGTGCACGTTTACGCGCTCCGCGCCCCAAGTCGCGCGCCCCTGGAACCCTAGTTGTAAGAAGGCTCGGGTCCCTAGACAGCTTTTGCGGCGCTCCGGAAGCCAAGGGCGCCCTGAATCGCCTCAATCAGCAGGGCGGGCGTGAAGGGCTTCGGAAGAAAGGCTGTCGAGCGCGCTGAGAGCAGCTCCTTTACCTCCTCTTCCTGTGCGTGTCCGGACATGAGCACGAAGGGGCAGTTTATCGATGAAGCGCGCAGGGTCCCGAAGAGATCGGTCCCGCTCATGCCTGGCATCCTCTGGTCGCTCAGAACAAGGTCGGCCTCGATCCCCGCGTGGAGGTACGTCAAGGCTTCGCTCGGATTGTTGAATGGCATCACCTGGTGCCCAAGGCTCTCAAGCATCAGTGTCAGGGCCTTTAAGACCCCCGGTTCGTCATCGATGAGCACGATTCGGGTAGTGCGTAGGCTATCCATGTAACGTCCTCGGATTAAGCATCGGGCTTACAGCCCCTATTATGTTTGTGATGCCGCAGCAGCGGATTCTGCGCGCAACTTCCTGATGAGACGAGGGCAAGAGGTCTCCAGACCTCTGTAAGTACATGAATACTATGAGAGAATCGCGGGGATTTGGCCCAGGAGGCACAAAGAGAGCGCCGCGGCAGGAGAGGGGGAAGGAATGGCCAAGGAGCCTTTCCCTACCTCTCGTTGTGCTCGCCGCTCTCTTTGTGTCTTTACCCCGGCCACAAGGGCGCCATGGTCGCCCGCGGAACTGGCGTTTTTAGATTGCACAGAGAGCGGCGAGGGCAGCGAGGAGGGGGCGGCCTTCACCTCTTTTTTCGGGCAGAAGTTAAGCTCTCTAACAGAGTCCGCCTGCAATTTTTTCAGGGCACTTTACTGCTGTTTATATTTACCCCTGCTCCCGAGCCGTGGTTTTATCCGCCTATGGCTTATCCGGCTTCAAAGCAGGGGCTTCCTCCGATGATGGTGCGCTACCTTGAGTACAAGGAGCGCTATCCCGACGCCTTGCTCTTTTTCCAGGTTGGAGACTTCTACGAGCTCTTCTATGACGACGCGGTTGTAGTTGCCAAGTCTCTTAACCTGACGCTTACGTCGAGAGACAAGAATAGCCCGAACCCAGTGCCGATGTGCGGGGTGCCGATAGCCGTCATTGACGGCTACGTTGACCGGCTTCTGCCCCTAGGCTTCTCGGTCGCAGTGGTAAGCCAGACCGGCTCGGGGGCTGGCGTTGATCGGGCGCTTGAGCGGTTCGTCACTCCTGGAATGAGGCTCTTCAACAGCGTCTCCTCCGACTCAGGAGAGAGCCTCATCGCCGCTCTCGGCGTCGACGCTGATGGTCGCGGTGCGGCATTGGCATGGACCGACCCGCAAACGGGCACCGTTCGTGTACGGGAGGCACTCGACCTAAGCGCGGTCTCAAGGGAGCTCTCAAACCTTATGGTGCGAGAGGTCGTCCTGCCGCGCCAGGCGGCGGGAGAGAAGGTCGACCGCCGCACTGGCTGGGTTCGCACTATTGAGTCTGCGGTCCAGGCCGCGGCTGTGCGCTTCCGAAGTGATGCCCCGGCTACGACTGAGCTTGAGAAGGAGCTCCCGACAGATGCCTCGGCTGAGCTGCACGCGATGGGTGTCTCAGCGAAGCGTGCGGTTCGGATGCTCTTCTCCTACATCGACGAGATATCGCTCGGGAATCCCGTCCCGATAAGGGAGCTCTCGCTGTTTCGGAGTGCGGGCGCTGTAATAATCGACGCAGCGACGCGGCGAAACCTCGAGCTCGTCCAAAACACGAAAGACGGGTCGAGCGCCGGAACGCTTTTTGGCTTTCTGAACCGGACTGTGACACCGGGAGGCGCGCGGCTTATGCGTAGCTGGGTGCTAGCGCCGCTGCTAGAGCTTCCAGCAATCAAGGCGCGTCAGGAAGCTATCACTAGCATTATGCCGGAGTGCCGAGCGATTGCTCGGGTCCTCGAGGGCTTAAGCGACCTTGAGAGGCTCGCCGCAAGGGTTCAGCTCGCCGTCGCATCACCCAAGGACCTTGTAGCGATTCGGGAGACGCTTGAGCGTCTCCCTCATCTACAGAGCGTGGTAAGCGTAGCCGCCGGGTCGCTCCTTACCGAGGCCGCTCAGGCGATCTCTGCGCCAGATGGATTAGGAGATCTACTCTCCCGAGCTCTTGTCGAGAATCCCCCGCACGTGCTCCACGATGGCGGCGTGATCCGCGATGGGTTTGACCCCGAGCTAGACGAGATTCGCGGAGTGCGCGCAACGGCCGATACGTGGCGCGCCGAATTCGAGACACAGGAGAAACTTGCATCTGGGATAGCGAGCCTGAAGGTCAAGTCAAACAACGTGATCGGATTCTTCATCGAGGTGCCAACGAGCCAGGCCGGAAAGGTCCCCGCCCACTACACGCGACGGCAGAGCACCGCAAATGCTGAGCGCTACACGACGCCTGAGCTTAAGAAGCACGAGGATGCGGTTATCAATGCGGTTGGGCGCCAGGTCAAACGCGAGCAGGAACTCTTTGCTGAGCTTCGGACTCAGGTGTCGAGCTCCGTGGATGACCTCCGGCGAATCGCTGGCGGGCTAGCGCTCGTGGATACGCTTGCAAGCTTGGCACTGGTGGCGGAGAGCAATGCGTGGATAGAGCCCGAGCTCGCGGAGGAGCCGGTGCTCATGATTGAGCGGGGGAGACATCCGATTATTGCGGCGCTCCTTGAAGGGGCTTTTGTCCCGAACTCAGTCGATTTTGTGGCGGGCGGCCCGTCGTGCTTCCTAGTAACCGGGCCCAACATGGGCGGGAAGTCGACATACCTTCGCCAGACAGCCCTTATTGCGCTCTTAGGGCAGATCGGCTCCAGAGTGCCCGCAGACCGAGCGCGTATCGGCTTAGTTGACCGCGTGTTTGCTCGTCTCGGAGCAGCAGACGATCTGCACGAAGGCGAGTCGACCTTTATGGTGGAGATGCGTGAGGCATCGCACATTCTCGCTCACGCCACGCCTCGCTCTCTGGTGC
>CANLJX010000114.1 GCA_947491545.1 Deltaproteobacteria bacterium
GTAATCGCTGGCTTCTGGGCACTAAAAGCCCGAAGACACCACCGAGAGCGCCTCATCCACCATCTTCTCAACATACTCCTGGCGCACGAAGCCATCGCCGAAAATGTAGCCGGAGCGTTCCCAGCGCTGAGCCACCTCAGTCTTGCCCCGCTGGACTGAAACCTTGACCATCACGTTTTCAAACTTTTTCACCGTAAAGGAGTAATTGAGAAGCAGCGCGTCGCCGTCGAACTTGCACGAGAGGTTAAGCTCCTCCACCATCGAGAAGCGCTTTGCGTCTGGCGCCTTAAGCTTTGCGGTGGTCTCACCAGCTTTCCAGCTCTCGCCCTTGTTGAGGAAGCTATAGGTCGTCGTGAGCGAGTCGAATACGCTCCGGATGTGGGGGTGGGGGGCTACCGTAAGGAGGAGCTGTCCGAGGGAGGAGATCTCACTCGAGTTCCCAAAGAGGATGTACGGCGAAGACGACTTGTCAGAGACCGGTGAGTTCTCGTCTTGCGTGAATGTATACTGGAACGAAAGCTCAGCGCCCGGCGGGACGGCGCCCCCGCGCTCGACCTCGCCAACAGAGAGCATTTCAAATGCGCCAGGGTCTTTCGCTTTAACCTTCTTGAGCTTCCCCAGAGCGAGCCTCAGGGTTAGCTCTGGCAGAGCTGTCGGGGCGCTTCCGTGGTTTTTTACGGTGAGAAGGCACGGTATGCTCGCTCCCTGAACGAAAGCGTCACCTTGGACCTCTAGACGAAACTCAAGCGGGGATTGGATAAAGATGCTGCGCATGACGAGCGGAGATAACGCGTTTCAGGGGTGTCGCGCAAGGATGCCGTGGCGCGACTAGCGGCAGACGGCAGCGCATGTCGCACGACTCTGGGGCTTGAAGAGTCATGAATGAGGTTTCCTGGGACTGGCACGACGAGGATGCAGTTTTAGCTGGGTGGTGAGCCTTGGCATCGATTCGCCGGTAGCGCCCATCTGGCGAACAACCAATTGATTGTACGAAAGCTAATTGAATTCAACGTGATGCAGCGCACAAAGACGGCACGTCTCCATCTCACTTCCCACTAATACTATCAAACTGGCTGTGAAGGCGCACCAAATCCCCTCTATGGGATCGCGGGTGTACCGAGACAGCCCCTAGAGAAAGAATAAATGGAATCTCTTTTGCAACTAATTGAGGGTCCCGCTGGGGCATTCGTCATGGCAATCTCGGGGCTTCTTTGGCTCGTCATGCTGCTTATCGCATTCCCCTTTCTTGGCTTCCGAAAGGCGTGGGGGTGGGGACTCACATGCCTTTTCCTTCCTGGTATCGGTACGCTTGTATTCTCGTTGAGCTACTTCCGTGAGACCTGGAAGTATCTCGCGATGACTACTGTCTCCCTCGTGGTCTGTTGGGGGATCTTCCTACTTCGCGCCTTTCTTGCGACATTCTTCGTTGAGCCTATAGTCTAGGGCCTGCGAACGTTGCCCCAGGGTGGAGAAGCCGGGCGTAACGG
This sequence comes from Deltaproteobacteria bacterium, assembly GCA_947491545.1. Lineage (GTDB taxonomy): Bacteria > Bdellovibrionota_C > UBA2361 > UBA2361 > OMII01 > OMII01. The sequence goes on from CANLJX010000114.1 coordinate 1,488, forward strand.
GGTATACTCTTCCCGAAGAGTGGTACAGGGCGAACGAATAGAACCTCGCCCGGACAGAGTAGTTGCACCATGTTCCCAAGGAACCAACACGCCCCCCAAGCGCCGCGTACTGGCCAGTCGCGCATACCTCTAGCATCAGAGCGTCTAGAATCTCTCGAAGCGGCCATGGTGGTAGCGCGGCGGCATCTTGAGACGCTCCCAAAGCTAAGCACCGTGCTGTTGGCGCGAACAGCTGCCGAAAGGGCGTTGATCGAGCAAGAAGTGGACGCGGCAGCAAGCTGGGTCGCCTCGACCACGAAGGAGTTGACGGAGAATGAGAAGAAGCTTTCGCCGCGCTCAGAGAAACTAAGGTCTTCTGCGCTACGGACTGAAGCAGAGGCGTTGCAGGCGATCGTACGAGAGCGCGCCGAGCGCATGAGAGCTGCTTGGGGCGCACGCGCATGTTGCCCCGATACCGTTCCGAAGCTCTCTGCATCCGACCTGCGTCAGCTGTCAAACGATATGACAGCTCTCCGCCAGGAGTTCTGGGCGCGCCTATACTCGTTTCCAGGAATCGCCCGCAAGCGAATGCTAACCCTGCGGCGATGCCTCGCCGGCGAGTTAAAGCCGGCTTCCGCTTTCTACACTAAGCGCAGCGACCCAAGGCATCCGCGGGACCTTCTTGCGGAGGCTATCGCAGTGCTTGAGCAGCATGGACTGAGGGAAGGTGCCCCTGGCAAGCAGGACACGGCGCGCTACGATGCGCGCCTCGGAGCTGCTCTCGCCAGGCTGCCATCACTTCCTGAACGCGCTCTTGAGGCATCAACCGAGCTGCAAGCCAAGGCGGCAACGCTTGAGAAGCTCTACGGACTTCCTTCTTCGGACGCCGGCAGGACTGAGGCCGAGGTAGCGGCACTGGAAGTACACCTGGGAGATCGCACCGCTGTTCATCAGCGCATGCTAGAGTTAATTGAGGCTCGCGACCGCTACCTTACGCTCAAGACCTACATTTTCGCGTCGAATATCGGCTTCGCCGATAAGTTGGCAAAGGAGCTAGTATCTAGACCGTCCGCCCACTACCGAGACGACATCCACCAGGCTAGCCGGCTCGGATTGCTCAAGGCCGTTGAGCGCTGGGACCCGGATGTCGGTAGCACCTTCGCGACGTTGGCAAAATGGTGGATTGAGGAAATGGCGCGCAGCGAGAGGCGCAATGCAACTGCAGACATTAAGATGCCGGACCACGCATTGCGGCTCTTGCATGCGCTTAGAAGGCTGGCGGATGGCGATCTCCGAAGTCTTGACGCTGACACGGCAGCTCAATCTTTTGGGGTCGAGCCAACGACATTTCTCGGCGTAAGAACCGTAGCGATTGGCATTAAGCGGCTCAACGACTTCCTCGGCGCATCCAACAAGCAGCGCGAGCTCGGTGCCGCTATTGCGGACCACCGCACGAGCGAAGCCGAGCAGCAGAGGGAGGCTCAGGAAGCCAAGGAGCTAACGACGGTGCTCATGCGCAGGCTCTCCTCGCGCGAGCGAGATATCCTCTGCTTGCGGTTCGGCTTAAACGGGTCGGATGAGGGGCCGATGACTCTGAGAGAGATAGCAGATCGCTTTGGAATTACACGCGAGCGGGCGCGGCAGATTTGCGCACAGGCGCTCAGCGTTCTCCGTCAAGACTCGAGGATCAACTAGCGGGCACCGCGGTGCGGTCAGCGCGCTACCTGAATGCTTGACCGACGTAGAAATCACCGCAAATTGCCCGGCGGTTCGAATAGCGTGCCGGAGAACGCTCGAGCGGTGTGCGTAGTGTGCCTACGCTGTGAAGGCCTTGGCGATCTTCCTCATTCCATTCGGGCCAGTGGCTGACCTCTGATCTGCGCGGCTGCGACACTGTCCGAGGTGACTTTCTGGCAAACTAAATTAGTGGCAAAGTCATGCCTAGCAAGCTTCGCCCAGATGCACAAAGACAGGAGCAACGGATTATGAGCGACGAAAACCGACGGGACCGATTTGAACTGGTGTCTGGACTCTCGCTCGCCCTGCTTGCAGCGCTTACGGCCGTAAACGACCTTCATGGCGGCAAGTTCGGGGATGATGAGATCATGGGTCACAACCAGAGAGCAGCCGCCTATGCCTGGTACCAATCCAAGAGCATCAAAGAGACAGCTGTATCACAGGAGCTCTCGCTACTTAACTCCCTCATGGCTGCGGGAGCCCTCGCGCCGGGAGTGCAGCCCTCAATGAAGACACGCACAGAGCTGCTTGAGGCCGAGACGAAGCGCTACAAAGCCGAGAAGCGGGAGATCCTCTTGGGGTCTGAAGCGGTGGGGGCGGCGGGGCAGGTACTACAGAATGACAACGGCGAAAAAGGGAAGATCGTCGGCGCCCAACAGTGGGAGAAGAAGCTTGAAACTCTCGGAGCAGCCGGGGATGGCTTCGATCGAGCAACACTATGGCTCCAGCTTGCGATGGTGTGCGGCGCGATAAGCCTCATCTTGCGTCAGGAACGACTTAAATGGGGCTTCTATACTGCAATGGCTGCGATGGGCGTTATCGGATCCTACTACACGGTCCTGGCCTGGAGGCTCGCGGCAACGGTGAGCTAGGCTCGCAGGTTTGTCGTCCCTAATTTCAAAGGGCGGCAGCGGGGCTATGGTCTTCTGGGCTATGGTCTTCTGGGGCTTCGACTGGGTGGATGCAGGAGCAAGCTAGTGTGCATCATGCACCCCATAGCCCAGCAAGCGGATTGTCGGCACTACCCTACCTCACTACAAGGTCTCTGAGACCTTGTAGTAGGCCCAATCTCCGGGGGCGGGAGAGGGGAAGCATAGACCAGCGACCCACAGGGGCCACTCCAAGGTCCTACTCCAAGGTCCCACTCGAAGGTCCCACTCCACTCCAAGGTCTCTGAGCCCTTGTGGTTGGCCAAAAGGGCGGGATGGAACGTTGATCGGGCAAGCTGTGTGCCGGGTGTTGCACTCGCAGGAAAAAGTAGCCCGGCTAAGCTGAAAAAGGGCTTGGATGACTGCTTCGGCAGGACCTAGGCCCGCCCCGGCGGTACACCTGGATCTTTCAGTTTGTCGGAGATTCGATCGCCTGTTCCATGAGGCTTACAAGCTCTTCCACTGACCGCTTTGGTAAATTCTTCGCGGCATCTGGGTCAGTCACCCCAGTTTTGCGTGTAGCGGAAAAGAGCTGTGCATACACGGGCATGGAAACGCGCGCATCATTCGCGATAGTATAGCCTTCGTGCCAAGTGCGCGTGCCGTCCTTGTAGACGACATCCAACGCAAGGCCCTCCGGGTTTTTCTTGACCGTAACGAGCTCGCCATTCCTGGATTGCCCGTTGATCTCAGCGGTTATCTTAGCGCGGACGTCCGTGAGCTTGCCGAGCGCTTTAGCTTGCTGCGACTTCTGCAGATCCTCGACAATTCGCTCGCGGGCCTTCGCAAGTGCATCGAGGCTTTGGGGGCGGTCCGGTGCTGAGTCAATATCCCGGATAAGCTTTAACAACTCCTCCTTTTTCGCGGAAGTAATTAGCCCAGCACTCTCCAGGAAGGTGTATGTCTGATTTGCTTTCGGGTAAATTCCCCCGACCAAAGGTTGTGACGGGCTGTCCAAGAGATTTTCAAGCCTAGAAAGGGCCTGATTAACTGCCTTCGGACGTAATAGTAGGTCAGGGAGCTGAGGCACTTCAGTTCCGTTCGAAGTTGCTAGTGGGGCAGGAGGCTTTGCATCCCCCGCCGTGGGGGAGCTTCGGCCGTATGTGGTGCCCTCGCCAAGAACTGGGGTTAGTGGATAACCATTTGAATCCAAGTGGACCTTCATATTGTAACTCATCCCGTCTGGGCCCTTAAACTGGGGAAAGAGCGTTTTCGATTCCGGCGCAGCCATGCCATCTGCGGCAGCGGCTCGGTCGAAAAGTTCGTTGAGGAATTTGCTAGCCTGCTCCAGGACCGCGTCTGGTACGCCCTTGGGATAAGCTCCTCCCATATTCGCGAAAACTGACGCAGGCGGTTCCGGAACGCTCTCCGATACCCTTCCGAGGTGCCAAAGCTGATTGCTCTCTTCACTAGTCTTGATAATTCGGACAGGCTCTCCGTATATAGCCTCAAGGGCGCGGACAAGGTCCTGTCGGGTTTGAGGTGGGAGTCGATGCCAGTTGCCTGTCGGAGTTCTGCTGGGGTCGAAGGGGTCGAAATCCCGGAAGGGATCGACAAACAACCCGCCGTTAGTTGAGTTTGCAACTGGAATTTGGTAGCCACCGCCGTCGCGCATAGCGAATTGGTGACGATACTCCGGCGAACCATGCTGGAAATTGCCATAGCTGTCGAGCGTTCTACCGCTGTCCGTTTTGGCTATGTTGATAAACTTCCAGCTATTTGCCCCATGGGCACCTACCTCCGTGGCCGCTCCATGGTTCTGGATCCCATCCTCTATGACCGCAGCCATTCCCTTCGAAATGTCATTCAATTGCGAAAAACGAGCTGCTAACGCCTTATCCTCCGCGATATGCCGCGTCATCTTTTCGAGCATCGTGCGATAGTGCGGATTGGTCGTGGCGCTTGTCAGATCAAATGGGATTGATTCCACGGCAGAGATCTTTTCGATGTTACCGCTTCGATCGAATTTGACTCTAGCGCGCACTCCAGCAGAGCCCTTATCACCAAGGCCATACAGGTTCACCGTCTTCGGAGAGATTTCTTGAGGAGAGCCCACACGGCTAACTTCTTTTTTCATCTCACTTTCGAGCCTCAACAACGCGCCTTCGGCCACCCTCTGGTCAAAACCACTAAGATTCAGCCTTGCGATCGCTTCTGGAGGCACTAAACCTCTTGGATCAGGGTGCTGGAAGGGCAATCCAGTTTCGCCGCTAGCGACCCTTCCTGGTTGCGCGGGGTTCTCTAGGTCCAAGCTCCTGGAGACTGTAGCGGCCGCGACTGATGACTCTCTTTCACTAGTCCACTTCGCGAGAGCCTTCTTGCCGCTTCCGGATAATCCTAGGGCAATGTTGCCTGCCATCATTAGTGCGTTGCCACCAGCGACATCCCTCTCCTCCTGAGTGAGCGTCCTGCCAGTCACGGGGTCCACTCCCGATAGCGCGAAGACGATTGGACCGACGGAGAAATCAAATAGCGGCCCGTAGAGTCCTATGTTATTTTCGTCGTACTGCTGGAAGCGATCGGCAAGCCCGGAAATTCCGACAGCAGTATACGCTGCAAAATCGCCATTAAACGCCGCCGGGATTAGATCAAGTGGGCTCACCTGAACGAGCGCTTTGGCAACCCGTGCCCTATCCGGGTTGCGCTTCTTACTGTAATCTCGTTCAATTTCTGCTTTCAACTGGATCAGTTTTCTTTGGTAATCCTCAGCGAGCATCTGCACAATTTGGTTGTTCTGTTTCCAGTATTCTTCGTTCGTCATTGGATCTACGATGGGCAGACCGCCATTGACGAAGTCGTTATCCTCCAATCTTCTCAAATCCTTGCGTGTCCTGACGTCGAGCAACCGATCAAGCGTAGTCAATTTTCTGCTTTCCTGCCGCTTAAGCTCACAGCCATTTAGGTCGAACTTGTCGGTTTTATTTGCTCCAGAACCACACGTGTCGGAGAGACTCACAAGCGCTCCAGCGTTTTTGCATCCCTCGGGAACTGTTAATACAGGAGCGAGAGCGACACCAGCTTGCTTCAGCGCCTGCGCCATTTGAGAGGTTATATTGGCAGCAACTACTGCGTTGTCCTGCCCGCTAAGAACAGGCACTGTAGTGCCATCCGTAGCCGGGAGAGCGTCGTACATAGCTAGAGCTGCGAGATACCTACTTGCAAACTTTACCAGCTCGTTGTCCAAGGCAGGAACGCCGGTACTTAGTCCGTCGATGGCTGCAGTGATATCCTGACGCTCGATCGTCACATCTGACTCATTAACGCTCTCCATTGCTTCACAAGAAACAGCTGTCCCGCCCGTTTCCTCTGGGGGCTGCATCAGGGAGCTAGCTGTCGCTATTTGTGCTTCGATAGTTGAAGCATCTTTGTTATTGCCTTCATCTGAGCTACTGCTGCCTGGGTTGATTCGGTTGCCGCTTGGGGTAGGCGTCCCATCCTGGTCGGCGACGGCTGCCTGTTCTTCCTGGTCTTGGTCCAGGTACTCTGCCTGTTCCTGCTGCGTATCATCGTTATCGTCGCCTTTATTCATGAAATCGGGGACCTTCTCCCCCGGCGGCAATCCTTCAGGTTTTCCATTCGGGGCACCGTTTTGACCCTGCCCATTTTGCCCGCCGATATCATCGGACCCCGGTGCTTCGTTTCCACCGCCATCGCCACCGCCACTGTCACTGCCTCCACCTGGAGATGCTCCACCCCCGGTCGTGCCGCCTGCTGCTGGACCGGTGCCAGGTCCTCCTTGGTCACCTATGCCAGGGTTTTTAGAAGTGTTGTCTCCGCCACCATCGTTCGGCGAGCAAAAGCAATTTGGGGGATACCTTTGTGTGCAACCATATGTGCCGGGCTTACACTCCTTCTGGTCGGTTATGCACTGTCCATCCCTCTCGAATAAACAGTCCTCTTTAGTCTTGTCGAAATTCGAACCGCCACCCCCACCGGTGCTGCCGCTACCATCAGACCCCGGTGCTGCGCTTCCACCGCCACTGTTACTGTCACTGCCACTGTCTACACCTGAAGATGTTCCATCCCCGGTCGTGCCGCCTGCTGCTGGATCGGCGCCATTGGTGTCCGCAGGCGCCGCATCGGTGTCATCACCTTCTTCGCTCCCGGAATTGTCGCCATCGGAATCCTTCCCAGGGTTGCTGTCGCTATTTGGGTCCGTTATGGGTGGGGGCTTAAGAGGTTCGTTCCGCGGAGTTTTGCCAGATTTACTTCCTTCAAGACCGGGGCCGCCGCAATCTTCACATTCTTTAGCCTCATCCTGGCATGGGCACCCTATTGCGAAGCACTGAACTTCCTTCCGATCGCATTTACCATTGTTTTCGCACCATTGCTTGCAGCCGAGCTCAGATCGGTCCGGTGACGCAGCGCCTCCACGGCTGGTATCGTCCGAGGCACCTGTTTCCGAACCCTGTCCGAAATTTGGGCTTGGCTCTGAGGGTCCATCGCCCCCCGTTTGGGCCGAATCGCCCGTTCCACCGGATTGCCCACCACAATCTAGCGGACAGCTCTGCGCTGTTTCGGGGAGGGGACATCCAAGAGCAAAGCATGTGTGCCTCTGACATTTGCCGTCGCCGCATGAAGTACCTAGCGCGCTGTCGTCATTCCCGGGACCATTTTGACCGCCTCCACCAGAGCATGCGCCTCTCCCACATCCTTGCTTCAGGTATGCCTTTAACTCGCATCCATCGCGCACCTCCCGCGTCTCACCTTTGCAGCACACCTGCGTTTCAACTATTGCGCATTCCTGCGAGTTTCCGGAGCTCGGGTTGCTCGACGGGTTGTTTTCCGAACCACTACCGGGCTGTTGGCCTATCGGGCCTGAGTTCGTATTTCCATTTCCGCCACCATTTCCGCCCAAGGGATTTTGCCCAGTTC
>CANLJX010000115.1 GCA_947491545.1 Deltaproteobacteria bacterium
TCCGAGCGGCTCTCCGCTACCGGAATCCATTAGGATAAAGCGCTTGGTGCTCGCTACGTTCCTTGAGTAGTGAATACGAACTTTCTCAAGAGTATCATCCCCATCGTTCCACCACTCCTTCACATGGGAGCGCTGCAGCCACTCTAGCAGCAGCGGAAAGTCTCTCTCCTCAAGTGGCTTGAAAATGAATTCCGTCATTTTACTCTGCACCGGGCTGACTTTTGGGGGCGTACGCGAGCAAGAGGCAGCCCTCATCTGATCGCCCCTCGCATGTGCCGGGGCCGAGTCGAGACGGGATTCCCATAACCCAGGATGCCCCCTGCTCCAAGAACTACTTTTTATCAATGTAGTGCTAAGCGGGCCTCTGTACCCTGGATACACAGAAGACAGCCCAGCCAAACCACCGCATAACTCCCCACTCACTCGCATAAACTTTCCGCCCCCACCAACACCACCCATAGCCTCTATCCCCTTGGTCCCTATCCCCGATCTGGTAAGGTGCCGCTATGGACCTCACCCCTTCAGCTCCTCGCCCCAACGGCCCCTCAGAGGGCGAGAACCCCTCACTTCCCTCTCTTAGAGCGGATCTCAGGAACGTGACCTCGGTCCTCTTCGTTCTTGATCGCGGTCACTACGCCGACAAGATCTCAAACCTTTTCGCTGTTGCTGCCCTCTACCGAGCGATCTCCCTTGAGCGCCGTGGGGAGCCTGAGCTTCGGGTTCTCGGGGAGGTTCAAGTATCGAACTGGGCCAAAGGCTTCGGAACTATAGATTTCTTCAACCAGCTTCGTGCCGGAGGTACGACGCTCTTTGTCACTTCAATCTCCATGTACCGCCGCGAGTTCGCGCAGCTCGCCGGAACGTACCAAATGAGTGACGCCGTGCTTATCGGGAGGCCGCACCTCGTCCCGGATTCACTCCCGTTGGGGAAGCGGCAGGATCTCCAGCCTCCCCTCTTCTCGCTAATTGAGCCACTCATTACAAGCCCCGGAGACAATATCCTCCAAGAGCTCCTTGCATACGCGGATTGCCCCGATACTCTTGACCCGTCGTTTCGCGCCAAGTTATCCCAATCCCTCGCTACACTGCAGACGCGTACCGGGCTGCTAGCTATTAGAGAACCGAGCCGCTCGGTAGATGCCAATGAAGTGCTGCATGGCCTGATCGTTGACCTTGCTTCGGGTAGCAGGCATCCGACCATCTTCTCAACGTTTGGCACGGAATACATCGAGGCACTGCTCGTTGCAGAGTCTATCTGGTCCGATGCTCGTGAAGTCTCACCGGGGATCTTCCAGCTTGAGAGCACTCCCTCTCATGAGCGGGATACCCTCGTGCAAACCTGCCTTCGAAAGCTGTACCAAACTGACCCACAAGCTCGATACGTTATGGAGCGAGCGGACGATAGCGCCGCAAACGCTCTCACGCCCGAGGAAGCAGACTCGTTTTCTCAGCGCCTTAAATTCGGAGAGTCCCCGAATGACGTGCTCGAAGAGCTGAAACAGCTCCTCGCGGATAGAGGCGACACCGCGGCAGGAGTCCGGATCGCACTCGGTGAGGACCGTGGTCGTGATTCAACGAGTATCATCAAACCGATCCTTCAAGACGGTCGTTACATCCCCGACCCTGACGGGTGCCTCACTGTGATAAAATCCCCGGATGGATTCGATGTCGAATCGCTGCTTGAGCAGATCGGGGTCCCAATGATCGACCACCGAACATTTTGGCTGAACGATCTCCAGACAGGCCGAGCAAAGCGAATGACGGTATCGTTTAAGGCACAACACCTTCCCGCTGTTCTTCAAGTTTTGGCTGAGTAATGTCTGTGGCCTGTGTAAGAGCCAACTAGTGCCTCTGCCAAACAGCCAGGTTTAAAAAGTAGCCAGCGCAAGCACGCACGCTCCATCCAACCGCTAGCGGTAATGAGTTCTCCTCCTTGCCCCGCACACTAAGAGGCTGTGCCGTGCCAGCCGCTCAAGCCGCCCGCTTTAGTTTCTGCTGCGGGCTAAACGATACCTCGATGCCCAGAGCCTGCAGCACAGTTAACAGGCTTGATACTGTTGGATTACCACGCTCAGAGAACATCCTGTAGATGCTCTGCCGTTTTAGCTTGGTAACCTTTGCCAGCGAGCCGATACCGCCGTGAGCCTCAGCCACGCTTTTCCGAGCGGCTCGAGCTGGCACGTGAGGGTTCCACGCCGCATCTCTCCAGATCGAGCGCTCTCGGGAGTGGTTTCGGGGCCGACCACTCTGTCTGAGAGACAGACGCCGTCGCCTAATTTCGGATTGAAGCCGTCGTGGTCCTCTTCCTCCCGCGGAAAATCTCAACCAAAACGAACTCAATCAAACCACTTCTACCTCCTGCTACACCCCCAGGAAGCTCGCTCGTCGCTATTCTGTCGGCGTTGTGTTACTCCGACCGATCGTTCAGAGCCCCGATTCGTTGGTGTAAATGGGATTTATCGATCGCCCCGACAAAGCAGTACCAGGCGAAGAGCCTCGCAACACTACAGCCCCCTCCCTGACTACAGACACGAGGGGTGTGTCGGCTGCTGCGCCTGCTGCTGCTCTCAATGATCTTGAACATCCGCCGAGGAATCCCACAAACGACCTTGAGCCTGAAAGCGCGACGCCGACTGAAACGCGCCCTGAAAAAGCCATAACGGAGCTTATCGCCTCTACCGGAAATCGCTCTCTCTTCAAGGATTACCTGCGCAGCATTAAGGAGGCGTGGGACCAGACGAAGGATACCTGGTCTCGCCGCTTAGCATATACCACGCTTGGAGCGGTCGCGATCGTGGCAAGCTCGTACGCCACCTCCAAGACGCTTGGGCTCGTGGGCGAAACGGCGCAAGACCCAACAGCCTACGACTCAATCTTTGCGTGGCTCGGAATCAGCATCGCAACCGCGATTGCGTACCGCTTCTTCCAATTCAAGGAGGACATCGCTTCTGAACGCCACACCGAGAAGATCGAGCCGTACCTCTCTGAGTCTATCTTTGAGGCGACGACTAACCTTCCTCCCGAAGTGGTCGAGCGCCGGGATGTGCAGAAAATTCTCACGAAGATCCGCCGCAATGAGTACTCGATTCGCGCGCTGGTCGAGGGCACTTTTGATGGCAGCAAGCAGGCGATCGAGCTAGCGGTTACGACGGGTGCCATAGTTCTCAGTGGCTACGGACTGTGGACCCTGCCTGTTTTCGCTGGAGGCTGGATCGCCTACCGATGCGCTGTGCGCTGCTCAGCGCGCCTGATCGAGGCGGAGGATACCGCGTCTGCGTTTGACCAGCGCGTCAACTACGGCCGCACATCGCTCCTCAACAACAGTGGCTTGACCGACCTAAGTCTCCTGGCTGCCTCGAAGCGCATGGTCGGCAAGGTGATGGAGTGGGCCAGAAACAGCTATGCGCTGCGTCGAGCAGCGACTATCAAGAACCTCGCTGATGACCTCATTTCTGACTACGGCTGTGAAGCGCTCGTCTCGATGTCGTACGCCGGCGTGGTGATGAGCGCGGTAGTTGGCGACATCTCTCCCGCGTCCTGCCTGTGGCTCGTTTACTCCCTCTACTCCATCAAAGGCGAGATCAACTTCATGTCAGACCTCTTTAGCCGGCAGGTGACGAAGGTGGAGTTCGCCTCGTTGCGCTACCAGCTCCTTGACCTCTCAGAGAAGCTCAACGACGGCAAGCGCTTTCAGACCCTGAACGAGGCTCCGGACATCGTGCTCGAAGATGTGCGGCTGCGCTACCCGGGCTCGAAACGAGACACGCTCAACATTCCTGGGCGTATCATAATCCCCGCGGGCTCTAAAGTTGGCATCATCGGCCCTAATGGCACCGGGAAGTCGACCCTTATCAAGCTTCTCTCAGGACGGCTTGAGCCCTCTTCCGGCAAGGTCTCTATCGGAGGTTTTGATCTTCGCAGCAATCGAGTCTTCGGGGCGCACCTCACACAAGACTACGAGGCTTTTCCGGGACTATCAGTTGAAGAGATTATCGAGCTCGGTGTTCGGCCGGAAGTCGGCGGGATGCCGGCAGAGAAGGTTGTCGACACGCTTGGGATTAATCAGGTCCTCTTCCACGACAAGCCGCTTGGCCTTAAGACTATCAACGGCTCTCAGTTTGAGAACGGCAAGAGCTTCTCAGGCGGGCAGCAGCAGCTCATCTGCATCGCTCGCACGATCGCCACTGGGGCCAAGTTTTGCTCACTCGACGAGCACACCGCTAAGCTCGACCCAGACATGCAGATAGAGATCAATCGCGCGCTCTTTGAGTTTCCAGGTGACCGCACCTTCGTGCTGGTGACCCATAAGCTCGACCAGCTACGGAACTGCGACCTGATCCTCGTGCTCGGCGGAGGCACTGTGCGTGAGTTCGGAAGCCACGACGCACTCCTCGCCTCAGGGGGGGAGTATGCGCGGGTGTACAGGAAGCAAGCCGAGGCCTACTTCAACGAATCGAAGCGCGGCGCGCTTGAGTTTTAGGGGACCCTGTGCTGCCCGGTCTCGTCGCGGTGCTTCGTGAGGTACTTCACGAACGGGGTCCCGCCTGTCCCGATCTGGGACGGGTTTGAAGCATCGCGCTGCGCCTGGTTTGCGATGTACGAAACTGCGTACTCAAGGTGCTTCGTCCTGAACTTCTCAACCCACTCGACACACTCGTTGTACAGCTTCTCAAGCGTTGTGTTGGCGATGCGCGCTGCGACGAAATCTCGCGTGCTCGGGCCACCCTCGGTCGCCTCAAGGAACTTTCGGTGCTGCGGGGGCATGTAGAGACGCATCTCCATGAGGTAGGCCTTGAGAGGATCGTCTAGGTGCCCTACCCCGAGAAAGCCGTCGAGGCTCGGGATAATTCCGCTCTGCGCGCCCGTCTCTCCCCGGAAGAACTGCCCTACGCCTCCGTACTCTTTGACACCCTCGTATACCAGTCCGTTCGGCAAGGCGGGGTTGTTCTTCCAGCCGTGGATGTAGGGACGAACACGGTGGAAGTATACAAAGGGGTCACAGTGCTCCACCATGCGACAGAGCGCCCCGTACATCCCATCGAGCGAACAGGACATCTCTTTTAGGGCAGTTACCAGGGCGCCTTCGTCCTGTGATTCAACCGCTCGGCGGCCCGCCGCAATCGCCTTGAGCGCCTGCGCCGCTCGCGCTTCAATGTCGACATGCACGATTACGAACCACTCTTCGTCGATCCCGGCCAAGAAGTTTTGGGCCAGTGCGATATTGCCCATGGCTATCGGTCCATTGGGGTCGATGCGCTGCCAGTTATCGAGCGCGTAAGACTCGTACGAGAGCACCGGAGGTCGCCCGAGCTTGGTGGCAACCTCATGCCAGGGGCGCGCGAGTACGGCCGGAATGCGATCCACAACAGGCTTCTCTCCGAACACGTAGGCGTGCCCAATGAAGGACAGGATCACCATTGCGCGATGAAGCTCTGCATCTGTCTTGATCGCGTCGACATTGAAGGTCGGCAGCGCATCGACGGTCTTTCGCAGGCTAAGCCCCGCGAGGTACTTCGGAAGGTGCTGCCCTACCCGCTCCCAGGCGCTGAAGGTGTTTGGCAGAGAGAGGAGCGGATCCGAGTGAGGGAGAAACCCCCGTGTCTCACTCAGGTTGAATAGCTGCAGGTCACATGATGTCATGGTGTCTCCGGGAGATAGGGAAGCCGGAGTTACTATGGTCGACTGAGCGGGTGGAGACAAGGGCGAAGTGCCGGTGCCGTTGCGCAGTGTGACTTGTGACTTAGTGACATAGTGACTTGCCGAGGTTTCGCTATTAGGAAAGCAGCTTGTCTTCCGATGAGTGGAATCGTCACTCAGACTCCGGCCCAAGCCCCTCGCGCCCGGCTTCGGTGACCTTCGCCTCCTGCCGCTTGAGGGCATCAAGCCGCGCCTGAAGCGCCACTGGATCAAAGTCGGCAAGAGCCAGTCCGGGTGCCGAGCTGGTGCAGAGCTGAAGGGCCTCAGTGCCAACAGCAACGAAAGAGAGCCCTGGCACGTTTCGGACAAGCTCTCCTAGCAGCCACGGCCGGACGGTGTTCTCGTACCCGAGGAACCCAAGCACTCCGAGAGCAACTTTGCGCACGGCTCCCCGCTCTCCCCACGAGACACGGTACACCGGCAGGAGGCTCTCCTCATCGATGAAGAGAGACTGAACTACATCAGCATCGAAGGGATCCTTCGCTGCGAGATCGATGCGCCAGACCCAGCGCGGGACGAACCTCACGTTGGTTGGGATCCAGCCCGGCATCTGCGGGAATCGGCGAGACTCTGCGTTGATCTGCACTCGCGGACGCCCACGCGGGAAACCGAAGCAGCCAGCAGTTGGCAGCTTCGATAGCTGCTGCAGCTCTGGGATGACCGGAATGAGCATAGCCAGCCTCTCTACTTTTTTTGGCTCAACTGACTCAATTTTTCCCGACCAGACCTTGAGGTCGTTTGGCGCGAAGCCCGAGGGAAAGATCTCCTCTGAACGAACACTTCCTGAGAGCTGCCGCACGCTCTTTACCAAGGGGGACGCCGCCCAAACGTAGTCGTCTGAGGCTCCTCGTAGCCGGATGGAGAGCCACCCGAGCCCTTCAAGCGATGATGGGGCTGTAAAGGTTATTCGCTCTCGGAAGAGAGTCTTGGCGGCGCCACTCTCTTGCCCCGTAGCGCTCGGGTACACTCGCGCCAAACTAACTTGCACTCGCTCACCGAGAGAGTTTCTCGCAGTGAACACTGAGACCGATAGGCTCTCCGAGAAAGAGCTCTCTCTCAACGGCACGGATTCAGCGTTCCACAGCAATCGGTACCCATTCTCCGCCGCCGAGAGTGGCGCCATCTCGGCAACCGACACCCCGAAGAGCGGCACACTGACTTTTGCAACATCTCCCTCGATCTCTCCCTGGGCGCCAACACGGACAGCCCCCGGCGCTCCTTCGTGCGTTGGCAGCGGAAGATCAATCGTGGCGGCCTCAAAAGCGAGGTCGTCCTGCGCCAGGATATCGGCTACCTCTGTCGGCAGCACGGCTCGGTAGAGGTGCGCTTGCTGCGCTCCCACAAGCGCGCCACTCTTGACCGTAGCTGAGAGACGGGGCGCAGGGCCGCTTCCTGCTGGAAGGGTGACTGGCTCTGCGGCTACAGCTCTTACAGAGACGAAGATGAGACCAACAGAGGCAAGCCTGGCTAGCGTGCCAGAGAGCGAATGGAAAGATGAGGTTGTCTTGCTGTCGGCATCTTTCATGCGGTCTCGCCGAAAGCCGTGCGCCGGCTGATCTTACAGAACGACCCGCTCCAGCTCCTGCATGCGCTTCATGTGCATGTCGTAGAGCCGCTGCGGACCTTCATCCTCAAGGATCCTTGAGCGCTGCATCAGGGTCTCTTTGTCTTCGATAAAGAGACGCGGGTCAGGCGGGTAGACCTCCGGGTGGATTCCGGTGTCCATGCGGATCGCGTCTACTGGGCAAGCCTCAACACAGTACCCGCAGTAAATGCAGAGCAGGGTGTCGATCTCGTAACGCTTCGGGAATTTCTCAATCGATGAGTCGTCGTGCTCGCACGCCTCAATGTAGATGCAGCGCGCCGGGCAGGCAGTGGCGCACAGGAAGCACGAGGTGCACTTGATGTCGCCGTTCTCCTTAAGCGTGAGGCGGTGGCGCCCGCGGTAGCGGGCTGGGTACGGGCGTCGCACGTTCGGGTACTGGATGGCGACTCCGGCCCCGACGTCTGTCTTAATCCCGATCGCGTGCAGGATGTGGAGCCACAGGTTGCCCAGCAGCTTGCCGAAGGTAAGCTTGAGGCCCTTCGCGATCTCCACAACGTAGATCCGCTCAAGGAAGCTCATCTCCTCACGACGCTTCATCCTAACTCCTCACATGAAAATGCTTGTTGCGCCGAGCTACAAGCGCGGCGTCAGCGGAATCGGCTTTGGTCTCTACCGTTCTCCGCGGCTCCATGAGACTAACCGCTGAAGCAACTGGATGGCAAGTAACGGCGACCCGCCGCTCACCACGTGGAAACCACGCACACAGTGCTTCACCTGGGCCGCAATATCCATGGCGGCCTGTATCGAAAATTCGGCCACCTCAGCCTCTGGGATCGACCTGACGCGCTCGACTATGCCATCGGCGATCTTGATGCCGGGAACCTTTGATATGCCCTCGAAGGCCTTTACCGACTTAAATGGCAGCAGCCCGACGAACATGTCTATCCCGATCGGTTGCGCCGCCTCAAAGAAAGCTTTGGCTGCCTCGGCGTCAAAAACAGGCTGGCTAAGGGCGTACACTGCCCCCGCCTCTTTCTTGCGCAGCAGCCTCTTAAGCTCCGCGTCGCGGTTCCGTACGTTCGGGTTCACTACGACTCCCGGCACATAACCGGGCTTTCCCTTAAGCTCTACCCCCGCCAAGTCCTTTCCAGCCCCAAGGGTGCTCAGGATATGCAGCAACCCTATCGAGTTAACCTCAAAGACGCCCTTCGCATCGGGCAGGTCACCAACCGTTACAGCGTCACCCGTAAGGGCGACGACAGAGCGCACTCCGAGCGACCAGGCTCCAAGCAGGTCAGACTGCAGACCGATAATGTTCCGGTCTCGGCAGGAGAGGTTTACGAGCGGCTCAACCCCGAAGCGCTGCTTGAAGAGCGCGCCAAAGGCGAGACCCGAAAGCCTCATCTTAGCCAGGGCTGAATCCGTCACGTTTACGAAGTCGATGCCCTCTATACCCGCATACCGATCCAGCACCGACTCGACATCTGTGCCACGCG
>CANLJX010000116.1 GCA_947491545.1 Deltaproteobacteria bacterium
CCGAAGTCGCGGATGCTCTGTTTTGCAACAGAAGAGATAGCCTGGCTGCAGAAGAGATACTCGTGGGGGTATTTCTCTTTTGGTACCCCGCTAGGAGAGAGAGGTCGACAGCACGGGGAAGGCTTGTCAATTCCAGTAGGCTGAAAAGAAAGAGTTGCTATCAGTAGTGGACGTATTCGTCTCGAGGGGCTCAGGATACAGCACTGACTCAGGAGTTTCGATAATCTGTTCGGGAGTAGAAACCGGCTCGTCGGTCGGTGTAATTTCCGCGAATGATGGCGTTGGCGTCTCTCCCGTTTGCGAGGGATAAGGCGGGGCAAGTCCCGGCGGCATGCCGCCCCCAGACCCAGGACGTGCACCGGGCTCCCCGGGTGAGTAGCTTGCAGTTTCTTCCGCAAAGGGTGGTGCCGCTGAGCCGACGCCTTGGGCAGTGGAGGAGGGTTCAGGTGTGTCCGTAGCGACCGCGGCAGCGGTGAAGGTTGGTTCCGGAGTGTGCGTCGCCATGTTGTTCGGCGTGGAGGTTGGCTTGGGTGTCAGCGTAGGCCTTGGCGTGTAGGTCTCAGTGTCTTTCGGCGTGTAGGTTGGCTCCGGGGTCCAAGTCGCTGTGTCTTTTGGCGTCGAGGTGGGCTGAGGTGTCAGCGTGGGCTCGGGCGTCAGCGTAGGCTCTGGAGTGTAGGTCTCTGTGTCTTTTGGCGTGAAGGTTGGCTCCGGGGTAAATGTGTTAGTGTTCCTTGCGGTCGACGTTGGTTTCGGGGTCCAAGTTGCTGTGTCTTTTGGCGTCGAGGTGGGCTGAGGTGTCAGCGTGGGCTCGGGCGTCAGCGTAGGCTCTGGAGTGTAGGTCTCTGTGTCTTTCGGCGTGGAGGTTTGCTCCGGGGTAGGAGTTTCGGTTTGTGTCGGAGTAGCGGTTTCAGTCTCCGTCGGAGTAGGAGTCTCGGTATCAGTCGGAGTAAAGGTTTCAGTCTCCGTCGGAGTTGGAGTTTCGGTATCGGTCGGAGTAGGCGTAGCCGTACTCGCCGTAGTCGGCGTTGAAGTATCAACAGGAGTAGGGGAAGCTGTGTCAGCCGGAGTCGGCGTTGAGGTATCCACCGGAGTAGAGTTTTCGGTATCCCTTGGAGTAGGTGTAGCGGTATCAGACGGAGTGTGAGTTAACGTACCGACCGGACTAGGAGTCGCCGTATCTGTCATAGTCGGTGTTGAAGTATCAACAGGGGTAGCGGTAGCGGTATCGGCCGGATCGGGCGTTGAAGTATCAACCGGCGTAGCGGTTGGCGTGTCCGTGGCGGTCTCAGTGACTTCGACCCCAACTTCCATGGTTTCCCCTGGACAAGAGGCCTCGGGGTGGAAGGGCTCCACGTAACAATTGCGTTTCGACCGACGGCTATTCGGGAATTCGTCGTCGCTATCTTCGGCTTCAGTAACTTCCGTACACGTTCTCTCCCTGCACCCGCGATACCAGCCAACACCGCCGCGATCTTTCGCCGCTTCCTCTTTATCAAACTTAGCGCAGTCGTTATCCTCAACGCGCACCCCATCGATATGACATGCCGAGCACACGCAGCTCCACGGCTCAGGCGTCGGTGTTGTGGTCGGAGTGGAGGAAATCGTCGAAGTCGGGGTCGGAGTCGGGGTGTAAGTTGATGTAGGAGTTGAGGAAGCCGTGGGAGTGTGCGTGCTAGTGGGGGTCGGCGTAGGGGTATGTTTCGTTCTGGTGATGCCGCTTTCGAGGGCAGCTTTGAGCCCTGTAACGTCCTTGCCGCGGAAACTCACTGGTTTGGTATCAATCAGGCTATCAATAAAGGGCTCGAGGTTGGCTCTAAAAATCTCCTCTCTGGCCTCAAACCACGAACGGGTGAAACCAGTTTTGTCCTGACTGTAGAGCGTTAAGAAAAGTGTGTCTTTGACTGTATCGAAGTAAAGCCGGATTGCCTCGTCGGGGACTGAGACGTCGTACGTTACATCGTAGCCCGCCTCGGGACCAACTGTAATAGAGGCTTTTGCTCTTATCCTCTCGGCTACGAGTCTCCTAAAGCGATCCCTGGCCTTCTCCTCCGCATCCTGCGGCGCACAGATTCCAGCAATGACGAGACTGGTCCCTCCGTCGACTAATTCCGCCGTAATTTGGTAATAGGCAACAACCGGAAACGCCGTCCCCGCAACACTTAATCCGAGGTCAAACAGAGCCTTGCTCAGCTCCTCAGGTTCGGCCGCGTAGACGCGGTACGCGCTGGAGGCTAGGTTCGCAACGATGATTGCTCTAAAAAAATATTTACCTGTGCCCCTTCTATTGGCGCCGCCCCCAGGCTTCTTTCCGTTTAGCCATTGTCTAAAAGCGCCTACTTTTTGTTGTGCTTCTCCATCAATAATACCCCTGATCGTCGCATCAGGCAGTGTACCCCCCTTTGTTTTCATCGACTTCATGCTGTCATGAACGACACGTCGAAAGTGAGGTTCTTGGCCTTGCGACACGAGCCACTCCCACATGCCTTTATAGTGCTCTTCAAGGACCTCCTGGGTAAGCCTCTTTATCAGCTGCTGTTCGCTTTCAGCAGCAGCGGCCGTTTTGAAAGAAAACAAAGACGCAGAAGGGACAACAGCAATCGCTACACCTAGAATGGCGAACCCTGCAAAAAATTTTAGTAACCCCCTTCGGATCCCCTTCATGCCTTTAAAGATGAGACAAGGTGCAGGCGGGGTTCCTTGGGGGTCCACATTTTTTGGCTCGACACGACATGCGACTGGAGTTTTCCGCTTAAAATAATGAAGGAAGCATCTCGTGTGGCAAGGAATTCAGATAGTAAGCGGCGGGCAGGGGAGCAAATGTCAATTCCGCCCCCTGTTTTTCAAACCGTCATTATGCATTCATGAGTAGCGGCCGTTCCTGCGCCCCGCAGGGGCGGGAGGGAGTCTGGGGGAGACTCATATCCTGTGAGGGGCTGTGAATCTCTGTGAGGAGGTGCGCTTGTCGCTCGAGCCACTTCCGTCGAAATGCTGCAGGAGCCATTCGGAGCTTTGTCTTAATCCTCTCTAAATGTAAATACGACAGCTGCTCGAAGAGCTTCTTTAGGAGTTCGGCATAAGCATCGAAGCCGTCGAACTCTCCAAATTCCACCTTAAACCGTCTGAAGAAGGACTCCTGAGAGCCGTTACATCACAGCGACAACCTAGGGTTCATCGATAGGGTTCATCGATATTGCGGCTTCGTGGAACTCAAGGAATGACTGCACCCTATTTGCCGCCTGCTCGCTTCCTTAATCCGAATGGAATCGTTCAGGCACTGCGCCTGTTCGCTCCGCAGCTCGTTTGATAGCTAACAGGACGAATTTTGAATCATGGGGTCGACTGATGTTGAACTCGAGTACCTCGCCAGTGAAGACATCGACTACCGTGCATAGATACACAAACGAGCTTCGGAAGCAGATAAAGGTGAACTCGCTTGCCCACACAACATCAGCCGCCATCGGCAAGAGGGTCGAAGAAATAGATGGCGGAGCGACGATTTCCCGCCCCTGAGCCGCAGGCTTATATGGGGTTCCAGCCCGTCGCGCAGGACGCAATTCAAACTTCTTAATCACTCGTACCGCTTGCTTCTCATTTATTTAGAGCGCGATCGCTACCCGCGGCGACCCATAGCCGGGGCTCTTTAGCATGACACTATTGATCTCTCGTCGGAGAGCTTGATCTCTGTCTGGCTTTTTCGGACAACGGGAGAGTCTTGAACGACTCACCCGAGCTCTCTCGCTAAGGCACTCTTGTTCTGTCCCTCAGTGATTACCACGCCGCTCGTTTTTTTCCCCGAAGCTCTGCCCAGTACGTCAGCTGTCCTATTATCCCTAACAGAGCTCCGTTCTCTCGCTTCAGTCCTGATATCTCAAGGGTCTCCGCTGATGTCATCTTCGTATCCCGCTCCAGCCAGGAACGGACCGACATGTCGTTGACCCCGTAAGGCTTCGCAAGCTCTGAAACTCGTTGACCTTCGCGGTTCTTTTTAAGCACCTCTCGCATCGTTTCCTTGGCATCTCGCTTTGCCGTACGCATCTCTTTAAAGATTGAGTCAGATGTTTCCAAAATAGCGGGGAATATCGAAAGCCACGCTTCACAGCGGTCCGGATAAACCGCTAGAGCAATAACAACATGGGGGAAATCGAAGTGCGGTCTGAGTTTAGTGGGTACGCGAAGGTTAGCGCCAACAATTATGAGCAGAGTCTGCCAGCCTCAAGTGGTCTGGGCTCCCCGAGACTACTACGAGGGCATCCGAAGACGAACGGGTGACTGGAGATAGGCGCAGCGACTGGAAGGATGGCCATCCCGACACACCCGAGGTCTCGCGGTCGCCTAGGTTGCCACCGCGAGTACGCAAGTGCCCGTCGCAACGGGGAGTTGCGCGCGGGTTGGCACACAGCGCAGCTTGGAGCGGATGCGGCCTCCCATGGAACGGGATGTCTCGGCGGTGTCAGTGCCTACCTATAAAGCTGGGCTGCTGTAGGACTACTCACTAGGGAGGGCGGTGGGGGAAATTGCAATCCCGCGTGTGGTTGGCGGGCCACGCAACACTTTTTATGCGGCGGGATAGCTCACGAGGAGAGGAAATCCTCAACAAAAGCGGCGCGCCGCTCAAGAGCACGGACGGCGAGCGAATAAACCGCGACGTGGCGTTTGAGGAACTCCTCCATTTTGGGGTTCCCGAGCTCTGTTTCTTCATGCTCGCGAAGCCTCTCTTCCCATCCATTGAGGCGATCTACCACGAGCTGTCTTGTGTCTTCTATTAATTCAGCCACGTCCTCACGATCTCGCGGTACGTATCCAAGCGACTGATGAAGTACCCACGCCACAGCCAGCTGGCTCTCAAGGTTGACGGGATGGGAAGACGGGTTGGAGATGAGCTCCTCTGAAAGCCAGAAAGGATCGTAGATAACATTCAGTTCCATGTTACAAAGCGTCGGAAAGTTAAGGCTAGCTTCTCCGACGCGGCAGTCCCGCTCGAATTTGAGAATTGAGGCGCGCTTTAACCGATGTACCTCCTCTAGTGGGCAGGCGTCCAACACATTCAGCTCCTCCCTAAGCTCCTCACAGTACGTAGCGTCAGCTGCGAGGGGAGAGGGCCGCTCTTGCTGCTGTAGGTATGCGACGACAGC
The DNA here is from genome assembly GCA_947491545.1 of Deltaproteobacteria bacterium. Classification (GTDB taxonomy): domain Bacteria; phylum Bdellovibrionota_C; class UBA2361; order UBA2361; family OMII01; genus OMII01. The sequence goes on from CANLJX010000116.1 coordinate 5,133, forward strand.
CGACCGCGTCGCTCGTTCTTTTTGCCCCGGAATGAGGAATACCGGAAGTTCACGCTTGATGATGAGCGAGCATGTTTTTGAGAAGGCCTGCTCTAAAGACTTCTCTGTCGTGTCGGTCAGAAGTTTCGCGCCTGTTCGTGCAAATAGACGGACTAAGAAATCCTGGTCCAGCTCTATTGTTGGCTGGTCGGGAGACACGCCTCTCGCTTCTGGGCACTTTAAGTGATGGTCTGCCACTCGCAGGAGATTGAACCGGCGATTTAGGAAGCAGTTCTCTGGCGAGCTTTGTCTGATAAGAGCTGACCGCACGAGGCTGTACAAGACGGCTTCAAAACGGTCCATAACGACTGCGACGTCGCGCCAGATAAATGACGGCAGGTGCGGCCACTCTTGTTTTGCGGCCGCTGCCAGTGTTTCGTACAGCACTCTTGAGGTGGCGGCGCGGAGCGCCCGGTCTTCGGAAACCAGGTGCTCCTGCTGGATCTCTTTGGCTAGGTTTTGAATGGTTGTCTGAGCAGCTTTCAAGCGGTCGGAGCTCCCCCTTAAGGATGCCTGATGGTCCTTGCCGGATGCAAGCAGCATGCGGTGAAAAAGGGGGAGGCATTCGTAGCGCTTGTGCGGGTAGGCTGGATTGACGGTGCTCCGCCACACTCGTAACCGCCAGATAGCATTGCCTTTGCTTGCCGATGAGCTTTTTTGACCCGGATTCAATGAGACGCCAGGGTATTTCGATGTCATAACGCATCAGATATCGATGGCTAGCGTGTCTGGAGAAAAGTTATGGATCGCAGCAAAGTTCACCGCACAGAAAACGTGTCAGGTTCACAGGCCGATGATTTGTGTTCGGCGTCATTTACCCGGATGCGCAACGCCCCGGGCCTAGCTGCTGAGTATAGAGACGGGGATGGGGTGCCCATCGGAGACGAGCGGGTCCGAAAGAATGAAGCGCGCCGTCGTGAAAAACCAAATTATGCCGAGGAGCGCCTCGGTCGAGAAGTTTTCGATACGCTCTCTCAAGCGATCTCTCTGCCCGCGGATTCCAGACTTTCCGCTTTTGCCGTCTGCAATGTTGCCCCGACCGGCAAGGGAAGCAACTACATCGTGCAAGTGTACTGCATAGACCCGCAGATGGATTACAGGCCTGAGGAGATCAAGGCTATTCTCCAGGAAAGCAAAGGAGCATTGCGTGCTGAGATAGCTGCTCACATAAATAGAAAAAAGGTGCCTGATCTCAAATTTGACGTGCTGCCGCCGAGTGTGCAGCCGTAGGTATGAAAAAGGAAACCCAGCAAGTGCCTGACCGGACGACATCAGTTCAGGCCGCCGGCCCGTCGCCCATGGGAACCTGTGCTGAACTAGCGGATTTGTCCGCGCCTAAGCAGCCTGTTTGCAATCAGGTGGCGCAGGTAAGGCTCTGGATTTCAGACAAGTTGAGCCAGTCACTGCAATTGCGGATTGCCAATTTGGCGTCAAGCCTAGATGTCGTGCATGTGGCCATTATGCCGGATGTGCACGAAGGCGCGGTTGTGCCTAATGGTGCTGTTGTAGCGACCCGTCGACTTGTCTACCCCGAGATGGTCGGTTCGGATATCGGCTGTGGCGTGAGCGCTCTTCGCTTTCGCAGCTCGGCTGACGATTTGACTCCTCAACAACTGAAGTGGATTCTGTCGCGCCTGCAGAAGGTCGTGCCGACTCTTAAAGTGCCAAGTGCTTTAGCAGGGGGCGCTGAAGAACAGCTGATCAAGTTAGGAGAGCTTAGCGCGCAGAGGCTGACCCAGGAAGTCTTTCGGGAGGGAAGGCTGCAGCTCGGCACCCTGGGCAGAGGAAACCATTTCGTGGAGTTAGAGCGGGCGCAGGACGGAGAATTGTGGGCTGTAGTTCATTCTGGCTCACGAGCGATGGGGCAAGCGATTAGCGCCCATCACCTTAGCAAGGCGCACCGGGATTCCTCAAGCGGCCTGCGATTTCTTAATACCCAAGAGCCGGCTGGCAATGACTACCTGCAAGATATGCGCTGGGCGACTCGGTATGCCTCCCAGAATAGAATCGTGATCCTGAACCGCCTCGCGGATTTATTGGAGCAGGTGGCAGGTGTCGAGCCGGATGCATCGTCTTTTGTTGATAGCCCACATAATTTCGCTCGAGAGGAGACGCATTTCGGGGAGCAATTGATAGTTCACCGCAAAAGCGCCAATTCAGCGCGAGTCGGTGAGTATGGAGTTATTCCTGGCTCCATGTCCGTGGGAACTCGTATTACGGTAGGGCTGGGAAACGGGGATTCGCTTAACTCGTCTTCTCATGGCGCTGGACGGGTCATGAGTCGCTCCCAGGCCTTCGACAGCATTAAATCCCGAGATTTTGGTCGAAGCATGCAGGGGGTGGTATTCAACGAACATCTGTCTGATAGGCTGAGGGATGAAGCGCCAAGAGTCTACAAAGACCTTAACGAGGTTATGCGGGCGCAGCGTGACCTGGTACGCACTGAGCTGACTCTTCAGCCTATTCTAAACGACAAAAGAGTGTAAAAAGCAGTAGTTCTGCAGGCTACCGGTACCGGGCAGACCTGCGGCCTACGAGGCGCTACTTGTTCAGGCGGGCGCCTTTATTTTCGACAGCCGCACTCGTTAGCACTTTCCCCTAAAGGTGCAAATGTGTTCTGCCGAAACCCTCATCATGCGGATAGGATTACCTCTCTTTGTGGCAGCCTTAGCTCTTCTTCCCGCCGCGGCAGAGGCTGCGCCCAACAAGGCCCCTCCAAAGAAACAAGATTATGCAATTGTCAGCTTGCCATCGGCGAAAAAGACTAGGTGCAGCCCGATCTTTTTCTGTAAGACCCATGAGCCTAAGCGCGCATCACCTCTAAGGAGCCAAGGCGGCAAGAGGAGACAGGTATTCTCGAGGCAGCGGCAGGTCGACTGGTGTTTAAAGTACGCCGCTACGGTTCTCGGAATGAAAGTGAAAAGTGCCCGGAAGCATCTTGTCTTGATTCAGATCGGCTCGTCGGTGGGACTATCTCTTCTCAAGGACATCGCGACACAAGCGACGAAATTGACCAAGTGCCGTGGTCCTTGGCCCGCCAATAAAGCTTCGAGTGTAAGGTCTCCGAAGGCGCAGGCAACTTCGAGGCTAGACGCAAGCAAGCGGAGCATGACAAAGGTTAATGAAGTTGCCGCAGCCTCTTCGCAAGAGGGCTTGGGAGACTTGCGAGGCGTAGTCTTATTGGAGCCCGAGGAGGAGTACACAGATCCAGAGGAAGCAGCCCTGGTGGGTCCAGATTTTGCTCACCCGTCGGGGGAGTTTGTGGCCGCGATTAATGACCTTCCATCAGACGAAGCCTGTGCGGACGAAGCTATCGACCAGGACTCTAGTACCCAGGACTCTAGTACACGGTAGATTCCACCCAGGACTTTAGTACACGGTAGATTCCACACGCACCCAGGACTCTAGTACACGGTAGATTCCACACGCTCCAACCTACCTAAAGCCTGCTCGCTCCCTCTACTAAACTCCTCGGCAACACTTGCTGGTATAGAGGTATATCGGCCGAGAGGCTCGCGTTGTGCTGGTGTGATTTCTAGTATGTACCAGAGGGGAAGCCCTT
>CANLJX010000117.1 GCA_947491545.1 Deltaproteobacteria bacterium
TCGACCCTTCACTCTGCCTCCTAGGTCTCTTGGCAGCGAGTCGCCGACATCAACCAGCTGGAGCTCAACGCTCACTTTCGAAAAGATCTCCTCCGTCCTGGCTCCCAATACTCTCGTCAAAAAGTTTTGTTGGTCCGTCACTTTATTGAGCGGAGCCGTCGGCCTAGAAGCTCTGGGCCGAGCCCCGTGGCAGTCCTCCAAGGAGTCGACCCCGATCTCAAACCTCGTGGACCACCTCGCAAGTCGCAAACTTCCTGAGCTCGCCAGAAAATATCTTGGGAGGCCGCGAACTGAAGTTCAAGCAGTCGTGATTGATGTCCCAGCGCCGGTTCCCGAGACACCGAATCGCGAAGTTTTGCAAGCCGGCTTCGAGAAGATAGGCAACATCCTATTCGACCGCGCAGGCTCCCTTGCGCCGGAGATCGACCTTAGCTCTCCAACCGCTGCTCAAAACACGATCCGAAAATTTGCGCAGGCAATAACCCAGATGCCGCGTGAGTTGCCACAGAGATATCTTCTCTGGGATGCGATTAGGGCCATTGCGAAGGATGTCGACAAGCCCGAGGGAGCCCTGAAGTTTAAGCAAACTGTCGAAGCCATCGCTGAAGGCAAGCCAGTACCCCAAACACCGCCAAACACGACCTGGACGTGGAAAATTGAGCCCCCCAAACCCGTCTCCAACGCCCCCTTCTCGAAGGCCTCCGCAAACGGCCAGTACTACGAGCTCAAAGATGAAGTTATTCCAGCGCTCAATAGCTACCTCGCCCCCCTCGATGTCGTGCTACGGATCAACAGAATACCTGTGCCGGAAAAACGGCTCGACAACGCAAGAGCAGCTATGGCAACTCTGTTCGAGTACTCCGATGCTCTTCGCAAGCTCGACCGTAACCATCCCCAACTTGCGGCAGTACGCAGAATCGGCGACGGTCTTGGACGTTCCACTCTGACAACGCAGACGATTAAGGAGCTACTGGAAGAGCACAAAATCGCGAAGCAGCGAGAGGCTGAATTCCAGGAAGCATCACCTCAGCTCTCACCCCTTCTCAATTCGTTTCTCGATACGGTTGGCAAAGGTCTCCGGGCAACAGGTCAACGAGTGCCGAGCCGGGACTTCACTAGCATTCCTTCAACGATTGAAACTCTGATCCGTTTTGAGGCATCGCTGAGCGAGGTGGCGCCGCATAGTCAACAAGTCGATATGCTTCGAAGCCTGGCTGATGGGCTCTGGGTATCTCCGAAGACTCAGGTTGCAAGGCTAAGGGCCTTCCTCAACGTTAGCGGCAAGCCCTCGGAAAAAGACGAGCGCGGACCCGCCAAGACAAAGGGCCTGCCGGAACCTCCAGTTCCGACTGGTGATTTGCCAGAACCACCAGTACCAACCGGTGACCTACCAGAGCCTCCGGTTCCAAGGCGAGCCCCGCCGAAATCGGCTCCCCTCAGGAAGTAACACCAGTTGGATATGCTTCAAGCGCAGAGGAAGCCGCCAAATTCTGCGTAGCTACCAGCCTCACCTCCGGTCGGAGTCGAGCCCCTCGCACGAACAGAACAGGTTCCTGTCGCCGTACACGCCGTCGATACGTCCAACTGCTGGCCAGAACTTGCTCTCGCGTGTCCAAGGCGCCGGGAAAGCAGCTAGCTCGCGGCTGTACGGTCTCTCCCACGTATCGCTTGTGACAACTTGTGCGGTGTGCGGCGAGAGCTTGAGCGGGTTGTTTGCTTTGTCTAGCTCCCCACGAGCGATCTTGCGCACCTCCTCACGGATCATGGCGAGCGCGTCACAGTACCGATCGAGCTCGGCCTTTGACTCGCTCTCTGTCGGCTCCACCATCAGGGTGCCCGCGACAGGCCACGAAACCGTCGGCGCGTGGAAGCCGTAGTCCATGAGCCGCTTCGCCACATCCTCAACCTCAATACCAGCTTCGGCCTTGAGAGCCGCCAGGTTCAGGATGCACTCGTGCGCGACGAAGCCAGAAGCGCCCTTGTAGTAGACCGGGTAGTCATTCTCAAGCCGCTTGGCAACGTAGTTGGCGAGCAGGATCGCAGTCTCTGTCGCGCGCGTGAGGCCATCGCCACCCATCATCGCGAGGTACATCCACGAGATCGGCAGGATGCTGGCAGAGCCCCACGGAGCAGCAGAGATCGGCCCCACACCCTTCGTTCTGCCGAGATCAACTACCGGGTGATTCGGCAGGAACGGAGTGAGGTGCTTCGCGCAGCAGATCGGGCCCATGCCTGGGCCGCCGCCGCCGTGCGGGATGCAGAAGGTCTTGTGCAGGTTGATGTGGCACACGTCAGCGCCGAATTCGCCTGGCCGCACGAGACCCACCAGGGCATTAAGGTTCGCGCCGTCCATGTAGACCTGGCCGCCGTGCTTGTGCACGACCTCGCAAGCCTTCTTTATGCCCTCCTCAAACACTCCGTGGGTCGATGGGTAGGTCACCATCAGGGCCGCGAGCCTGTCTGAGTGCTGTGCGGCTTTAGCTTCGAGGTCTGCTAGGTCCACGTTGCCGAGCTCGTCGCACGCGACGGCGACAACCTCCATCCCTGTCATGGCTGCCGACGCCGGGTTCGTGCCGTGCGCTGACTTAGGGATCAGGCACACGGTTCGCTTCGCGTCACCACGGCTGTGGTGGTAGGCGCGAATCACGACCAGGCCCGCGTACTCGCCCTGCGAGCCAGCGTTGGGCTGCAGCGAGCAGCCGTCGAAGCCGGTGATCTCACACAGCGAAACCTCAAGGTCCGAGAAGAGCTCCTCGTACCCCTTGCGGTGGTGCGCCGGAGCGAACGGATGAAGCGCCCCAAACTCGGGGAACGTCACGGGCAACATCTCAGAGGTCGCGTTCAACTTCATGGTGCACGACCCTAGCGGGATCATCGAGAACCCAAGCGATAGGTCACGAGACTCAAGCTTGCGCACGTAGCGCAGGAACTCTGTCTCTGAGTGGTGAGAAGAGAACACCGGGTGCGTGAAGTAGTCGACTGGCCGTGAGAGCGAGCTTGGGACGGTGACCGCCGCTGCGGCGAGCTCACGGTCTATCTCGCTACGCATGATGCGGATACCGAGCGCAACACAGAGGTTCGTGAGGTCGTCTGCCCCCTTCGCCTCGTCGAAGCTGACCCCGATGCGCGAATCAGAGATGACTCGAACGAGGCAGCCGTGCTTCTCTGCCTGGGCGGCGATGGTCTGTGCCCGGCGCGCGCCGACATCGAGCGTCACCGTGTCGAAGTGCGTTTCGTTTACAACCGTGAAGCCCGACTTCTTGGCGAGCGCCGCAAAGGTTGTTGCGAGACGGTTTACCCGCTCTGCGATGGCGCGGACACCTCTGGGACCGTGGTAAACGGCGTACATGCTCGCCATCACTGCCAGGAGCACCTGTGCGGTGCAGATGTTGCTCGTCGCCTTCTCTCGTCGGATGTGCTGCTCGCGGGTCTGGAGCGCGAGGCGCAGCGCTGGCTTGCCGCTTGAGTCCTTGGAAACGCCAACGAGGCGGCCAGGCATCGATCGCTTGTACTCGTCGCGAGTGGCGAAGAACGCCGCGTGTGGGCCGCCGAAGCCCATTGGGACACCGAAACGCTGTGCCGAGCCAACAACAATGTCGGCACCCATCTTTCCGGGAGGGGTCAGGAGCGCCAGCGCAAGCAGGTCAGAGGCAACGCAAACGAGAGCGCTCGCATCGTGCGCCTTGGCGCAGAGACCCGAGAGGTCCTCTATGTTGCCAAGGGTGTCTGGATACTGCACGAGACAGCCGAAGGTCTCTGGGCCGAAGATGAACTTCGCGGCAGGCAGCACCTTCACCGTGACACCCAGCGCTTCAGCCCGGGTAGCCACGACGCCGATAGTCTGCGGGTGCACTGAGTCTGAAACGAGGTACTCGCGCGCAGTCGGAGTGCCGGCCTTGGCAGACACCGAGAGAGACATAGCCATCGCCTCGGCCGCCGCAGTGCCCTCATCGAGGAGCGATGCGTTTGCGATCTGTAGGCCGGTTAATTCCATCACCAGGGTCTGGAAGTTCAGCAGCGCCTCAAGGCGCCCCTGCGCAATCTCTGCCTGGTACGGAGTGTACTGCGTGTACCAGCCCGGGTTCTCTAGGATGTTGCGCTGAATAACCGGGGGCGTGATGCAATCGTAGTATCCCGCGCCGATGTAGCTGCGCGCGACGATGTTCTTGGCGGCTACGCCCTTGATGCGCTCTAGCGCCTCGTACTCGGTGAGCGCCTGCGGGAAGCGCGACAGTGCCAGTGCCTTGGGGCTGCGCACGGTCGCCGGGACGACAGCATCAATCAGGTCCTTGAGCGACTTCTTTCCAAGGAGTGACAACATCTGCTGCAGCTCTTCTGGGCTCGGCCCGATGTGGCGCTCCGGAAAGCCCGAAGGGCCGAAGCCGGTGCGAGGTGCGGAATGTGTTTCGCTCTTTGCGTCGTTTGTCATCGTCTCTGCCAACATAGGATACCGTAAAACGGGGTAAGGGATTCGCCGCGTCGAGCCACTATTTGCCGAGATGCTTCTTATACTCCTCAGCCGACATGAGTGAGTCGACTTCCGCCTTCGAAACGCCGGAAAGCTTCACAATCCAGCCCTCGGTGTAGGGGGTGCGGTTGATGAGCCCGGGGTCCGCACTGAGGGTCTCGTTGACGGCTGAAACCGTGCCGGCGAGCGGCGAGTAGACGTCAGAGGCGGCTTTGGTCGACTCAACGACGCACATCGTTCCGTGCTGCGCGACACTCTTTCCGACCGCGGGGAGATCCACAAACACGAGGTCGCCAAGCTCAGACTGCGCGAACTCGGTAATGCCTACCACAGCGGTGTCGCCTTCCATGCGGACCCACTCGTGCTCCTTTGTGTACTTAAGCTCTGATGGAAACTCCATAGTCTCTCCCCTTTCTCTCTAGCAACAATTCACCAATATTTTGTAACTACTTCAACGCAACCTGCTCTCCGCCTACGCAGCCTTTCCGCTCGGGCGCTTGTAGAACGGCAGCGCGACCACGTGCGCCGATATCGAGCGTCCACGCACAACTGCAGACACCTTCGTGCCTGGCGCAGCGAGATCTGCGCGGATGAACGCCATGCCGAGCGCCTTATTGACCGTCGGCGTCTTCGTGCCGCTCGTGATCACGCCAATCTGCGAGCCAGTGTCCGCAAGCGTGTCGCCCTGGCGGGCGATGCCGGCCTCATCGAGCTCGAAGCCGACGAGCTTTCGCGCCTGACCTTTTTCTTTGATAACCGCGAGCGCTTTGCGTCCGATGAACTCGCCCTTGTCGAACTTCACAATCCAGCCGAGCCCGCTCTCGAGCGCCGGAACGTCCTCTGCCAGCTCGTGCCCATGCAGCGGGTAGGCAGCCTCAAGCCGCAGCGAGTCACGAGCGCCGAGCCCGCACGGGAGCACGCCGTAGCTCGCGCCGTGCTCAAGCAGGAGGCGCCATAGGTCCGCAGTGCGCTCAGTTTTTACGAAGATCTCGACGCCATCTTCGCCGGTGTAACCCGTGCGAGCGACGATCACCTTGGAACCAAGCAGCTCAGCCTCAATGAAGTGAAACGGCTTGAGCGAAGCAAACGCCGGGCCCTTGAGCAGTGGTGCCAGGAGCTCCATTGCGCGCGGGCCCTGCACCGCTATCTGCCCGTACTCAGCACTCGCGTTCTCGATGCGGGCATCGGTCGGGTTCTTGCTGCAGAGCCATTCGAAATCTTTCTCCGCGTTCGAGGCGTTGACGCACAGCAGGTAAAGCTCTTTGTTGAAGCGGTAGATGATGATGTCGTCGATTACTCCGCCGTTCTCGTTTAGGATTGCGCTGTACTGGGCCTTTCCGTCGTAGAGGGAAGCGACGTTGTTGCAGGCCAGGTGCTGCAGCGCGGCTTCCGCGTTAGGGCCGCTGACCCATATCTCTCCCATGTGGCTCACGTCGAAGAGCCCGACTCGCTCGCGCACGTTCTGGTGCTCCTGGATCACTCCGCTGTACTGCACCGGCATCTCCCAGCCGGCAAACTCAACCATCTTGCCGCCGAGGCGGACGTGCTCGTCGTAGAGAGGGGTTCGCTTCATAGGGATACTCCGTTCCTGCGGGCGCAGTTTTCAGCCGTATTTGAGATGAGCATTGCAACCGTCATCGGCCCGACTCCGCCCGGAACCGGAGTGATCGCCGACGAGACAGGCGCGACATCAGCGTAGTCGACGTCGCCGCACAGCTTGCCGTCTGGCAGCCGGTTTATTCCAACATCGAGCACGATCGCGCCCGGCTTAACCCAGTCGCGCTTCACGAGCCGCGGCACACCGACCGCTGCCACAACGATATCTGCCGCGCGGCACACGGCGGGAAGATCTGTCGTCTTTGAGTGCGCAAAGGTCACCGTGGCATTGCGCTCCAGCAGCAGGAATCCCATCGGCTTTCCGACGAGCTGCGAGCGGCCGATCACGACGGCGCTCTTTCCGGCGAGAGACGCCTGCGGGATCTCTGCAAGCGTAGTGGAGTCGGTCACCGTCAGATCCGAGAGCGCCAGATCCAGCATCACCATCACGCCGAGCGGCGTGCACGGACGCGGCGCTGGAGTTCCCTGCAGCAGCAGCCCTTGGTTAGCCGGATGGAGGCCATCGGCGTCTTTGTCGGGAGAGATCAGGCGCACGAACTCAAGACCGTCGAGCGGCTTCGGAAGCGGAAGCTGGAGCAGGATGCCATCGACTGCGTCGTTTGCGTTGTACGATTCAATGACCTTGCGCAGGTCGCTGGCGGTCGCTGTGGCTGGAAGGTGGGAGTCGAACGTTTCGAGGCCACACTCCTTGGCGAACTTGTGCTTTGATGCGACGTAGGTTTTTGAGGCTGGGTTCTCTCCAACCAGGATCACTGCCAAGCCGGGGGCTCGTCCGATCTTATTGCGCAACTCAGTGACTCGAGCGGCTGTGGTGCGGGCGACTGCGCGCGCGAGTGATTTTCCGTCGAGGATCTTTGGGGCATGGGTAGCTGGCCGGTCACTACCTGCGCTGCTGCCTGAGGATGAGGCTTGGTGAGCCATGCGACGTACCCCTAGAGGTCTAAGCCGTTGAAAACCCGTCACGTTTTATATGGGAGCGATTCGTGAAAGTAAACATTCCGATCGCTTTTGTGGGGCGCAAGTAACCATAGGCTGGAACTCACGTTTCGGCGATCGTCGGAGTGTGCGAGAACTTTTCCGCATGCGGGCCGGCAGCGGATTGCCGTAGGATGGTGGAGTAGTCGACCGGAGCTGGGAGGAGTGCATGCAGATCGGAGTGCCACGCGAGAGAAAGACCCTGGAGAAGCGCGTTGCAATCACGCCGGAGGGTGCCAACCAGCTCGTTCGTGGCGGGCACACAGTCATAATAGAGGCAGCCGCAGGAGAGGGTTCGGGCTTCTCGGATGAAGACTACCGGGCTGCTGGGTGCAAGATCGCTAAAACGTTAGGGGATGTCTGGAACAACGCTGAGCTTCTAGTCAAAGTAAAGGAGCCCGACCCTTCTGAGTTCGAGTTCTTTAGGTCTGACCTGCTGCTGTTCGACTTCCTGCACCTGGCCAGCTTACCGGAGGTGGCTAGCGCGCTACTCGCGAAAAAAGTAACAGCGTTTGCCTACGAAACCCTTCAAACCGCCGATAAGCGGCTGCCACTCCTTGAGCCAATGAGCGAAGTGGCCGGGAAGCTATCGGTGCTCAACGGGTCGTACCTGCTCCTCTCGCAGAATGGGGGGCGCGGGGTGCTGCTCGGTGGAGCCGGAGCAGCTCCGGCTGGGCACGTCATGATCGTTGGAGCCGGGATCGCCGGCCGGGCGGCGTGCAGCACAGCGCATGGCATGGGCGCTGCAGTAGAGGTGTACGACATCAGCCAAGAGAAGCTCGCAGCGCTCGCCAAAGAGTTTCCTGGGATACGGACCGTGATCTCGACCCCGGAGAGCCTGATGCATGGCTGCTCGCATGCAGACCTGCTGATCGGAGCAGTGCTGGTGCCGGGAGCGGCGACTCCGAAGATTATCACGCGCGAGATGATTCGGGCGCTTGGCCCGCGCAGAGTCTTCGTCGACATCAGCATCGACCAGGGAGGGTGCGCCGTGACGAGCAAGCCGACCACTCTCGATAACCCGACGTACGAAGTTGATGGCGTGATACACTACGGCGTGTGCAACATGCCAGCGCAGACACCGCGCACATCGACGATGGCGCTTGCAGCCCAGACGCTCCAGTACATCACGATGCTCGCGGACCTCGGCGCTGCGAAGGCGATTCACCAGTCTAGCGAGATGAAGTCTGCTCTTACCTGCTTTGATGGGAAGCTGACGAACAAGCCGACGGCGGAGGCGCTGGGAATCGCGTATGCAGCGCCGGCGGTGTAGTTTGTTGGTGCCCCTCGCGTCTACCCTTCCTCCGCTTCATCTTTCTCCTGCACCTGTACCCCTCTCCTAATCCTCATCCAGCAAACGCAGCGGGCAAACGCAGCTCGCAAAGATAGCAGCAACCCACCGCGCGTGGACTTTTAGACGATGATTAGGATACCGGTGCAGGTGCAGGAGGAAGATAAGGATTAGGAGGAGGGCGAGGTGCTGCCCACCTAGCCCAGCTTCTTGAGCGTAGCTTTTCCGTTTATCACTACATCACCGTTTTGGTTGGTGACCGTCGTGCTTAATACTACGACACGCTTGGCGAGCTTCTCGATTACCTCAACCCGGGCTGTGAGCGTATCGCCGAAGTAGACTGGCTTCTGAAAGGAGAGCTCTTGTCCGAGGTAAA
>CANLJX010000118.1 GCA_947491545.1 Deltaproteobacteria bacterium
GCTCGCTCTTCTCCTCAAGACGCTCAACGCGACTGCGAAGCCAGTCCCGCTGCGAGCGCAGGTCGGCTATCTCTGCATCCTTGAGGTCCAGGATTCGCTCCTGAAGCGCTACGAGATTTTTAAGACGATCGAGCTCTGGGCCGGCGCCTGAAATAGCGAGTTCGGGGGACGGCGACTGCTCCGGCTGCTCTGGTCGAGTCGCTTGCGGAGAGCGAGGAGCTTGGCCTGCGGAGCCTTGACGTTGCGGCTCCGAAGGGCTTTGCGGGGCCTGGCTTGAGAGCGCCTCTGCCGCTCCGAAGATCTCGACAATCTGTGCCCTTATGTAGCACGCTCCTCCATCGCTACCTTGAGATACCTCAAGGTAGCCCGACTCCTGGAAGCGGCGCAGTGTTCGAGCCGAAACCCCTGCAAGCCCAACAGCTTCAGCCTCAGTGATCTTCTCCGACATCGTCATAACGCTCCTCAACTCAACGTACTAACTGTGTTCGCATGGCTGACCCCGGGATTGTGCCAGTTGCAGCGCCGAATTTCAGCACCTTTCTCCTCTCCGGCAGAATCAAGCCAGCACGCCACTACTTAAAGTTCATCTCGCGCACTTCCAGCACCGAGGTCGAGCCTGGGGTCCTGGTCGGCCTGCCGCCTGTGATGACGGCGCGGGTGCCGTTTGGCAGCCCTTCGCGATCCTGAACCGCCTTGAGCGCAGTGTCGATCTCGTCACGGTGGGTCTCGCCTGATTCAAACGAGATAGGGTGCACGCCCCAGTAGAGAGCCATTTTGCGCAGAGCCGTCTCTTTACGGGAGACGCCGTAGAGCGGCTGCTGCGGACGATACTTCGCCACGAGCCGAGCGGACGTGCCGGTCTCGGTGCAGGCGATTAGGGCGCCCGCAGAGGTCTTAATCGCCGCAGCGCATGCCGCGTACGCGATGGCATCCGGCACGGTGTAGGTGTCTGAATTGCGCAGGCGCAGCTTGTACTCCTCAAAAGCGAAGGTCTGTTCGGCCGCAACGGCAACACGGCTGATGTACCTCACGCACGCCTCGGGGTGCTCTCCGATCGCCGTCTCGTCAGACAGCATCACCGCATCGGCACCGCTCATCACCGCACTGGCAATATCGGAGACTTCGGCGCGGGTCGGGCGCACGGATGTGATCATCGAGTGCATCATCTGAGTTGCGACGATTACCGGAATGCCGCGGAAGTTTGCCTCCTCGATCAGCCTGCGCTGCAGCATCGGAAGCTGCTCAAGCGGCACCTCAAGCCCTAGGTCGCCGCGGGCAACCATCAGCCCGTCCGAAGCCTCAACGATCTCCTCAATGTTTTCGAGAGCGGCTCGGCGCTCGATCTTTGAAATGATCGACGCACAGGAGCCCTTGTCGTTGATGATTGCGCGCAGCTTGAGCACATCGTCTGCAGAGCGAACGAAGGAGATCGCAACGTAGTCGACTCCATTCTTAATGCCCCAGTCGAGGTCAACTATGTCCTTCTTGGTGGTGGCCGGGAGGTCAACGTCGCTGTCTGGGAAGGCGATACCCACCCGTGAGCGGATTCGGCCGCCCTTTACCACGCGGCAAAGCACGTGGTCCGAGCGAACCTCTTCAGCGGCTAGCTCTAGCAAGCCGTCGGCGAGCAGCACAGAATGCCCTGGCTTAAGGGTCGTAATCGGGTTTACGGTTTCGACGAAGATCCGCGAGCCGTTTGATAGCGAGCCGTCAGCGCAGCGCAGCTCGATCGGCTGCCCGTCAGTAATGGGGCAGAAGTCACCTTCCACGTTTGAGATTCGAATCTTGGGGCCAGAGAGGTCCTGCAGGATTGCGACCCAGGCTCCCATCTCTGCCGAAACCGAGCGGATGTTCTTCAGGTTCGCGAGGTGCTCTTCGTGGCTGCCGTGAGAGAAGTTGAGCCGGAACACGTTGACCCCGGCCTTAATCAGGGCGCGCAGCTTCTCCGGGTCGCGACAGGAGGGGCCGACGGTTGCCACCACCTTGGTGTGGCGGTGCGCTAGTGCGCGCTCGTCTAGGGGGGATTTGCTGGTCCACAGAGTCGCTAAAACGTTCTCGAAACCCATACGGTTGCTGTACCTCAGAAAAGCGCCCCGAAGCGGTTTCCCAGAGATGGGGACGCCGGGGCAGTGTGGCAGCTAGGATATGACACCGGTTGGGGCAGGTGCAATCCTTAGAAACTCCCTAAATTATCGCCTCTTTTGGGGCTTTAAGCACGCTCTGCGGAGGGTTTGTTGCGGTGCTGTGTCGGAGGCTGCAGAAAGCTCGCGTGCTCTGCCACTGCAAGGGCCCTAAGGAGCTGCTCAGGGGTCGCCGCGCTAGCCTCGAGGAGCAGCAGGAGCTCCTGGGCCAGAGATGAGCCCTGGAGCGCTGGGGCGTCAGAGGAGAATGTGTACTGAACCTCGTGCTGATCGAGGGTCTGTATCAGGCGCCCGTACTCCTCCAGGTTTCGAACCGCGCCGGTGAGAAGGTTTGATTTGACGCACAGCTCACACACGATGTTGCGTTCCTGCAGCAGCTTTAGCCCTCGATCATCCCTCCGATCCCAGAAAGCGCGAAGGGCAGCGATCGGGTGCCCAACTCGAGCCGGATTGAGCGTCTCAACAGTCCTTATGAATGTTTCCAGGTCGACGTGCTCTGTCTCGCCAACATGCACGGTGCGGCCGAGCCCAGGACCTGCCTCGTCGAAAGCTATCTTCATCTCCTGGAGCTTGCGCGGGTCTGACAACGGATTGAGGGACTCAGGACCCGCTAGATCAATCCCGATAATGGTGCGGCTTTTCTCTCGCCACAGCCGCGTCTTGCGCGCAAGCGCCAGGTTGGCCTCAAAAGTCAGATCGCGGCCGAAGCAGAAGATGTGGCCTACCGAGATGGCTCCTCGAAAGCCGATCTCAACATCTTCGACAGCGTCTATGGCCGACTTGATCACGCGGTCGAGATCGTATAGCCCTGCGTGGCTGCCCTTGAGAAATGGGGCACCGGTGCGTTTGAGCGGGTTCCACCGAAGCTCAAGGCGTGAGACGTCAAACAGACACTCATGCGAAAGGCTCTTGGCTGTAGGATCGATGCGAACCATCCCGCCAGTTCGATGCGCGCGATGGACCGCGGTTATAACGCTCTCGCGCACTGATGCCGGACCAGATTGAATAAGCTCCACCTTCTCGTACACCTCAAGGTAGGAGTCGAGGTCGATCCTGCCCTTGCCAGAGACCTCCAGTAGGTTGACGAAGTCTTGGTAGCCAGCGCTTACCCCGCGAATCCCGCGCTCGATAGCGATCTCCCACAGGCGGTAGAGCGGAACGGAGCCGCCGAGGTGCACGTGCAGCTCGGTGACGTGCTGCGGCCAAGCCACCGTCTGTTTTTCGGCGCGCTCGTTTTGCAATGGGAGCGCGGCATCCCGCTTAAGAGAAGGGTGTGGAACCGAGCGGTGATCGGCGGCGTTAGGCATGGGAGCGACCACTCTAAAAAATGCCACCTATTAACGATGTAAAGCGCATCGACCAACATGTCTCCCGTCATCCTAAGCTTGAGCCACCCTGGGCTCCGCGTGCCGATAATCGGCGCAAGTTGCTGAAAGCCCTGGGGGATAACCATTGTTTGGCAAGCGGAATCGAATTTTATGGGATCAACAGAGCAGCAGACCTCAGGACAGCAGAAGCAGGAGTACCTGACTAAGAGGGTAATGCTTAACGGACAGTTCGTTACGCTGTACAGCTTAAACGGCCAGACCTGGCTCTCATCTCCAGAAGAGGTCCCCGAGGTCATGGCCCGACTTGAAAATACCCGCATCACGCTCAACGCCGATGGCCAAGAGGAGGGCGAGGAGGTTGCTGAGGGGGAAGAAGCGAAGCCGGGGGAGAAGAAGGCCGCCGACAAGAAACCCGCCGATAAGAAGCCCGCCGAGAAGAAACCCGCCGAGAAGGCACCGCCTCCACCGCCGGTCCAGATTGCATCGAAGTACCGCCTCAAAGGCCCGAAGCCGCGACCGATCCTGCGCCAGAACGGGATGACCTTTAAGGGCACTCCCGTTGAGCCGTTCTCGGCCTCCGAGGTTCAGGTGAAGGCCGCGCCGAGCAAGTCGGAGCAGAAGGGCGCGAAGGCGGCGAAAGCCAAAGGTAAGGCGACGATTAAGGCGCCAGTTCTCTCAGAAACGCGCGCTGCAGCAGCGGCTGCCGCTAAGGCCTCAGCATTGGCGGCAGCCAAGGCGAAGAAGGCAGCCGAGAAGCAGGCACTCAAGGCGGCAGCCCTCAAGAACGCGAAAGCCAAGGCAGTGCCGGCAGCAGCGAAGGGCACCAAAGCGCAAGCCGTTAAGGCAGCGAAGGGCGCTGCTAAGCGTCCCGCTCCGAGCGCAAAGAAGCCAGCTCCCGCCAAGCCAAGCAAGGCGAAATCCTCGAAGCCGGCTGCGAAGAAGGGAAAGAGCGCGCCGAAGCGCCGCTAAGGCGACACGAAGAAGGCCAGCAGCGCCAGTAGGGCGCACCCCACAAACGCGAGCCCCGCGCGCTCGGCTGTTGAGAGACTGAGTCTGCGCTTGACGAGCTTTGCGTGGCGCTGCATTCCAAGCGCTGCCTCCGCAAAGTCGTGCTCTGGGTACGGGTATACGCTGAAGTGGTAATCCTGCAGTGATGTGTCGTCGCCGTATCCACCAGATGGGCCACTGTATGGAACGTGTGGGGTCCTGAAGTTGCCCACCGGGCGCTCGAAGAGCTGGCTCTCCTCAAATGACTGCATGTCGTCTGCACTGAAGGAACCGCACGGGATGTAAAACTCTTCGGCTTCTGTCGCGTCGCGCACATCGACCCTGATGCCGATCTCCGAGAGGTGCTTTGCAACGCTCTGAATCGTCTCCGGGGAGATGTCGGTGCAGAGCAGCCTTGTGGCCCGATCGGTTAGGAGGTCGAGGGCCTGTTGGTCAGAGATTTCAAGATGTGCCAAGCAGATGTCCCGGAAGCGCTCGCGCACCTTCGGATCTTGATTGCTGAGGCCGTGGAACTGGAGTGCGAAGTCTCTGCCTGAGGTCTCCATAGGGGGCTCCCGATGTTCTGTAGACCTGTGTTTAGTCGGCTAACCCCAACGAAAGGTTTAGCCCCGTGCGGCTCCCCTTTTTCGTGTTTCTAAGTTGTTGATTTGAGGTTAGGTTCAGTAGTGGCGAGCATCGCGCTACAATGGTTAAGTGCCGCGTAGTCGCGGACGTGGGCCGAGGGGGTAGGGAGTCTAATGGGTTACATAGAAGACAACTTGATGGACGATGAGTCGGTGGTGCTAAACACCCGACTTCACCCTATCGTTTTGCTCGTTCCGGCGATGGGAACTTCGTTTCTGGCTGGCTCTCTCTGGTACTACCCGCAGATGTTCCCGAACAACGAAGATGGGTACATCGCTTTCGCGGTAATCCTTCTGCTGTTGGTCTACTCCTCCTACCGGCTCTGCGACAGGCTGATTGTGTTCCTAACTTCAGAGTTTGCGGTGACCTCTAAGCGCGTGCTCGGAAAGACAGGGTTCATCCGGCGCAAGTCACTCGACATCGTACTCGCCAAGGTCGAGGCCATTCGTCTCACTCAATCGATCCTCGCTAGAATACTCGACTATGGTGATATCGAGGTAACTGGCACGGGTGGAACTGAGGAGATCCTTTCATTCATCCCAGCCCCGCTTGATTTCCGCAAAGCGATCCAAGAGCAGCTCGCACTGCTTGAGACTGAGATCAACGCCGAGCGTAATCCTTAGAACTGAGCATTTTTCGCAACAAATCTTCAGCCGATTGCGAACCCCTCTGTAAACCAGGGAGGTTCCTCGCGAACAGACGAGGACTCTGCCTGAGATGCGGAGAGCGCCTGTGTCCGACACGTCAGAAAACACCGACAATTCCAAGCTCGCTGCCATAGCTGTTTCGCTCTACACGCCGGCGCCCCGTGCTGAGCTCGTATCGCTGATGCAGTCCGGCGTGACAGGAGCCGCGCTTCGCCTGCACCTAGGCTCCGGCAAGTGGCGCCAGGCTGAGGATACCCTCAGGCGCTGTGAGGCGCTCTCGATACAGGTTGTGCCGATAACGAGTGCTCTCTACCCAGATCTGCTGCAACAGGTGCCGTTTCCGCCGCCTGTCCTGTATGTGCGGAGCCGGAGCGAGCGCTGGGTTCCGCGCCAGCTCGCGCTCGCAGTCGTTGGCACACGAGCCGCGTCGGTTGAGGCGTGTGCCTTCGCCTCAAAGATCTCGATGGAGATAGCGCGAGCGGGGGTCTCGATAGTAAGCGGTCTTGCGCTTGGAATCGATGGAGCTGCTCACCGGGGGGCCATAGGGAGCATGACTGATCGAGCGGAGAGCGAGGAGCCACCGACCGTGGCGGTGCTTGCGCACGGGCTCGACACGATCTACCCGCCTTCGCACGAGCCGCTGGCGGAGCAGATCGTGGAGCAGGGCGGTGCCATCGTCTCTGAGTATGCGCCGGGCACAACGGCGCTCAAGCATCACTTCCTGGCGCGAAACCGGATCATCGCCGGGATGTCCCAGGGGGTTGTTGTCATCCAAGCAGGAAGCCGCAGCGGCTCGCTCGTCACCGCACGATTCGGCGCTGATTTCGGTCGCGACGTCTTCGTGTACCAACACACAGGCTGGGACGAGCGGCACTCGGGCGGGGCTGAGATGATTGATGATGGTGCGATGTCCTTCACCGGCTCGGCAGAGATCCTCGCGGAGTACGGGCTCGCGCCTCAACAGCAGGCGCAAGGTGTCGAGGAGCTGGCTATCGATGAATTCCTCGCCCGGCATGCCCTTTCGCCTGCGGATCTCCTCAAGCTGGAGCTCGCAGAGATCGTTGAGCGCCTGCCTGGCAATCGTGTGCGGGTGAAGGCTGTTTAGTAACTCTCACGGAAAGAAAGCGCCAAACCCGCGCCTCCGCGTTACCAAAACAAAACGTTGCGGTATCGACAAAAGCTTCAGTGCAGTTGGCTGCTAAAGCTGCTTGGCAAGTTCCGAGCGTATTCGATGCGCGAGCTTTTTGGGTAAGTAACGCGGAGGCGCGGCGAGCGCGGTGGTCGCTGATGGGGGCGTGATCGGGCGCGTGAAGACCTGATCCTCTATCGTGATGAACTCGCATGCCCGTCGAGCAGGGCCTGAGCCCGGCCCCTTCCGCAGCCTAATACTGCCGCGGATTAAAGATACGCCCGAGGTTCAGGTAGAACGCCTGCTCGTCCTGGTTGTTTAGGCCGAAGCCCAGGTAAACTGGGAAGAGAGGCGTGTCCGCACCGACGAATAAGAGACCGGCCGCGATGCCGGAGTTGTCCGGAATCTGGGCCAAGTCGCTCTTGATCGAAGCGAGCTGGAACGATCCTCCGGCAAAGATATCGAGTTTGGCGAACGAGCCGCCAAGAGACTCAAGCTGCCTGTAGTACGTGGTGCGTCCAATCACGAAGTCAGAGGCTGCAAGGCCCGCCGGCTGGAATCCGGAGAGGTCGAACATGCCGCCGAGGACGAAGTACCGTTCAGGCTCCACGTTTTCTGGGTTCGTTCCGAAGTCAGACGAGAGCAGGAGCGTATTGTGCCCGAAGGTAATCGGAAGGTTCCCCGTTCCGGTCATCTGTGTAAAGACCTCGGATGAGCCGAGTGCGCCTACGTTTCGGGAGGTCATAAAGTTTGCCTGGACTCCGCTTCTTGGGAAGTCTGGAGTGTCGAGCGAATCCCATGCTACGCGGCCGAAGAAGTTTCCGATCTCGTAGTTCTGGTCCTGAAGCGTGGGGCTTCCGATTGTCCGCTCAAGCCGTCCCATACCACGCGACAGACCTCCGGAGAGCTCTCCGTCCCGGAAGAAGTTTCGACCGAATGCGAGCGCTCCGATCAGGCGAGAGCGTTCGTACTGTGCGACGACTTCGTTCTCGATCGTGACCGGAAGCTGGTATCGATCAAGCAAGAGGTTCGGATTGACGAAGTAGGGGCTGTTCGCGCCGAGCGGCTGGTAGAAGTCTATGTCAACCAAGGGGCGCCATCCGATCTCAAGACGGGTGTTGAGGTATCCGCCCCACGCATTGAGGTCGTTGAAACGTCCTGCGAGCGCAAGCTGATAGTAGCTGTTCCCGTCGAAGTCGTCCTGAAGGGCGAGGCCGACGCGGAAGTACTCGTCGTACCACTTCGGCTTCTTTGCGATTAGGTGCAGCTTCGAGCCGCCGTCTGGCTCTTTTATGACTTCGTACTCAAGCTTCCCTACGCGCCCGTCTTCAAAGGTGGAGTGCAGCGCACCCTCGACCTTCTGGGTGTCGAGCGGCTGTCCAACCTGGAAGGCGAACGCCTCTTCGACTGGCTCTCTGAGTTCCTCAAGGTCGGTGTCGACGGAAACTTCCGTTATGACGACCTCTGCGGGCTCGATTTCGCGCCGCGCCTGCCACTTCGCGTACTCTGCCTCTGAAACCGAGAAGCGCCGGAGCTGCTTGAGCTGCGCGTCAGCGGCAGCTTCGCCCGTTGCGAAGATCTCCTGGGCCTTCTTAAAGTCTGTGGCGCTATACCCTTTGAGGTCTGGGAGCAGCAGCACATCTCCAGGGCGCATGAGTTTGCGCTGCAGCATAGAGTTCTGCTGAAGGAGCAGCGAGATGATCTGCCCGGAGATAGCGAGAACGTTTGTAAGCTCGCCCTTCTTCTTGAAGTCAGCCGAGAGGTCAACCACG
>CANLJX010000119.1 GCA_947491545.1 Deltaproteobacteria bacterium
AATATATGAGGGCACGGGTGTAAAACCTAAACTTTTGCATCGCACCGGAACCGACCGGTTGCGCGTATCTTTATCCGCTTTTGGACGATTGTTCGCCGCCTGTCGCACCCAAGCCCCGGCACTCCTACTTGCTTTGTGGACGGGCGCTGGGCAGACCCTCGCCTGGTTTCTTGGGGGGCATGAGTGTTTGGCGGTAGTGGTGCTGTGCGCCTTCCTCCTAGTGGCTACTCCGAGCGGCTTGAGGGGTGCCCTTGCGGGGGTGCTGCTTGGGGTACTCTCGGCGCTTGGGGCGATCCTGAATCACTCCGATGGAGAGGTCGGGGAGGATGTATCCGTTCTGGCGCGAATTGAGGATACAGGGCGAAGGTCCACACCGGGGCGAGTAACGTTCCTCGCCTCACATCAGCTCCGTGAAGGGGAACCGCTGCTGCACGTGAGCGCAATCGAGCTTCCGTGGCGCAATGCGGCATCGCTCCGGAAGGGCGACGTGGTGTGGCTGCGCGGAGCGGCGGAGAGGATAGAGCGTGAGGGGGTCCCGTGGTCGTGGGATGGGTACCTCTGGAGGCGCGGGGTATCGACCACGTTTCGCGCTCGCTACGTCTCAAAGCCAGAAGTTGAGGGAGATCCGGGTGTGCTGCAGGACGCCAGAGATTGGGTGCAGCGGAGAACCACAGAGCTGCTTGGCGAGCGGCGCGGGGGAGGGCTCTTCCTCTCGATGGCGCTCGGGTATCGGGATGTGCTGAGCTCGTACCTAGAGGGAGCGATCACGAAGGTGGGGCTAACGCACCTGCTCGTTGTTTCCGGATACCAAGTCTCTATGGTGTTCGCAGTGGTGTTTGTGCCCCTGGCAGCAGTGGCGAGGCTGCTTGCACCTCCGGTAAGCCTGAGGGGGAAGGTTGCGTTGGTGGCGCTCGGAATAACGGCACTCTACGTCATGTTTATCGGTGCTGAGGTCTCGGCTACCAGAGCCTTGATAGCTGCCGCTTGTCTCTGTGCTGAGGCGATGGTCGAGAGTGGAAGGAGATTCTCTCAGCGCATCGGAGTTGCGCTTCTCATCGTTCAGCTTCTCTGGCCGTGGGCGCTGCTTGAGATAGGGGTCCAGCTCACCTTCGCCGCACTGGTCGGGATCGGAATTGGCCGGGTGCTCGGGGCCGGCAGCTGGCTGAGGAGTTTTCTATGGGTGCAGATTTCGGTATGGCTCGCCACAGGCACGATCGTTGTTGCTTGGTCGGGTAATGTCTCCTGGGCTGCCCTGCCGCTCAACCTTCTTGTCGCGCCGGTCTGGTCGGCGTGGAACTGCGTCGTTGGGGTGGCGGCGTTCCTGCTCGCCGCTACGCGGCTTCCGCTCGGGCATGAGATCTTCGAACTGGTTGCTTGGGTGAATGAGCTGTTTGCTACGGGGCTGCTCCGGGTGAGCGAAACAGGAGCAGGTGGGTTCGAGGCTGAGGGCAGCACACGCGTCGCTGTCGCAGGTATTTTTGCGCTAGGCGCAGTGGCGGTTGCGACCCAAGCGGCTCGGAAAGCGCGCTCGTTTGCGATGATATCGGCGGCTAGGTGAGACCTTGCAGCCGAGCCAGAGTCAGGGCAGCTGTGATACCATTCTGGCGGAACCGGGCGACGCTTTCGCCGCTACTACGCGGCAATGCAAACGCGCTTAAGCGCATCGAGGTTCTCAACGACCCGGCCAACGCCGCGTACCACGCAGGTGAGCGGGTCGGAGTCTCGCACGAACTGAATGCCGGTCTTCTCGGTGAGCTTCTCTGCAAGACCGCGCAAAAGCGCTCCGCCTCCAGCGAGGTGAACTCCGTTGGCCAGGATATCCTGAGCGACCTCTGGATTAACGTTTTCTAGTGCGGTGTAGATCGCCCCGACGATGGCACACAGTGGCTCCTGAAGGGCGGCGCGCACAACCTCGTTCGTGAGCTCCATAGAGCGCGGCATCCCGGTCGACACATCGCGACCGAAAACGGTCATCACCAGGGGTGGTGAGTGGTAGAGCAGGGACCCGATCGTCACCTTGACTCGCTCTGCTTCGAAGATGCTGATCTCAAGTCCGCAGCGCTGGCGGATGTAGCGCTGAATCGCCTCGTCCATCTCGTCGCCTGCGACTCGGATCGCGTACGAGTACACCGTTCCGCCGAGGCTCAGGATCGCTACCTCGGTTGTGCCACCGCCGATATCGACCACCATGCTTCCGATCGGCTGCTCGATCGGCAGTCCGCTTCCAACGGCAGCGGCCATCGACTCTTCGACCAGGAATACCTGTCGAACGCCTGAGGAGAGCGCGGCGTCGAGCACGGCGCGCTTCTCAACCTGGGTGATGTCGGATGGCACACCGATTACAGCGCGCGGACGGACGAGCGACCAGCGGTTTCGCACGACCTTGAGCATGTGCCGAATCATGGCGGTTGTGACCGCAAAGTCAGCGATTACGCCGTCCTTGATCGGTCGAACACACTTGATGCGGCGGGAGGTCTTCCCAAACATCTGCTTCGCTGCGAGCCCGACAGCGAGCAGCTCGTTGGTGTCGGCGTCTAGCGCAACCACAGAGGGCTCGTTGAGTACTAGTCCCTCTCCCTTGACGTACACCAGCGTGTTTGCGGTGCCGAGGTCCACGGCGATATCCGCACTCAGAAAGGCCGAGAGCCGCTTCCAAAGGGGGGAGCCAGTTAGCGAAGCCTTCTCTGGGAGTTTAAGCACGTGTGCCTCCTACTGCTTTGGTGTTTGTGTTCTTTGCCGACGACCTTACCGGGTTGGGCCGCTGCTGAAGGATAAAGTCTAGGTCGACCCCCTGTGTGCGCGGTGCGCGGGCGGAGAAGCTCATCGCCGCGATCGAGAACGGTCGAGAAGCCGTCGATACGTGGCTCGCCAAGGTTCGGAGCTTGTGCTGGAAGAATGCCCCCATCATGTTGTCCAGCGCGATCAGGATCTCGCCATTTGGGAGCCGCAGGAGGGGAAAGTGCGGCGGGAGGGCCTGCTGTGCCAAGCGCACGAACTGTTCGCTCTGCTGGACAGCGGCCGACAGGCCGTGCTCCTTTTCAATTAGAGCGAAGCTCTCTACCGTTACTCGGATGATCTCAACCGAGTCGGCGCCAATTGCGTCACCGAGCTGGTCGAGCTTGAAGCGGAAGCTCTCCCAGGAGGACTCTCCACCAGTTGTCTCCGGCTTGCAGAGCGACCAGAAGAGGAGCCGCGATACCTGCAGCGCGATATCCTCAAGCAGCTTGACCTGAATCTTAGTGAAGGAGAAAGCTTTGCGGCTGTCGCACATGAGGACGCCTGCGCAGCTTGCCGCCGCATCCCGCGGGTCTTGACCCTCAACTGGCATCGGAATTGGAACAGCAACAAGGCTCTTGAGGGGCTCGCGCTCGGTGTAGAGCCCGAGTGTTGAGCTATCGAGGTCAAACGGAGCGACATGAATCGGCCTAGCATGCTGGGCTACCCAGCCTAAGAGTCCGCTGCCGACCTGCATTCGACAGTCACGCGCGGTAGCTGTCGAGAGCGACTGGAGCGCCACGAGCTCTATGCTCTGGGGTGCCTCCGATTGGCCCGTTTCGCTTGAGCTGAGCCCCTGCGTGCCCGAAGCGAGAAGACCGGTCCTGAGAAAGATAGCGCTGGTGTGGGCCTCGGAGAGGTTGGCGGCGAGCTTTGCGAGCTTCTTTAGGTCTTCGCGTACTTGGTTGATCAACGTCATGAAAACAGCTCAGTTTTTCGGAGATGGGCCAAGGGAAAGCGCTTAACTTTAAGCTGCCTAAAGTTAGCAGAAGCGCGTCCGCTGGGCAATCCAAGATGGCGCCATCTTGAGCCCATCGGGGAAGATTTATTTGCAGCGCCTAGTGTTGACCGCAGAGTCTACTTGGCGGGTGCCGCCTGGTGCTCTTCCTGCTCTTCGTTACGCTTTGCGCGCGACGCTTTTTCTGGAGCCGGAGCAGGCGGGGCAACAGCCGCAGCCTGCCTTACGCCCTCCATCTCGAAGGCGTACTCATCGGGGCGCAGTCGCCCGTCAGGCAGGATCAAGATCTGAACGCCGTGTTCCGCCTCAAGCCGCGAGAGCTCTGAGCGCTTCGTATTCAGCAGGAAGAAGGCGGGCATCGAGCTAAGCCGGGCCTTAACCTTCGCCACCTGTCCAACTACGACAGCAGCCTGGATCTTTCGCAGGGCCTCAAGGGCCACGAGTTCCGGATTTCGCACGCTGCCGGTTCCGTGGCAGTGATCGCACTTAATGTGGCTGTGGCTAGTCAGGGACGACCGCAGCCGCTGGCGGGACATCTCTAGCAGCCCAAACTGCGAGAGCCGACCCAGCTCGATTCGGGCCTTATCCTGCGAGAGCGAGTCCTGCAGGCGGCGCTCAACCGCACTGCGGTGGCGCTTGTCGTTCATGTCGATAAAGTCGATTACGACCAAGCCGCCAAGGTCGCGCAGCCGGAGCTGACGCGCGATCTCCTCGGCAGCCTCGAGGTTGGTTTTGTAGGCGGTCTCCTCGATGTTGTGGCTGTCGGTGGCTTTGCCCGAGTTCACGTCGACTGCAACAAGGGCCTCAAGCTGCTCTATAACAATAGCTCCGCCCGACCTGAGCTTAACTTCTCTCGCCAGGGCGTCCTGGACCGGCTGGTCGATGTTGAAATGGGTGAAGATCGGCTGCTTCTCCTCGTAGAGCCTTATGCGCGAGCGGTAGCGCGGCATGACCTGGCTCACAAACTCCTTCACGTTATGGAAGGTCTTCGGGTCATCGATGATGATCTCTCTGACATCCGGCGTGAAGTAGTCACGGATAACGCGGGTTGTAAGGTCGTTGTCCTTAAAGAGCAGGGCCGGAGCATGGGCAGTTTGGTTCGCCGCGAGTATGCTCTCCCAGAGCTTAAGCTGCAGGGTGAGGTCGCGTGAGAGCTCACTCTGCGAGCGGTCAAGCCCCGCGGTGCGGATAATCATCCCGATGCCAGCCGGCATCTCAAGCTCGCGCGAGAGGCGGCGCAAACGAATGCGCTGCTCGCCGTCATTGATCTTTCGAGAGATTCCGCCACGGTCGCTGCCGGGCATAATGACCAGGTAGCGGCCGGGGAGGGAGATGTACGTGGTAAGCGTAGCACCCTTCAGGTCCCGCTCCTCTTTTACCACCTGGACAACCAGCTCCTGGCCGGGCTCAAGAACGTCCTGAATACGAACCTTTCCGGATCGTCCTGGGTGCCCGCGGAAGCACGACGGGTGAACATCGTTAATCTGCAGGAATCCGTTTCTGTCAGTTCCTATATCGACGAAAGCAGCCTGCAGGCTGGGCTCAATTCGCGAGATGCGCCCGCGGTAAATGTTCCCTTTAGCTTTCTTCCCTACATTTGACTCAAGCTCAAGCTCTGCGAGCTGAGTGCCCTCGATGATTGCGATGCGGCACTCCTCTGGGTGTACCGCGTTGATTATCATTCTGCGATCCATGAACTATCTCCCTTAGGGGAGGTGTCTGGAGTGACGCAGCTGCGGCTGGGCATGAGAGCAGGGACGCATCTGCGTCCCGCAACAGGAGCGTTGAGGCGCTCTTGCCTCCTCCTGCTAATGCTTTGCCGTATGGGTAATGTAAATCACTCATTTGAACGCTGCTGTTCCGAAAGCCTTTTTGGCTTCCGCGTGTCACTCTCGAAGCAGCCACGCCACACTACGGTCGCACAGGCTTACTCGATTTAGGCACCTTCCGAATATTTCCTTAAAATCTGTAGTTGGTATTCCAACCAGCTCAGGGTCTTACCACAGTTCGGCTGGAAGGGGTACATTTACTTGCTGGGCTCGGTCTCGCTTCGCACCGGCAGAAGCACTTCAATCTCCTTGATTAAATCCTTGGATTTACATGGTTTTACAAGGACCTTAGTACACCCGGCTTGGCACGCCTCCTGGTGAACTCTGGGGTCGTCTAGAGCTGTGAAGGCCACGATCGGGACCGAGACGCCGCGTTCGCGCATGAGCCGTACGCACTCCTGGCCCTGCATGTTTGGCATCATCAAGTCGACAAGAATAACGTCTGGATTCGCCTCCTGAAGGTGTTCGAGCGCCGAGTCACCGCTCGGTTGCCGAACAACCTCGAAGCCTCTCCCCTCAAAGAGAATGTCCACGATATCCAGCGCGGTAACGTCGTCGTCGATGATCAGGATGCGATTAGTCACGTCGAGGTCCTTCATCAGGTATCTGGCGAGAAGGATGAGGGATACGCCCCTAACAGTCCCCGCCGCCTTCGGGTTCAAGACCCGATAAAAGTAAAGATGCGTAGCTGTGCCGAAGGGTTACTGAAATCCCCGAAAAGTTGCTTTTTGAAAAACTGTTTGACGCTATCCACTTGAAAACTCTCGGCCATTAGCCGATATGCATTTTTAGAGGGAAGCACGTGGGAGTCACCCACAGGGTAAGTGCCTGAAACGGCAAACTCGTTCCGATCGTCGTTCTGACGGGGAAGGGGCTGGCGGCTGGGCGCAGCGTTGGATCATGTTTTCGTTAGAGATCACATTCAAGGGCGAATCACCGAGCACGGAGCGGATCTTCATTCGCCGTCCGCTTGCAACGATCGGCTCTGAGGAGTCTTCGCACGTGATCGTGGATGAGATGAAGTCCTTGGGCTACAGCCTGATGATCAGCCGCGATCTCGGGCGGAAATTTACCCTCACTCCGATTGGGGGCAGCGACTCATCGGTTGCTCCTTCCTTCCTCGATGGTGTGTATGAGGGCGAAGCCTCCGTCGACCTCGGCCCAATCGCTTTCCGGTTCGTTGCGCTCGACAGCGACCTTATGATTCGCGACACGGAGGCCCCCGACCGTGCAGGAGCGCGTATCCTGCGTCAGGCGGCCACTGGGCAGTCACCGATCTTCCCCGCGCTGGTAGTGACAACAACTCCCAAGACGGTCGTCTCGTTCTCTCCGGATCAACCTGTCCTCGTGGGGCGCTCGCGCCAGTGCTCTCTGCGACTCGATAACGCCAGCGTTTCAGCACGGCACGCCCGTATTGGCTTCGAGGCTGGTCAATTCTGGGTAGAGGACCTCGGTTCAAGCAACGGCACGTTCGTGAATCAGCAGCAGATCGCCGGTCGGGTCAATGTAGACCCGGGTGCTCAGATCTCATTTGGCAAGGAGGTCGTTGCCCAGGGCGTGGTGTCTGCCGAGCAGGCAGCTGACGTGATTGCGGGAGTGAAGCTCAGCAGCCCAAAGGCGCTCAGCAAGGAGCGGAAGTATCCACTTTTGCTCTCGCTCTCGGAGAGTGCGCGGCCGGCCCGCATGGTGCTTAAGAGCGGCTCAGATATCTCGATTGGTCGCGACCCATCGAGTGATATGTGGCTCGGTGCGCCGCACGTATCGAGAAAACACTGCAAGGTGCATGTGTCAAAGACTGGGCTCGTCAGGGTCACCGACTGTAGCACCAACGGGACGGGGTACGACGGCGGGATGCTTCGCAGGGACCAGTACGCTGACAGCAGCGACAAGCCGCTCGTGCTCGATTTCGGAGGCGGGCTCACGGTGGCTCTCTGCTTCTCTGAGAAAGATGAGCAGGCGTTCAACGCAGCGCAGGGGGCTGCTACGGCTTTCAAAGTTGCGGCGCTTGATGGCGGGGCGCGTGGCGCAGGCAAGGGCAGGCCACGAGCGCGACGCACGACGGCATGGCTCCAGGTTCCGCCGGAGATTCTCGGGCAGGCGGCTGGAGCGCCGCAGGGCCGAGGAGGAGTGCGTCAGCTCTTTGCGCGGCTCTCGTGGCAGGGTCGGATCGTATTGGCGGTTGCAGCGCTCGGGATCACAGGATGCTTGGCATTAGTTGTGAGTGTTTTGGTGATGGGTTTTTCGTGGTGATTTTTTAAGGGCTTTTTCGCGAGGAAAGGCCTCCGGTTTATGTCATAACTAAGGGAGAGGAGCGACTGTATGGCAAGTGAAACGAGCGATCTGACCTTTGTGAGGTGCCCCTCGTGCAGGAGCCTAGTGCCCGCCAGCGCCTCGCGCTGCCGCATCTGTAACAACCCGCTCGATGGTCTTGGCAAAGAGGAGCCTGACCAGGCGAAGTCGGGTGGTCGGGTGCGCCAGAAGACGATTACCGCTTCGCCGCAAGAGGTCGAAGCGGTGCTGCAAGCGGCTCAATCGGCCGCCTCGAAGCCTCCGCCTCAGCAGCCTGTTGCTGCGTCACCGCAAGCGGCGGCGGCAGAGCAGGACGACTTCGACCCGTTGGGTGCCTACTTACACGAGATCGAGTCTGGTGTTGCGCCGGAGCCGCAAGTTGAAACGAAGCCTGCATCGTCTGTTCCGTCGCCACTTGACGACGACGATGATCTTTTCGACCTCGATATCTTCGATGAGCCGATCTCCGAGCCAGCGCCCGCTGCCGCTCGTGCGGCGGAACCGGTCGCAGCTGCGCCAGTGAGAGAGGCGCCGCCAGTAGTTCGGGCTGAGCCCGAGCCGCCAGTTGAGGCGCGCCCGAAACCGGATGCTCCGCCTCAGCGTCAGGCGCCTCCTGCGCCTGAGAGGCCACGAGAGTCCCGGCCTCCTCAGCCTCAACAGAATGGAGGCCAGCCTGGCACCCGTTCGTTCGGAGGTGGAGAGCA
>CANLJX010000120.1 GCA_947491545.1 Deltaproteobacteria bacterium
AGTCGATGCCGTGGGATCTATCGGCGCCACCAACGAAAACACCCCAGTGGAAGTAGCCCCGTGGCAACCCCTAAAGACAAGCCTGCTGCCGGCAAGCACCGGCCATAATGGTGAGGTTCTCGCCGTTGCCCAGGTGTCGCAGAGCCCAGTGCAGATCGTCTCATTCGGGATGGACGGCAACGCAATCGGATGGAGCCTCGATAGCGGCGCCGGGTACCTGCTTAAATCTGTTGGCTCGGCGATTCAGCTTGCTGCTGTTGGAAGTCGGCTGCCTCTTGTGGCGTACACGCTGAACGGCAAAATCATCGTATCATGCCTCAACCAGTGCACGGGCGAATGGGTGCTCGACCGGCTCAAGCCGCGAGTGCTGGACATCGCTTTTCACGAAGGCGACACGGCGCTGCTCATCGCCGGCGCAGACGGGCGCATCTACCGCTGGCGGTACGAGGCAGACAGACAGGCGACCTCTTTCAAGGAGAAGGACAAGGCGCTTGAGCGCTACATCGCGCATCAAACCCTGATCAGCCGAGTGCTGCCGCACCCTGCTGGGCGCGCCTTCTTCTCAGTCGACTGGGATGGCACGCTGCTCGGGTGGCTCCCATACGCTGCGGATGATCACGGCGGAGAGTACGATCGGAACCTCTTTGGCGGACGGTTCTTCGGAGGCGTTGGCACATTCCTCAATGCAGCGCGCGCTCCTGACAGGGGGATCTCATCGGCTGCCGTTTCTGAGACCGGCGAGCGGCTCGCTCTCGGCGCAGAAGACGGCAGCGTTGAGGTGTGGGAGGTTCGCGGATTTGCGTTGGCTGCTCGAAAACAGAGCCATTCTGGGCGTGTGCTCTCCGTGGCGCTTTCACACGATGGCAGCAGGGTGGCGTCGATCGGACGCGATTCGAAACTCGTGGTGTCGCAGCTTGAGCCCGACCGTCTTCACCGCATATCGCCGACCGCGCTACCGCTGCTCTCACACGAGGTTCTCTCGCAGCAGCTTGGAAGTGGCACCCGAAACCTGCACTTCATCTCAAATGGCAACCTGATCTTCTCAACCAAGGACGGCCGTATCGGAGAGATCCGCCTGAGTGACGTAAAGACTCCTGAAGCGTCAGCCTCTCCTGCTCCCGCCGCCGTCCGAAAACCGACGGTGACTGACTCTGACTATTAGCGCACGCGGGTTTTTGCTACGGTTGCCGCATGATTGAAGCCACCCCAGCAGTCCCAAGAGTCCGTCTCAGTCTCGTCGCCGCCGTAAGCATAGCCACGGTGCTGCTCGATCAGCTCACAAAAATTTGGGTGCTGCGCAGCTTCCAGGAGGGGCAGATCCTCCCGGTCATACCTGGGCTATTCAACCTTACCCTCGCCTTCAACCCCGGAGCGGCTTTCGGGCTCTGGTCAAACCTCGCCGACGGCACGCGGCAACTCGTTCTCGCTGGAACGATCCTCCTTGCGGTGGCGATGGTGGTAGTGTTCCTAAAGCAAACCGCCGGTCGAGGCTGGCTGCCCCAAGCTGCTCTGGCTGGCATCCTGGGCGGCGCGGTTGGAAATGTGATTGACCGCGTAAGCTACGGTAGGGTCGTCGATTTTCTCGATTTTTACTGGGGCTCCTACCACTGGCCGGCCTTCAACGTGGCTGACTCGGCGATCTGCGTCGGAGTAGCCGTCTTAATCCTGCTCCCAAAGCCTAAAGAGACTATTCCGGACAGCCCGTCGTAGCCCGTCATTTTGGATTGCGGCTCCTGAGCCCCCCTTCTAGAATCCGACACGCGGGTGTGGTTCGCTGTGCGAGCCGTTACACTACGGGCTTGCTGTCGTCGTCCATACCGATCGTGAGGCCCAAAGTTGCGTCCTGGGCTGCACCACACCGTTCCCAAAGAGGCATAGTCATGGTCGCGCTCTCAAAGTTCCAATTCCCCCTTCGCTCAACGTTCCTTACAGTAGCGGCGGCGCTTCTCATCGCCGGCTGCTTTCAGTCGCCGACCGAGGGCGCTGTCGTAGGTGGCGCTATCGGCGCCGGAACCGGCGCTGCCATTGGTTCTGCAAGCGGCAACGCTGGGTACGGCGCAGCTATCGGCGGCACCGCCGGTGCAGTCGCTGGAGCAGCGATCGGCTCTGGCAAGGACGACACCAAGAAGGCTTCTGAGAAGGAGCAGCAAGATTTCATGCGTCGCCAAGCAGAGGCGATGCAGAAGCAGCAAGACGAGCTCGATGACCTGCGCCGGCAGCGGTACCACGACGAGTACCTGCGCCAGGAGTACGAGGTCGGCGAAGCCGAGCGAGCTGAGTAAGATTCGCGTCTAAGAAAAGGAGCAAAACGATGAAGAAGCAGATCGTGTCGCGCACAGGGAGCCTTGTTGCAGCACTCATCCTAATTGCAGCGGCAGGATGCACCCAGCCGAAAGAAACGACTGCTATCGGCTCAGCCACCGGTGGCGCCATCGGCGCCGGACTCGGCGCGATCGTTGGCAACCAAACTGGCAGTACCGGCGGGGGTATCGCTATCGGCGCTGTTGCTGGTGCCGCTACGGGCGCGCTGATCGGAAACGCGCTTCAGGCCCAGCAGGAGACGGCTCAATCACAAGACGAGGCTCTTGAGCGCCAAGAGCGGATGATCAGTGCTCAGCGCCAGGAGCTTAACGAGCTGCGTACTATTAACCCGGACACGACTTCCGCTGCTCCCGCGCGCAGCTCGCACAGAAGCTCGCAGCACCAAAGTCTTTCGCCAGAAGCACAGCGCCAGTTAGCGCAGCTGGAGCGCCGTGGCCCGAACCCGCGAGGCTCTCACAGCATGGTCGCTTACGAGCCCCCGCCGCTGAAGCGGAACTCGGAGCCTCTCGCTCGATACAACGCAGACTCGAACTCGGCCGCCCCTCGCGCGAAGGCGCCAGCGGCTCAAGCGAAGTCGCAACAAGCTGCAGCGCTCTCGATTCCGAAGAGCGAGGCTGCCAAGCCTAAGGCAGCAGAGCTGGCCGCAGATGAGCCATCAAATCCTGCGTCAATTGGCGAGGCTGATATCCTCGACGAAGGTGCAGCTGAGGCTGAGGCTCAGGCTGGCGCATCGAGCCTAGCGGAAGACACTCAAGCAAACTCAAGCGCCTGCTCCGAGGCTGCTGGAGAGGCTCAGGCAGCACAGTCAGCCACAGAGTCCTCTCAGAAGCTCTACCACCTGCGCCGAGCCCAAAGACTTTGCCCTACCAACAGCGCCTTCTACACTGACCTCGGCAGCCTGTACCTCTCGATGGGGAGGGTTCAGGACGCCAGGAATTCGTTTAACGACGCGCTCAAGATCGACCCGAACCTCCAAGCCGCACGCACCGGCCTCGAAGAGGTCAAGGCGGCTGGCCCAGACAAGTTCTAGGCCTGCATGAGACGCATAGCCCTCGCCGCGCTCCTTACCATCATGTCAGCCTGCGAAGGGTACTCCCCTGGCGCAACGGAGACAGGGGCTCTCGGCGGAGC
Source organism: Deltaproteobacteria bacterium (assembly GCA_947491545.1). Taxonomy (GTDB): domain Bacteria; phylum Bdellovibrionota_C; class UBA2361; order UBA2361; family OMII01; genus OMII01. Next base: position 3,454 of record CANLJX010000120.1, read on the forward strand.
AGCTGCGGGCGCCGGTCTCGGTGCCATCATCGGCAATCAGACTGGAAACACGGGCGCCGGCATCGCAATCGGGGCAGCTTCAGGTGCGCTCGGTGGGGCGCTAATCGGATCGCAAATCGATAGGCAGGACCGCCGTCTCGATGAGCAGGATCGGCGTATCGCCGAGCAGCGCGCAGTCATAGAAGAGAATCGCCGGCTGCTTGAGCAGCTCCGCTCGAAGGGGATTGATGTGCGCGACTCGCAGCGCGGCATCGTAGTAAATCTGCCAGACGTGCTGTTTGAGTTTGGAAAGTCGAGCCTTACACGTTCGGCCCAGCTTACGATTGGCGAGATCGCCAACGTGCTCCAGAGCGCCGAGAGCCGCACGATCTCAGTCGAGGGACACACTGACTCGCTTGGCACGATTGAGTACAACTATCAGCTCTCCGAGGCTCGTGCCCGCAGCGTAGCGGAGGCGCTATCTCAGCACGGGGTTCCAGGCCGACGTATACGGACCAAGGCGCTGGGTGAGACTGACCCCATTGCTTCGAATCGAACTGACTCGGGACGGCGCCGAAATAGGCGAGTAGAAGTGGTCATCCTCAATCCGAGCGCCTAGCTATTCGCGCCAACCTGAAACGGCGAGTCTCTGGTGCGTTCTCTCGGAATTTTTAGGTTGAAAAGGTGGGAGACCAGGGGGGAGGAAGTCTTAGAGTAACGCTTCTAAAAACCTCGCCCCCTGTTCCACATCTTTCACTGAGCAACGCAGGCGCGCTCCTGAAAGAAGGCTGTCCGTAAGTAAACTTACCAACAGCCGAGAGTTGACTAGGCAACGGCGCCGATTAGCGACAGAAAATACCGCGCAACAGACCTCGGCGAGCAGGGCGTGGACTGCAGTTCCCCTCGGGGCCCTGAGCCTCCTGCGCCTTCCTCGCCTCTTCCTGCTGCCGAGCCTTTTTATTGGCGTCGGCAAGGGCTGTCTCAGCCTCCTCCGCTCGCAGCCTGGACGCTTCAGCACTGGCTTCCGCCTCTGCCTTCGCGCGTTCAGTGGCTTCAAAACGCTCTTCGAGCGCTTTGATTCGCGCGTCATGCGCGGCCACTCGGCTGCCCGCTTCCTCAACTGCTTGGCGCAACCGAGAGTTATCCTCTCGGAGCAGCGCAAGATCCTTCTCACGCTCAGCAGCCTTGGCTTCCATGCGCTGGACCCTGGCGCTCAACATGACCACTTGAGCCTCGGCAGCCTTGCGGCCTTCCTCGGCTTCAGCTTTCGCTTTGAGGGCCAATTCGAGCTCGGCCTTGGTGGCTTTGGCCTCATTGCTGAGGTCCTTCACCTGGGCTTCGAGCTTGGACTGGCGAGCCTTCGCTGCCTGCAGCTCTTTTGCCTGTGCCTCCTGACGGGCCCGAGCTTCCTCAAGCTCCCGGAGGTTGGCCTCAGACTGCATCGCACTGTTCAACGCTGTGCTGCCCTCCTCAATGCCTTCGTTTACAGCGTCCCGAACTCCTGAGGAGCCGAGAAGCACGACCACGAGAAACGCCAGAAACACACCTGCAAGGATATTTTGAAACATGGCAATGATCCTTTCCGATCACGAGTAACGCGAGCCGTTACGGCTGGAACCAAACGGGGTGAGCACTGCAACACACAGCACCCTAAATCGTCTTGAGATTAATCTCTAACCTTGAGACTTCCTCTTCCCCTCTTGGTCATGTCAGTCGGACAGCGAGCATTTTGGAAACGCGCTGCGATATCGACCCTCTCCAAGTAGCACGGAAAAATGGTCGCCTGAACAACTCACTGACGAAGCTGAATTCTAGGCGGAAGGCAATCAAGGAGGGGCGAGGAGATTCTGAATCCTCGGCGGAATAGCAGAGAAGGAATGAGTTGTAGACCCAGAAGATATCTTTCTCAGGCGGCAAGCACACGCCGAGCGATTCGACCCCGTAAAAGAGATTGCGGCAGTCACAGGGTAAAATGTCACAGGAAAGGCTATCTGTTGCCCGTCGAGGACCGCTTCCTTTTTGCCGCAGGAGACTACCCGCTTCCCCTGCCTATCCAAACAACCTCCGCTGCAAGAATCACCAAACCTCCCTGAAGCAGTTGCTGCGCTCGGTGCGCGCGCGAGCACACTCGTTAGGGAGGTGGTGCCATCATTTGCAAAATGCGGAAGTAAAAGCGGGTGCGGTTTTCGGGTAATAGAAGCTTCTCCTTGTGCACCAAATAGAAAACTGGCTGTAGATACAGCCGCTGCTGACACTCTCCTGTCAGCCCAGAGATTGGCACGTCGATAGGCGGGGCCGGATATCAAATCCGAGATGTACTGAATCAAAAGAGTTTTGCTTACGGTAGGGAAGGAATTCGCGCTGAGAAACAAGATGCCTTGCCGACTGAAGCTTCGGCCGGTTTTTCGTTGGAATTTCGTGCTTCGAATGGAGCCCTTTTTGAGGAAGAAGCTAGGGGTAGGAGTTAAGTAACCAGAGTCAAAAACGCCTCCCCCAAGAAAGCTGCATGGAGAGTTACTCCATGCCACCGTTCTTCCTAGCCTCTCGGACTCCGATCCTTGCCTCTCCCTGGATTACCCGCACCTGAATGGTTTGGGGTTTAGACTCCTCGGGATGGCCGATGTTGTCCGTGATGTGGTTCGCGATGCCTACCGCCACCTTCTGGCCAGTCGTAACGACTTTTTCGCCAGTCTTGCAGATGATTTTGGCCGCCGAATGGCCGATAGCCCCGCGAATGTTCTGCGCGACAAAGGTGAAGACAACCCCGAGGCCAATAACAGCCGCAAACTGGAAACTTAGTCATGGCAAACTCCTTAGACAGAAGACCACAAAACACGCAGAGAGATTGGCATCTACGGTTAAAACCCTCTTGCTCCCACCCCACCAGCACATGTCAGTCGGAGTGTTAGTCAATGAATTTGCTTCAATCGCTCGCGACACATTTTGATAAAACACGAGCTCGACTCAGGCTGAAGAAGATAGTGCGATACTGAAATCTCTCCCAAATCGCGCGGCACGGCAGGCTGAAGATCGGTTTTGACGATACGTTGGGAGAAGATACAAACATCGCCCAATCGACTGCGATCCGTCTCCACCGCACCCGCTATCGAGAGCCGCCGATTCTGCGATGTGCTTAAGAGTGCCGCGATGTTCTAACAGCAATTAAAAAGGGGCTGGAGTCCTCACTGCTTTTGAGCGACCGTACAAACGTTCTTCGCAAAGCAATGCTGTTGGGATAAATCTTCTTTGAGGAAGGAGACTAGGGGGTAGGAGTTTAATAACCTATGGCAAAAAACCTCTCCCCCCCTGATCTCGCTTCTGTCAGGGGCGACTTCGCAGCAACAGAGGTCTTGGTCTTGCCGAGAGATGCGCTACTTGCAGACTCGAAGCGGAATGCTTTCTAAGTCTGCCTTGAGCTCATCCTCCAGCTTTTTGTAGTTCAAGAGCACGGTACGTGCTTGCCTCAACAAGGCCTTCAGATGTTCATTCTCGCGCTTAACTGCCTCGAATTCCTTTTGGGAATTCGCCAACTCTGCAGACCTAAGCGGCTGAAGGACTTTGGTGTCGCCTTGAAACGCCGTCACCTCAACAGTTTTAGGTTTAGGCTCTTCAGGAGACTCCGCGTTTTCCTTATCATCGACCATTTCGACACGAGCAGTCTTTGAGCCTACGCAGTTCCAAGCGGGAAGCATGGTAGGGCTACTGAGCTCTGCGCACTTCCATCCGCCAAGGGGTAGAATTACAAACCAAAACAAAACCCTGAATGGCTTCTTCATAACATCGACCTTTCTGAGAAAGAGAAAAATGGCCCCTCCCGACGGGGCTACAAGAGACACAACCAGAAGGTAAGTAGATATGGCTTAAAACCTTAACTCCTACCCCACCGGTCATGTGTACTGCCAAGAGTCAATGCGACACAGAACGTGTCAATCTCAACAAGTGGTTTCGTAGTAGCATTGGTTTTTCCAACCACCAACGAGCAATTATGGTTACTGAGTTCTCGCTGGAGTTCTCTCGCAAAAATCGGAGGTGGGTTCTGAATCGAGAAGTAAATCGCTACAAACTTGTGTAGTAGCCCTCGCGCATCTGTCTGGCTCCGTTTACTTAATTTGGTCAGGACGTCAAAGCGACAATCTGTGCAAGCAGGCCAGGGCTCGTTTGTCTTTCTGAGCCCAAGGCAGGAAGCTTCAGACAAGGCGAATAACGGCCGAAATGGGCGAATCAGGCTTAAGATGGCTCTTTGTTAGCAACGACGGCTACTGGCCTATTCCGTTAAAACCCAAAATCGACTCTTGCTGGCAGATAAGAAGCCCTAGGAGAGCCGATAATGGACTCTGCTCACTGATACTTCCTACAGTCCGTGAACCAAGCGTCGGAAAAGGGTGAAAATGCGTGCTTGGCGGTGGAGAGCAAACTACTACGAACCAATTATTACACCCATCGGATGACTCTGAATTCTCATCGGTATCGACCATCGCAAATGCCTTGAGTAGTGCCTCCTGGCTGGCTAACCTGCACCCCGTCAAGAGTACTCTACGTACTCGTCTAGGAAAGAAGGTATGCCGCAAACACAAACAGCTAATATCCTCCATATGAGTCCTGCACCGACACCGCCATCACCGCCCGCTGTAAGTCCGGCTTCCTCGCCGGAAGCGCTGGTCCAGGCCGAGCTAGCGAAGATTGAGAAATCCCCGTTTGGCTCGTTAAACGTGCCTGGCAAAACGATAGAGACCATAGATATACAATCCTGGGCCCAAGTGGCACTGGTATTGAAGCGCCTGGAGGCCAAGGCAGAAGTACGCATGACATTTATGGAGGCTGCTCCTCCCGCTGATGTCGCGAAGATTTCCACAGAGCAGAAAGAGATCCACAAGTTCCTCTCAAATCGACACAACCTCACTATCACTGAAACAGCAAGCCTACTCGTCGAGAGAATCGCTGGGTCGTGGCTTTTTGAGGGTCTGCAACCTCTTGCTGCCGAGAATTTTGCGCGAGGATGGGTTCAGGGTCGGCAGTTCAACCCGCGCAAGA
>CANLJX010000121.1 GCA_947491545.1 Deltaproteobacteria bacterium
GTAGAACCGCTCGTATGCGAACTAAATCTGCCGCTACTCTCCTCTCGGTCGCCCTAGCTGTTACATTGGGTTCACTCCCCTCCGCTGAGGCCGAGGAGAAAGGGTCGTCTCCGAACATGGTGAAGCAGGAGAGCCTGACTTTCTCCGGACCTCCCGCGCTTCCAGGTCTCTCCGCGGCCTGGGCTATCGGCTCCGAGGGCGGCTCAGGGCTCTACGCTCTGCGCGTCAAGCTCAAGGCTGGTGGCAAGCTTCCTCCGCACACTCACCCCGACTCGCGCCTGACAACGGTTCTCTCGGGCACTCTTTCGGTTGGCTTCGGTGAGTCATTTGATGAGGGCACGCTCGTTACCGCTCACGCGGGCGACTCGTACCTTGTGCCCGCAGACCAGCCCCACTTCCTCGTGGCTCGTGATGGTGATGTCGAGTACCAGGAGATGGGGAGCGGGAAGACGGGGACGGAGATGGTTAAGCGGTAGTGCCGGGACTTGGGAGTTGCGGAACGAGTGTTGCAGGGGCAGAGGCGGAGCCGTTCCCGAAGCCGATAAAAATATGCGAAAGATCGTGATCCACGGAGAGAGCGGTGAGGGCAGGTTTGAAGAGATAGAAAGACCGGGAGCGCGATGCTCGGTTCAGGGTCGAAACGGGGAATATTAACAAAGAGGTCAGCGAGAGCAGCAAGGGGGGAGTATGCTTGGGTTTGCCTTTGGCCTCTCTCCTCTCGCCGGTCTCTTTGTATATAATCCTTACTCCTTTTCTCTGTAGAAAACGTCTGCGGTGTCAATTCAAGTCGTAGCTGGTTCATTTCATTCCTCGTCCTGATCCTAATCCTCCTCTTCCTCCTGCACCTGCACCTGCACCGGTTCCTGCTCATAATCAAGAAATGCCGGGGGGTTGCCCAAAATATGTCCGGAAAAAGGGCGGAGGAAGACGAGGGATCGGGTGCAAGTGCAGGAGAAAGAGAAAGAAGAAGACTAGGACAAGGATGAGGAGGAGAACGGCCGGTTGGTCACTCATTCGGGACACAACACCTTTTCTACAGAGCAATTCTCCCGTATTTTTAACGGTTTCCGGAACGTTCACGTGCCTGTTAACAAGAGCGAGGGATTAGGCAGCGTTTGAGGGCGAATATGAAAAAGGGGTTGGTTAGTTGTCTTGGAGTTATCCCTGTTCGGTTAGAGAGCAGCCGTTTTCCGAACAAGCCGCTGAAGGTTATTCACGGCAAGACCCTTGTGGAGCGGGTGTGGCTTCAGGCCTCTCGCAGCAAGCGCGTTACGACTCTCGTCGTCGCGACAAACAACGAAGAGATCGCGGCAGAGTGCTCAAAAAAAGGGATGCGGTGCGTGATGACGAGATCGTCTCACGAGACCGGGACAGACCGAGTGGCTGAGGCGTGCGCGCTGCTTGAGGCACAGGGAGCTTCGTTTGATCTCGTCGCTAATATTCAGGGGGATATGCCGTTCGTTAATCCCGTGGTGATAGACAGTGTGGTCGCCTCACTTGCTTCGGCTGATGCTGGGTTCGGCATGGCGACTATCGGAACGCCGATTACGTCTCTGGAGGAGTTCAACAGGGCTGCTACGGTGAAGATTGCGCTGGGAGAGTCGGGGCGAGCACTGTATTTTTCGCGTGCTGCAATTCCGCATTGGCGCAACTTCCCAGGCGCGGAGGGTGTAACGGCCGAGAATCCTCTGGGCTACAAGCACATGGGGCTCTACATCTTTCGTCGCGCAACGCTCGATGTGATCTCGCAGCTGCCTAAGGCTTTCACGGAGCAGCGCGAGTCGCTTGAGCAGCTCAGGGTCCTGGCGCACGGAATCGGGATCAGGGCGCACATCGTTCCTAGAGACCAGGTTGAGCCGTGCATCGAGGTCGACACGCCCCAGGATCTTGAGGATGCTGAGCGCTACGCGTGCGAGAAGGGGCTTTAGCGGACCGGTTACCTTCTGCGCCAGTCGCGCCGCTGCGGGCGCGGGCGTGACGGTTTGTGTTTTGCGAGCCGCTCGACGAGCTCAGACAGGGGCTTGTCTAGCGACTCTTGAATGTCGTTCCGCCGCTCGATGGCTGCGAGAACTTCGCCCACCGTTTCGACTGTGGAGAGGCATCCTTTGCGCGGCTCCTTCCGGATCCGGTCGTAGAGAGAGCGTCTCTTCGGCTTCAGCACGATCCGCGGCAGCTTGAGCAGCCAGGCGTTTCGCCACCACAGGGTCTTTGCTTGGCTCCAGGTCCCGTCGAGCACGATAAAGCCTTCTAGCCGCTTGAGCACCTCGTCTTGGTCAGGGCGCGGCTCGCCGTTCTTGCTCACGACGAAGAGCGGGCGGTCGTTTGGGAGATTCTCAACGTGCACGCTCCCGAGGTAGAGCACGCCCCAGCGCTGGTTCTCGGCCTCTCGCCCTAGCGCCTTCTTGAGGTTGGCCCACGATAGTCCGGTGCGGACGACGGCGTCGGGGAAGCAAGAGGTGATGATAGGAACGGTGCCGATATCGACCCCGGGCTCCTGCGGGTGTTGTAGAATAAGGAGCTTTGTTTTGGTGGCGATCGGGGTGGCGAACTCACACACGCAGTAGCGCGGCTGCCTTCCGCAGGATGGGCAGGGGGGAGGGGGCTCGAGGAGCTCGTCAGTGGACATCCCCGGAAGTATAGCCCGTAGGTGGTGTTGAAGCCACCTGAGGAGCAGATTCGCACGAATGAGCCGGGTTAGGAGGGGCGGTCTCCGTTCTGAATCCTTGCCTGAACTCTTTTCCGGTCCCCCTTTTGGTACGGATCAGCTACCGTCCCGGCGCCTTCCCGGAGACCCTTCATGGACGACCTGCATACCCTGGTATTTGACGAGAGCTCGCTGCTCTTTGACTGCTACCCGGGTGGCAACGACACATTTGTGTTTGCTAATCGCAGGATCAAGCGCAACGACTACGAGCATGCGCAGGCAATCATCCGTTCGCGCTACGGACACTTTCAGCAGGGCGGTTTTCTCGAGCGGCCGCGGAGCAAACAAGCTGCTGCTCGGCTGCAGATGGTGGGCGGCGGGTTTAGCCCAAACACAGCGCGCTCTGTGGCGGCACAAATGGCAGATCTCTTCTGCAGAAATCGCGAGGCGATACCATTCGTTCGTTGGGAGCGGATCTTGGTCAATCGTGAGTGCCTCCACATCCCATTTGAATTTTCCGGCAGCCGAGAGGTGCTCCAGTCAATTGTCTGGGCCTCCGGCGGCGAGTGGCAGGTGGAGCTAGAGATGATGCGCACGTCCGGCGCGCGCATTGAGCGGGCTCTCCCGCTGGTGCTGGACAACCGGGAATGTCGCTGTGATGTGGTTATCCGGCCAGGACTCGCGCAAGTTCTCATCGACGAGAATGAGGCGCCGTTTTCTGAGTCTCGGCTAGCGATCTTCCGGCACATCGTTGCAGTTCGAAAGCAGCTCGATCTCCGCTCCCATCCGATCATCGGGATTGCCTGGTGGAAGAGAGAGCAAGAGAAGCTCAGCATCCGTCCAGTTTCATACTACAGGGGGAGTGACACCTGCTACAACGAGACCGCCTCTGGAACCGCTGCTGTGGCGCTAGCGCTCGCCCTGCACGACGGAAGGTCCCGCGCCGTTCAATCAATCATGCAGCCGAGCGGCGAAGAGTTCCGCGTTCGAATTCAGCCCGGGGTGAGCGAGAGCTGCCCGTCGCGCGTTTTCCTCACCGGACCTGTCATGCTGCGCGGAGAGCTCAATAGCTCCTACCAGGCGCCTGCGCATGGGCTTGAGACTCGACTGCGGCTCGTTCGGTAGAGTCGGTCGCGCTACGCCCCTTTTCCTCTTCCAAATCGATCTTAAACCGACTCCTTGCTCGCTTTTCTTGGAAAAGAGCGGGAAAGCCTGGTAAGGATCGCGCCGCCCTTAAGCGGATTGGAGCGAGTTGTGTTGGGAGCCAGCAAGGCGTCAAGTCAGCCTAATAGCATCTCTGGAAGAGGAAGCCTTACCCTCGATCAGCTTGGGCTCAAGCTGCCGGCGCCTCAACCTGGAACGGCACCCGCCGAAGTGAAGCCCAAAGGGGTTTTCAATGCAGTTCTCGACGAGTCACACACGAGCCTAATGCTCCAAGAGAGCTGTGAGCGGGCCTGGTTTCTCGGGAGCGGAATCGCTCCGGGCATCGACGAGCACGAGCAGCGTATCTTGCGCTCGCTATCCTCGTACATGAACGGCCTTGGCACTGTTGTGCACGAGGGGATCCGGCGTGTGCTGGACGCGCACCGCGAGAAGCTCAACCCCGAGGGGCGGGTTCTCAAGAGCCCGACTCCGTACGAGTTCGACCGCATCTCGGAATCGGTGCTCGAGCGCTTCAGCTTTATGGAGGGCGACTCTTGGAGCGAGAGCTTCCCGAACGGCCGGTCTGATCGCGATCATCCCAGGTTTCGTGAGCACGTAAAGCTCAAGGCAGAGCTTGTTGGCAGCAACAATCCTGCCCACGTTGTCCTCCCGGAAAGCTCGCCTGATGCGAGACGATTCGAGCGCTGCCGCGAGATCCTTAAGCAGGCGCTCCTCAATTGGCACGAGCTGATGTACCTCGATCGCGACGATATCTTTCGTCACGATCCGCGCGCGTTGGTGCCGGCGGGAGGACTTAAGCGCGTGGACCCAGCACTGATCCTTGAAGTCGAGGAGAAGAACGTCGCGTACTTCAAGCAGGACCCCTTCCAGATCTTGAGCATGGGTGGGCTCTCTATCCCGTACTACGAGATAGAGGCAGCGGTAAAGGACCCTCCGGTGCCAGAGCTAGCTCGGCGGGGAGTGTCTGCGAACTTTACGTTTCGGGTGAAGGCGGTCCTGGATTTTGTCTACCTCTCGTTTGCCCCCGATGGGCGTCCCCGTTTAGTTGCAATGGATTGGAAGACGAATGCTCTCGACGAGCACTCGGGACGGCCGGCGCTCGTTGCGCAGGAGGAGCACACCACACAGCTCAAGCACTATGCGCTCTACCTGATGCAGCGCTACTGCGATGTTTTTCAGCGCTTTGAGCCCGAGATACGGCGCGCCTTTGAGCGCTCGGGGCGGCCGGTCCCGAAGCTGCCGGCTGAGCTGACTGCAGACATGATCTTTCTCGGGGATGTGTACCTTTCGGGCGAGCAGCTCTCAGCGCCGCGCCGTTTTAGGCCGGTGTGTGCTGCCGACCTCGATCTGGATGCCTTCGTGCACACGCTCAGGCAGCGGCTCGTGGCGAAAGTAGGAAAGTTTTCGAGCATCTCGCCGCCCACATCGGTGCTCTCCCGATGGGCGCCCACTGGGCTAGACGAGGGGCGGTGTCAGGGATGCAATCAGGCGCCGCTCTGCCCGGATGCGCCAGCAGACGTCAAGAGCGAGTGGCCGCTTTCAACAGTCGGGCTGCTCTCGATCCTCAAGCACCCGACTCCGAAGCGCTAGCGGCTTCGTTGGCGCCGGGCTCGGGCCAGGTCTCAGAGACAGCCAGAGCGGTGCGCATCCACTGGTACTTCTTGATAGCGCTCTGGAAGAGGTGCCACTCGGAGGTGTTGCGGGTTACGTGGTAGAAGCACTGGCCAACCCGTCCGAAGAAGTTCTCTCCGTCTGGCCGACCGACTCTCCCGACCTGTTGGATAAGCTTCTGTGCGTCGGCGTGCATCGAGTAAATGTGAGCCTCTGCCGCTGCCGACAGGTTATGCCCAACTGCGAGGCGGCTGGTTGCGACAAGGATGTCCACTCGCTCGCCGGGCTCGCTGGGCTGGCGCTGGAAGGCAGCGCGAATTTCCTCCCATGAGCCGAGAGCGTTTTTTGCCGCGCGGGTTGCGCCGGTCCGAGCGCTCTCAAGATCCGCCAGGAGCCGATCCGAAAATCCGTCTCCCTCCCCGGTGACGAACGCAGTGCGGACTCCTTTGGCGGCGAAGCGGTGGTGCAGCCGGAGTGCCAGGTGCTTCGTCAGGTAGCGTGGCTCAGCAAAGACGATGATGCCGCGGGCCTGGCCGAGGCGGTGCAGCTCCTCGATGCGGCTAAAGAGCTGAGCCTCTTTCGGATGGTCGAGTGTTTCGCGCTTCGACATCTCAAGAAGCGCAAGGTCGAGGAAGAGAGACTTGCGCTGCTGCGGGGAGCCAGTGATTGCTGCCTCAGGGAGCCCAAAGGCAGTCTTTAGCGCATCAGCGCAGGTCGCTGACTGCAGCAGGTGAATGTACGGCGTCCCCTCTGCGACAGTGCGTATCACCGAGCGGAAGTGCGAATTCCTGAAGAAGTCCTGAAAAGCTGGGAAGGCGCCAAAGCGGCGCGGAGCCTCAAGCCAGCGCTGAATCCACGTTGACGCGAAGTCGTGCAGAAAAGCGAAGGAACCGGCTGCAGCAAGAAGGTTCGTGCGCGACACCAGGCTCGACATCCGGGCTATGTTGAGCGAAGCGAAGTTTATTTCCGTCAGGGCCTGAGAGCCGCGCTCACACAGCTGAAGCCCCTGTTCCCGAAGAGCGGCCTGCCGAGCACGAACAGTTGCCCGAAGCTCTTGCGCGGCAGCCTTTAGCTTCTTGAATGATTGCGAGCTTGGCGGGCCAAAGCTCTCCATGTGTGGCTTGCGAGTCAGGTGAATACGGCTCGGGAAGAGAGTAGGGGTCTCTTGTCCGAGCATCTGGCGCACGAGGGACTTTGCATTCGTAATCTGCTCGCGGCTCTCGATGTATGGCTGAAACGAGAACCCGCGCAGCTCTTCGACGAGCCACTTGAGCCTCTCGGGGAGGAAGGAGTTTAGCAGCTCGTGGTTCTTGAGGGGCTGCAAGGTTTCTGGCACGAGCACGCCTTTGAGCGAGACGAGCTGCTGCTTTTCGCCCAGGTCCTCGGCGTCGCGCGCCGGCGTGCCAGATTGCACCAGGATTGGGACGCCGGCAGCTTCAGCGTCGCGCGCCAGGAGCGCCATCGGGTGGTCCCCTTCTGCGCCCTGAAACTCGTCGATGATCATGGCTGAGAGAGAGGAGAATCCGTCTGCCTCTTTTGCCGCGGAGAGCGTCTTGCGCAGGGTTTCTGGTGTCCCAACAAGGATCTTGTTTTCCGTGCCTGCAAGGATCGTGCGGCGCTGTTTTGTGGAGACTTCGCCGTTCAGGATCGAAATGTCGGAGTCTTTGAGCTCGAGAAACTTGAGTATTTCGCGCTTCACTTGCGCGCACAGGTCGACGTTTGGGGTGACGTAGACGAGTCGGCGGCCGCGGCGTGTCTCTGCCGGCCTGCGCGGCGAGTCACCGAGGATGACCGCGGCAACGAGACAGGCGAAGGGCGTCTTTCCGAAGCCAGTAGGGGCCTTAATCATCCAGCGCAAGTGGCCGCTCTCAAGCATCTCAAAGAGCGGCTGGAGCTGGTCTGGGCGGGGCGTTAGGGCTGGCTTGACGAGAGTTATTCCCAGCTCTTTGTTGAGCTGCTCCACAGTGGCTGGCAGAGAGGCTCTGTTGACCTTTGGGGGGGGCACCCTGGCTGGTGTTGGGGGTGGCGGCGGTGCGAGTGACTGCATCGTCGCATCGTCGAAGAGGAAGTTCTCCTGCGCCTTCGGCATCGCGACAGCGATTGTGTTTCGGATGCGCCCTGGCGGGGGTGGTGGGCTCTCTGGAGCCGGTTCGGCAGCAGCCGGCGCCATGGGAAGAGCTTCGGTTGTCTGCTGTGGCGGTTTGGAGGCAGCAGCGGGCTCCGGCTCAGCGAGCATCGTATCGTGCACTGTCCGCTCTACTGCAAACAGCGGCGATTCAGAGCGCAAAATCTCGGTCTGCGCTGAACTGAAGTGGGCTCTGCATCGGGTGAGGACCTCGCGCGTTATGCTGTGCATCCGATCTGATTCAATCACTAGAGGGGAGAAGATGAAGATGCGCGAGATATCATCCGGCGAAAGTGAGAGCAATTCGGCTACAGGCACTACTATGACCTGCGCCTGAGATCCCCTCTCTGCTAGTGAAGTGCTGGTGAGGTCGCGCCCAGCTTCGTGCACAAATCCTGGAGGAGCGCCATTGAGCGCTGCCCGCAGCCGCTCAGCGAGCGGGGATGCAAGATCTCTGCTCGTTGCAATCGCAATTTTCTCCTCCGGGTGGGCGAGGATTCGAAGCGACTCCTCTACGATGCGCTGCTCTTTGGCATGCAGGGGAGCGCCGCTGCTAGATAATTTTTCGAGCGAGCGCTTTAGGATAGTGGGCAGGGAAGGCGAGAATGAGTCTGCGGTGAGAGGTTCGAGGCCCGAGGCAGTAAGCTGTGCGTTTACAGCCTCTAGCGTTAGCTGGTGTCGATACACCCGCTGTAAGGCGGCAGCGAGGGGAGTCGCCGGGATATGGAGCGACGATAGGCTCGCCACGCTGCGCGAAAGAAACGGTCCTACCCCGTAGGCACCGAGGAGAGAGCCGAGCAGTGCGATCTCGTGCAGCCCATTGAAGAGCGATCGAATCTCTTTTGCGTCGACAGCCTCTGCTTTCACGAGCAGCTTGGAGCTGGCAGCGAGCGCAGGCCACGGGGCGA
>CANLJX010000122.1 GCA_947491545.1 Deltaproteobacteria bacterium
GTTAACGCCTTTTGGTTAAGTAACGCGGAGGCACGGAAATCGCGGAGGTCACGGAAAGTGATGCACTGAGGCGTCAGCAGCGACGTACTCTCTGAAAAGAAAGCCCCATCGCTGTGGACTCCGTGTCCTCTGCGCCTCCGCGTTGCCTAACCAAAAAGCTCCGAAGCTGATTGGTGAGCGGGTGATTTGCAGAGCCCCCTCATGGGGCCGCACCTTGCCCGAGGAGACCCGGCTCCGCAGCGAATCTCGTCTGCCCCTGACCCGCCCTATTTCTCGGACTCAATAAAGACATCAACAAGCTGTCCAACGTACACCGGCAGCGTGCTGCGATCGAAGGAGTACATAACCTGCAGCACGCGGGTGTCCACGCGCTCGGTGCTCTCCCCAGTTAGCGAGCGCTTCGGTATGACGTAGGGCTCAAAGTGGTCGAACTTGAGCGGGAATGAGACGGCTGTGTTGCCGCGCAGCACCGCTGTAGCCGGAGCGCCGCCTTTTACTCTCCAGGCATCGTTCTCGTCTACGTCGACTCGAACCTCTAGAGGAGTAGTAATTCCAACAACCATGAGCGGGGTCAGCAGCGCCGAGGCAGGGGCAAATTCGCCGACACGAGCTTTTGACTGGAGCACCGAGCCGTTGAGTGGCGAGCGCACAGTCATGCGGTCGAGCGTTGTCCTAATCTCGTCTACACTCGCCACAGCTTGAGCCACGCCCGCTTTGGCAACGCTGACCGCTGATTCACGCCGCAATAGTTCGCCTTTCGTGATTGCGCGAGCATCGGTGACGCCCTGGTAGATAGAGAGCTGGGTCTCGGCGTCGGCGAGTGTGGCTTTGGCCTTCTCAAGTTGCGCCTCAGCCACCTCAAGCTGAGCTAATGCTTCACGATCATCGAGCGTGAAGAGTGCCTGCCCAACTGTGATCGGATCGCCGACGGAGACAAAGACCTGCTTGATAATTCCCGGAAGCGCAGAAGCGATCGCGATATTGCCATCCGTCGCTTCGATTATGCCGGAGCCAGCAACGAAGCGCGGGTAGGGAGACCGCGCCGGCTCGACGACAGGAGCTGCTACGGGGGCCGGCACGCTCCCTGCAATGACAGTTTTTATCACGAAGATGACAGCCAGAATGGCCAGAATCGGGAGGATGTAGAACCGTGACATACAGTCAGTTACCTACTTTTTCGTTGTTTTATCAAGCTGAAGCTCGCTCGGAGAGCTTGCGACCTGGACGATCTGCCCGTCATCCATCACCCCGATCCGGTCTGCGAAGCGGAAAATGCGCGAGTCGTGGGTTACTATAACCAGCGTTCGGTTGCCGTTGAGTGCTTCTTGGCGGAAGAGCTCCATGATCTCCCCGCCGGTGGTGTGATCAAGGGCGCTGGTGGGCTCGTCGCACACGATCAGCCTTGGGTTGTGGACGAGCGCTCGCGCGATCGCAACACGCTGCTGCTGCCCGCCGGAGAGTTCGCTAGGGAGGGACCTCGATTTGTTCGTGAGGCCGACTTTGGCCAGCATCTCTTCGGCTCGGCGGGTAGCATCGAGCCTGTTCCATTCATTGAGGAGCAGCGGAATCGAGACGTTTTCAGTTGTAGTGAGCGTTGGAATCAGGTTGTACGACTGGAAGACGAAGCCGACTGACTTCCCTCGGTACGCTGTGCGCTCCTCTTCTGACATCTCATTCGGATCGCGGCCAAAGATGAGGCACTGCCCTCCATCGTGGTTTAAGATCCCAGCGATTACAGAGATAAGGCTCGTTTTGCCGCAGCCGGAGGGGCCAACAAGCATGAAGAGCTCTCCTTCGTTTACCTCAAGGTTGATTCCACGCAGCGCGGGCGTCACCGTCTTCTCAGTTAGGTAGCTCTTCGTGACATCTCTGCAGACAATCGCTGGCGTTGACATCTTAGCCCCTGAAGACGATTCCAGGCTCAAGATTGAGCACCTTGCTCAGGCTGAATGCGGTAGTGATCAGCGTGATGAGCGCCGTGGCGAGCGCGGTGACGACCGGAACCTGCCACGGCATGTAAAATGCGAGCTCCGAGTTCTTAGAGACGATGCTGGTGAGCGAGGCGAGTCCCATCCCGAGACAGCAGCCGATTACCCCGACGAGCGCTGTTTGCAGCAAGATCATATGAAACAGGAGCCGATTCGGGGCACCCATCGCCTTCAGGATGCCAAGGTAGCGCATGTTATCGACGATGAAGCTAAAAAAAGTCTGCCCGACGATCGCAACGCCGACTAGGAAGCCAAGTCCGACGGCCATCCCGAAGTTAATTGGAATGCCGGTGTTCTTCATGAAGTAGCGAATAGTGATGCCTTTGAACTCGGGCCCGGTGTAGGCTGAAAGCCCGGTCTGCTGGGCGATGCGTGCGGCAACAGCATGTACATCCTCTCCTGGGCGAACCTTCACCAGGACGAACGAGAGCAGTTTTCGTTCCCGTGGCGCGAAACGGGTGGCGCGCGAGTACGTGGTGTACACGATGGGCTGCGACTGGAATGTGCGGGTGGCGCGCGCGATCCCGACGACGATGGCTCGATTGTCGTTTAGCTCAAGCGAGTCGCCAACCTTGAGTGGAATCTTGGGGCTGTCGGGATTTGGGCCAGGCTTTGCGAGCTTTCCATTGGCTGCTGCCTCATCAACGATCACGCCGTCAGCACGCCTAAGGTCCGCAAGTGAGCCCTCGACCATCGTTGGCGGACCGGCAACGAGAGAGGCGTCGTCGAGGCCGATGACGTTGCAGGTCTGAAACGTTCCGTTTGAGAGTCGTGCGCGAATCTGCCCCTTGTAGAGAGGAACCGCCCACTCAACACCATCAACGCCTCGCACCTGGAAGAGCTTTGTGTCTTGCAGGGGCTTAATGTCGTCGACGAACTGCACCTTCGGGTCCATTACCCACAGGTCAGGCTGTGGGGTGTCGAAGATGAAGCCGACTGTGCGCGACATCAAGCCGATGAAGATCGATGACTGCTGGGTGATGATGAGAGACGTGAGGGCAACACCGAACAGCATGGCGAAAAACTTGCCGCGGTTGCCGACCAGCATTTTGAGGGCGATCAGGTACACGCCGATATGGTAGCCCGTAACGGGGCTCTGGGGAACCTGGAGAGGGGAGGGGCTAGCGGGGGGCGCGGATCATTCCGCAGGCCAGGAGGTCCTGGACATCGAGCAGGCCGACCGGGATAGTACGCTCATCGATGACGAAGAGCTGGTCGAGCTTCTTTTCCTGCATGATGCGGGCAGCTTCCTGAGCGAGCTGGTTGGGCCGGATAGTTGTCGGCGAGCGGGAGCACACGTCTCCAATCGGCTTCTCAAGGAAGGTAGTGTCGTGCTCAAGGCAGCGGCGCAGGTTGCCGTCGGTGAACACGCCTACCAGGAGGCCTTTGGCATCGACGATCGCTGCTGCTCCAGGGCGCCCCTTCGTTTCGGTGATAAGGTGCAACGCTTTCTTGGTGATAACTGACTCATCAACAACGCAGTGGGCGTCGCCTGAACGCATTATCTCTGACACGAGCATGAGGGCCCGGCCCAAGTCGCCGCCTGGGTGAAACGCGGCGAACTCTTCACGCGAGAAACCGCGCTTCTTCACGAGTGTCATGGCAAGGGCGTCACCGAGCGCCATCATGACGGTGGTGCTGGTGGTCGGGGCGAGCCCAAGCGGACCGGCCTCACGGAATTTCCCTGTCTCAATGGTGATGTCACTGTGCTGTGCGAGGGTTGATTCGGCTGAAGCCGTGATTGATATGACCGAGCTGCCGTGGCTCTTGAGGGCTGGCAGCAAACGGATTAGCTCGCTCGTCTCGCCTGAATTAGAGAGGAGCAAGGCGATGTCGTTCTTGGTGAAACGGCCGAGGTCACCGTGCACAGCGTCAGCCGGGTGCAGGAAGAAGCTCGGAAAGCCGATGCTTGAGAGGGTCGCTGAGACCTTCATCGCGACGAAGCCGGCTTTTCCCATGCCTGACACGACTATACGAGCGCCGGGAGCCTGGTTAAGGATCGCGGCAACGGCAGCAGCGAAGCGCTCGTCGAGCATCGTCTCAACGCGCGAGAGCGCCTCGACCTCCTCGCGGATAATCGAGCGACCGTACTCAACCTCAGTCGAGGGGGCGGATGGCTTTTTTGGGGCTGCGTCTGCCATAAGCGCCTCATTATACATGGGGTGAAGATCTTAATCCAACCACCGCTATGGGGTAATTAATTGTTCGGACTGCAGTTTTTCTTGTCTGCAGAGACCTTTTCGGGCCCCTTGGCAACTCGTTTAGAGAGCACTCAAATTCGAGCACGCTCAGGAATGACCAGCACAAGAAGTGAATGTGTTCAAAATAGGGGGTGTCTAAGCCTGGGCGTGTGTAGCTGATGGCCGAGAAAGGCGCGGAGCCCTCGTTTCCTGCCATCCTCCATCTTGGTACCGTCGCGCCATGCGAAGCCGACCCCTAGCTAATCTGCAAGGAAGAAGAGTTGTTGCGGCGCTCGGAGCTGTTGCGTGGCTGCTGCTTTTTGTCTGTGCGGCGTTTCGGCATGCCGCGTTTCAATCCACGGCCTTCGACTTGGCTATCTTCGACCAGGCTCTCTGGCAACTCAGTCGAGGGGAGGGGGCGCGCGTCTCGCTGCTGGGGATGAACATCTTCTCTGACCACGGCGCCTTCATTCTCTATCCGCTTAGCCTGCTGTATTGGGTGGTCGCATCTCCTTACGCCCTATTTGCGCTCCAAGCTCTCTCTTTGGCGCTCGGGGCATGGCCACTCCTGCTGCTCGCCGAAAAGCGAGGCTTGGGAAAAGGAGAGGCTGTTGCTGCGGTGGCGATCTATCTCTGCAACCCAGTTGTCTTCAGCGCTAACCTCTTCGACTTTCATCCGGAGACGCTGGGTGCTCCCCTCATTCCGCTTCTTTTCCTCTTTGCAGAGGAGAGAAAGCTCCTGCGGCTCCTTCTCGTCGCTGCGGCGATAATGAGCTGCAAGGAGGTCCTGTCACTCACCGTAGCAGCAGTGGGAGTGGTCATGGCTCTTCGGCGCAGATGGGCGCCTGGGGCTTCGTTGGCACTTGGTGGGCTTGCGTGGTTTGTGCTCGTTACTCAGGTCGTTATGCCGGGAATACCGCAGGGCGCTGCACCGAATGCCTTTGCTCGGTACGGCTACCTCGGAGAAACTCTTTCCGACAAGCTTCTAGCGATTGGCTTCAAGCCGCTTGAGGTTGCTGCTCAAGTGCCAATCAGAAGCACCGCACTGTATATCGTCTCGCTTGTTATTCCTTGCTTCTGGATATTTCGCAGGCAGACAGCCGTCTTTCTTCTGGCGTGCGCGCCCACGATTCTCCTAAACAGCTTGTCGACCCTCGATTTTCAGCGATCGCTGCGTTTTCAGTATTCTCTGCCGCTCATTCCGGTGTTCGGTGTTATGGCGGTCGAGCTGCTTGCGAAGAGAGAGCTACTGCCGCGTTGGTGGTCTTCAGGCAGGGCAGTCCTCTTTTCGTTTGCAGCGCTCGTTGTGCCGCTGGTCTCTCGAAACATCGCCGCTTTTGGCCTCTACCCCGTTGCTTGGGCGCCTATTGGCTCAGTCGAGGCGCTCTCTCGCGCCGTGGCGCTCATTCCGCCCGAGGCGAGTGTGCTTGCGAGTTCGCGCCTGCTGCCGCACCTGGCACATCGAGTCAACCTCGGGCTAATAGATGGAGAGCCTGAGGCACTTGGCTTTGGTCGCTACGTGTACGTAGTAGTCGACAAACGCCACAGCAGAGATGCGGGCGACCTGGCGCTCAGCAGGTCTATGGAGTCGGCTTTGCGCAGCGGCGGTTCGCACGAAGTCTTGCTTGACCTGCCAGATGTAGCGCTGTTTCGCCGCGTAGGCCCGCAGCCTTGAACTACGAAAGCGAGCGAACTTTAATTCGCAGCGAGTTCCCGACGATTATCACGTCCGAGAAGGTCATCAGCAGCGCACCCTGCAGGGGCGTGAGGTAGCCGAAGGCCGCCAGCGGGATGGTGAGGGCGTTGTAGAGGAATGCCCAGAACAGGTTCTGCTTAATAGTGGATACGGTGATGCGCGAGAGGCGTATCGCTTCGGGCAGATGCGCGATCGAGCCCCCAGACAGCAGCACCTGGGCAGAGTGCATCGCCACATCAGATCCGGAGCTAAGCGAAATGCCGACCGATGCCTCTGCAAGCGTTGGGGCGTCGTTAATTCCGTCTCCCACGTAAGCCACACCGCCCGGAACCGACGATTGAAGCACCCTCAGAGCCTCGAGCTTCTCTTCCGGCAGCTTTTCAGGCTTTACGTCCTGAATGCCGACTTGGTTCGCTACAGTGAAGCACTTCTCGCGGGAGTCTCCGCTGATGAGCGAGGTTGAGAGCCCCATGTCCAGGATGCGGCGCACGACGCGCTGAGCCTCTGGACGGATATCATCCTCAAGGACCAGACTTGCTACAATCGTGCCGTCACGAACCAAGACAAGGTCATCGGCGCACGCGATATTGTTGCGAGCGGCGATCACGCGCCCGCCGCAGGAGTAGCAGCGCCCGGCTTCGTCGCGGCCCTCGATGCCGATCCCCTTCATCTCAGTCACAGCCGAAAGCTTAACAGGCAGCACTCCGCTTCCTTGGTAGGCTCGCAGGATTGCTTGTGCGATGGGGTGAGAAGAGTGTCGCTGCAGTGCCACGAGGAGCGCCTGTGCCTCGGTATCCGTGCAGCCGTTATAGGTCGTGAGCTTTCCGACTCGCAGGGCGCCACTCGTCAGGGTTCCAGTCTTGTCGAATGAGACGTGTGAGACCTTTGCCAGGCGCTCGAGGGTGTCGCCGCCCCTGACGAGGATTCCGTTTGTGGCAGCGCGGCCGAGCGCAACCATGATTGCAGTGGGGGTTGCCAGTCCCATAGCGCACGGGCATGCGACCACAGCTACTGCAAGCGCGCGCACCAGTGCCTCTCCCGCCGTGAGGCCGAAGAATGCTAAGCCTAGCCCGAAAACGAGGATAGATACGGCTATAACGGAGGGGACGAACACAGCGCTCACAGCATCTCCGACGCGCTGGATGGACGGCTTGCGCTGCTGGGCATCTCGCACGAGCTGCACGATGGAGGCCAATACAGTGTCATCACCCACGGCAGTGGCCCGCATCGTGATAGTGCCGGAAGAAAGGATTGAGCCGCCGATGACGCGATCATCTGCTGTCCGCTCTACGGGCAGCGATTCGCCGGTGAGCATCGACTCATCAAGCGAGCCGCCTCCGCGCACTACCACGCCATCGGTTGGTATTCGATCGCCGGTGTTTACTTGTAGTAAGTCGCCAGCTCGCACATCTCCGACAGCGATGTTCTCAATGGTCTCGTGGCCATTTTCAAGCGAGGAGATGCGATTCGCACGAGGGGGCTGAAGCTGGGAAAGCGCCTCAATCGCCGAAGTGGTTTTCTTTACGGCGCGCTCCTCCAGAAAGTGGCCAACAAGCACAAAGGTAACGATTGATGCCACAGCCTCGAAGAAGATCGTTTCATGGCCGAGGTTGCCGATTAGGGAAATGAGGCTAGCGGAGTACCCGGCCAGAATGCCTATGGCGATGAGAACGTCCATATTCGCCACGCCAGAGCGCAGAGAGCGGATCCCGCTCAAGCCGAAGTGGTGGATGCCGATCAGGAAGACCGGAGTGGCGAGAACTGCCTGCACGACAGGGTCATGCAGCACGCCCATACCCGTAAACATGGCAACGAGCATGGGCAAGGTAAGCACCGCGCAGATGAAGGTTTTGACGAGCAGGGCTGTTTGCCGCTCAGGAACTGCGGGTGTTCCGGCATCGGCAACGGTGTAGCCGAGCCGAGAGATGCTCTCTACGATCTCACTCAGGCGGCCTCGGTCAGAGAGCTTAAATGTGGTGCGCCCGGATGCGTAGTCGACCGCAGGCTCTTGGGCCCCGACTTTTGTAAGGTGCTTCTCAAGCGAGAGAGCGCAGTTTGTGCAGTGTAGCCCGGAGACACGGAGGCAGACCTCGTTTGCGGGCCTGCGGGGGTCGTGGAAAGCGGTGTGATGGTGCGCGTTGGACATCGCGCCACTCTAGCACGGTCGAGGCAAACTCCACTATCCGGGAGGGTTGCGCACTACTGCCACTGGTTAGGTAAAAGATTCGGGGGCTCCGAGAGGCGGCTGCTGTCGGGGCCAAGTCTGGCGCCAGATTCAGCAGGCCCTCGCAAGCCCCCGAGCGGTCATGTAAGGCAGCTGAGCAGTGGCTCCTACGCCGACGCCTTAACCTCTATCGACTGCTCGTTGCGGGTAAACAGCTCAGTGAGGGTGTCCATCACCTCATCTACGGCCCTCTTGCGTTCGATACTTGTGGGCTCTGCTGCT
>CANLJX010000123.1 GCA_947491545.1 Deltaproteobacteria bacterium
GGCTGGGAAGGATCCTGCTAGGCTGGAGAGGGCTAAGCTCCCTCGAGCGAACTACATGTCCGCCAACTCCAAAGATCTGGTAGCGCAGGTAATCAACCGTCACAGACTGGCTGAAGCCGTTCTTGATGATCAGCCCGAAGTAAGCCGAATTGAACTCCTCATGAACGGTCTCACCTGGGTCGGAGGTGTCTCCGTCTGAGTTATTGTCGTTGCTTGAGCAAACCGTCCGCGATGAATCGAGCGCCAGGTGGTGCACGTGCTTGAAGTTATCTGGGAAGCTAACGAAAGTCCCGGCCGGCTCGCTTGGAGCTGAAAAGCTTGAGCCGAAGGGAACGAAAGTCGAGGCGTAGACGATCTCGGTGGAGTTCTCCCGGTGGAGTTCGTCGACTGGGCGTTTGCGCCCAAACAGCTCCCAAAGAACGCTGCGAACACTATGACCGCGACCTGCCACCTCTTCTTGACGGAGCCGATCTTCATAGGATTATTTCGGATTATTTTAGCGTAACGAATGGTGCCCAAGAGAGGACTTGAACCTCCACGACATTTCTGCCACCAGCACCTCAAACTGGCGTGTCTACCATTCCACCACCTGGGCATTCGTTTTGTGTGGCTCTGCTCTAACACTCAAGGCGGAAGGTGCCGCCTAGCCGCCGCAAAGCCGGCGCGACTTACTGAGCGTTGTTGACCGGAGGTACTACGCCCGGCGCCTGAGGCGCTTGGGGAGCAGCTACAGGTGCTGAAGAGGTGGTCTCAAGACTCTTAGAGTCTAGCCCCTCCAGCGCATCCGCCTTGGTGCTGATGCCGATGTTGTCATCGGAACCGAGCTTCACAAGCATGATAGAAGTTAGCATGAAGCAGATCGCAATTCCAGTCGTGGCCCGGACGAGAAGCGATGAAGCTCCGCCCACGCCGAATAGCGTGTTTGCGCCGCCGCCCGACATAACAGCTCCAACATCGGCACCCTTTCCCTGCTGCAGAAGCACGAGGACGACCAGTATGACCGCCAGGATGACGTGGAGTGCTAAGACGAGATCGTACATGCGGTAACCCCTTCCAAAAAACTTCCGTTTTCTACCACTTTCCGCAAAGGAGGGGCTAGTGTCTGAGGACGTTTTTTGGGGTTACCTGATATCTAGCTCCTCGTGGAGCTATGGGTTTAAAGGGGTCGATTAGACGACCTCTCAAAGGAAGCGAGGTCGGTAAGAAAAGCCATTATATCCCAGGAAGACCAGGGTCTTACCCCCTCGCCGTTCTCGGCGCCCTCCTTGTGCTTCTACCTGACTGCCAGCAGTCCTTCGAAACAACTCGCAGGGGGAATAGGCACAAAGAGAGCAGCGAGGGCAGCGAGGGGAACTAGTTGACGATACTCAAGCCCGGCTGGGCACTCTTGCGAGCCTCCAGGATAGAGACCACCCGGGCAGCCAGAGCGTGGAACTGCTCCGCCGTGGCACCCTCGCCACAGGCAACCGGCGTGCCGGAGTCTCCCCCTTCACGCACCTTCAGATCGATCGGAAGCTTCGCCAGCAGCGGAACTCCAAACTCCTGGGCGGTGCGCTCGCCTCCGCCACTGCCGAAGATCGGCATCACGCTGCCGTCGGGCATCGGGAGACCAGACATGTTCTCAACGATACCGAGCACATCGACGTTGACCTTCTTGAGCATGTTAATCGACTTGCGCACGTCAGCGAGCGCGACCTCCTGCGGGGTCGTGACAACCACTGCGCCGCTTATCTTCACCATCTGCGAGAGCGAGAGCTGCGCATCACCCGTTCCTGGGGGCATGTCGATAATCATGTAGTCAACTGAGCCCCAGTTCACATCCTGGAACATCTGCGCGAGCGCCTTGTTGAACATCGGACCGCGCCAGATGACCGCATCGTCCGGGTGTCGCAGGAAGAATCCGAGAGAGATGTACTTGATGCCGTGCTTGACGGGAGGGATGAGCCGCTCCTCGTGGTCAGGCACAACCTGTCCGCCACCCATCAGGGTCGGAATGCTCGGCCCATAGAAGTCGCTGTCGATAAGCCCGACTTTTGCGCCCGTGCGCGCAAGCGAGATCGCCAGGTTCACCGCAACGGTTGACTTTCCGACCCCGCCCTTGCCGGAAATTACCGGCACAATTTGTCCAAGTGATGTGCTCATCTTCAAACTGCTCCTGTTCCTCGAATCGTATCCTCTTCGCCGTCTAGCACCGGCTGGTCATCCGCTCTCGGCTGCACCCAACCCTCTCCGTGGTGCGCCCGCATCGCCTCGCGCTCAAGCAACGAGCGCGGGATGAGGGAGTCTACAACCTCCCACGGCAGAATCTCATTAAAGCCGATCCTGCGCGAAACGTAAAAGTCTACTGGCGGCACGCCGTCTAAAAGCGGCTCCTTGGTGCGCTTCATGAGCCACTTCCAGCTCTCGCCACGCAGCTCCGCCTCGCGCAGCAGCCTTCCTACCCTGCGGTCACCGCGCGACAGCAGCCCCTGGAAGTAGCTCTCCTTCGGCGGCTCAAAGCGCAGCTCGAGGTTCGGCACCTTCATGACGAGCTTCCGCACACGCTCGATCTTCCGGTCGAGAACCTTCGTGTCGAGCATCGGCTCCCACTGAAACGGGGTCGACGCTTTCGGAATAAAAGGATTGATCGAGAGCGCTACCCAGGCGAGCTTCCCTGAGGGCTTCGATATCTCAACCACTGCGTCACGGATCGTGATCGCAAGCTGTGCTATCGCGTCCACATCCTCGTCGGTCTCTGTCGGAAGCCCAACGATGAAGTAGAGCTTAAAGCCACGAATCCCGGCTTCAGCCAGCTCTTTGGCTGCTGCGATCACCTGCTCGTTGTCGACACGCTTTCCTGCCGCGCGACGCAGCCGGGTGCTGCCCGCTTCCGGCGCAAGCGCGACGGTCTTGTACTCGCTCTCTGAAATGCTTGCTGCGAGCATCTTGGAGACCTTCTGCGACATTATTGAGCTCAGCGAGGCTCGTCCGCCCTTCTCCGCGACAGTCGCCGCCAGCTTCGCGATCGACTTGTGCGATGAGACCGCAGCGCCAACGAAGCCCACCGCATTGCTGTTCTCTAGCCCGATCTGCACCGTGTCTTGCAGCGATTCCTCGCTGCGCTTCCGGATCGGACGGTAGATATACCCTGCAACACAGAAGCGGCACCCCATCTCACACCCGCGGCCAGTCTCTGTGAGAAACATCGACTTAAACTCAGTCTCTGGCGTGAGAATGCGCGAGTAGGTCTTGAACTTCGAAAGATCTTTGACGAACCTGCGGCGCGGCCGCGGCGGAACATCATCGCGCGCTACGACTCGCTCCATGGAGCCATCAGCGGCAAATTGTGGCTCGTAGAAGCGGGGCACATACACCCCCTCCACCTGCGCCAGCGCAAGCAGAGTCGCGTCTCGGCTCAACCCCTCCTGTTTCGCGCGGTGAACCACGTCCATAAACTCAGGCAGAAGCTCTTCCGCTTCGCCGATAACGAGCGCGTCGATAAAGTCCGCCACCGGCTCCGGATTGAGCGTCACGGCAGTTCCGCCGGCAATAATGATTGGCATCGAGAACTTTGACTGCGCTGCCGCCTCATCACGCTCCTGCCACGAGGAGAAGAGCAGCCCCTGATTGTTGAGGATCCGCATCAGGTGCGGATAGTCGGTTTCAAACGAGAGGCTAAAGCCGAGAACGTCGCAATCCGCCAGCAGCCTGTTTGACTCAAACGAGCGCCATTTCGTGCGGCGGGACTCATCGCTCTCGGAGTCTTCAGGGAGGAACCCGCGCTCGACTATGACCCGCTGGTCTCGAGCGAGGATATCGTACACCGCCTGAAACCCGAGGTTCGACATGGCGACCCAGTAGTGGTTTGGGTACGTGAGGTGAAAACGGATATCTCCAGTTTTATTGCTGTACGGGACGACGAACTTCTCAAGAGCCTTGAGGTCCTTCGTGGATGGGTTCTTAATCTGTTGCCGTTGGCTGCTCACGTGCTTACTGCCCCGAATCGTCGTCGTTGTCTTCGGCTTCTTGAGCTGCGCGCTTGCGCTTCTCCTCCGATACGTTCTTCCATCGGCGCAGGTTCAGCTCCGCATCGCGAGCCCCGATTCCGGCTGAGATCTTCTCTTGCTCAGAAGTGCCTGGCTTTAGGCGGTACGAAAAGGAATCCGTCTTTACGGTCTGACCCTGCATGTTGAGCTGGAACACGTCGAGGTCAACCGAGTACTCGTCTTTTGTGTTGTTGAAGACCTTCATCGACCAGCTGTCCTGCGTGACGCGAGAGACAGAGCCTGTGATTGGGGCTAGCCCCTCACCTGAGATATCCTCACCGCCAAAAGGCTCGGGCACCTCAGCCTCAGCTGCTCCGGACTTAAGCGACGTCGAAAGATTTCCGCTCGGCGGAAGCTTCGAGGGGTCCTCAAGCTGGGCAGAGGCCGTGCGGCACACGAGCCCGCTAAGGCAAACGGCGAAGAGAAGCGCAGAGAGCTGATGAGCCATCCGTAGTGACCTCGATTACTGGGCAGTAGCGAGCGCAAAGTAGCCCTCGCGTTTCTGCCAAACATTAGGTATGAAAACGCCTGATATTAGCAGCTTACCGATCCTTGAACAAACCGGGAGCCAGTGATGAGTATAATCATCTGTTTAGTCACCTGCCCCTCCCCAGAGGTGGCGAGCGCCATGGCGAAAGAGCTGGTTGATCAGCAGCTTGCAGCGTGCGTGAACGTGCTTCCTGCCGTTCAGTCTACCTACCGCTGGCAGGGCTCTGTATGCGTTGAGAGCGAGGCTCTGATGGTGATCAAGAGCACCACCGAGCGCCAGGACGAGCTCAAACGAGCCGTGCTTTCGAAGCACCCCTACGAGACCCCCGAGTTCGTTGTGCTAGACACGCAGGAGGTATCAGACCCATACGCGCGCTGGGTCGAGGAGAGCGTTGGTCACAAGAAGCTTGTGTAGCTAGTGCCTCGTTTAGAAGGTTTTTTCACCTAGCGGCGTTGCAGCCTCGAACGAAGCACTAGCCACATCTATAGAGTTTTCGGCACGAAAGGCGCCGAAAGCGAACAGCCCTAGTGCTGCCCCAAACGGAGTCAAGGTGAAAAAACTTTTTGAAAGCAGCACTAAAGCGGCTAACGCCGCAGCCCAGCGCCCGGCACGCGCGGCTCTACTGGTGCTCCCGGCTGACCCGGAACTCCACCCTGATTAAAGCCACCATCGCGGAAACGGTCATCGATAATTACCGGAGGCCATCCCCCGTAACCGCCGGGCACTCCGTAGCCAGACGGAGTCGGCTGGTTGACCGGAACGGGCCCTGCCGATGACCACACTCTCATCTTCTTTCCGCTCTCAGTCACGATCTCCTCGCCGGGAAGAACCGGCGGAAGGCGTGGGTCGTACTGCTTCTGGCTTGGCTGGAGTTGTCCCTGCTGCACGGGCGCTGCACCCGAGTTGTTGTAGCTCTCATCTGCATTAGCCTGCGACGCGTCGCCGACGAGCAGCGCGACGGCAGCCAAGAAAACAAACAGGACTGGCAGCCAAGGGGAAGTTCTCATATGGTACCCTGATAAGCGGCACAATGCCGCGCAGCCTTTAGATGCGCGCTCTATGAACGAGGAACGTGCCGTTTCGGTGCTTATCTCAGGAAGAGGGAGTAACCTCAAGTCTCTACACGAGAATCGGCTCGGATACCGGGTCAAAGCAGTGCTCTCAAATCGCCCGGATGCAGGGGGCTTAAAGTACGCGGAAAGCCAGGGGATCCCGACCAAAGTCTTACAGAGAGAGCACTACCCGAACCTGGCGGCCTTCAAAGCCGCCGTGCTTGCAGCAGCAGCGGAGACAGAGCCTGACCTGGTGGCCCTAGCCGGATTCATGATGGTGCTCCAGCCGGAGTTCATCGAGCACTTCTACGGCAGGCTAATCAATATCCACCCATCGCTCCTGCCACAGTTCCCCGGTCTCGAGACGCACGAGCGCGCAGTCGCCGCGAAGGTGCGCCACCACGGCTGCTCAGTTCACTTCGTCGACAGCGGGGTCGACACCGGGCCGATCATCGCGCAATCGTCTCTTGAGCTAAACCGGGCTGACACCGCGCACGACGCCGCAGCTCGTGTGCTCGCCCTTGAGCATGCCCTTTATCCATGGGTGCTTTCGCACCTCGCTCTAGGCGGCATCACCCTTTCAGGACGCACAGTGCAGTACTCGCCAGAAGTAGAGCGTGAGGCAACGCAGCGCGGATTCCTGATCTTTCCATCGTAATCTTTCTCCTGGAGGAGCAATTTATGGCGAACAGCAGCATCACCTACGCAGGACACTCGGCGGTCATCGTGGAGATCGGAGGGAAACGGATCGCGATCGACCCGTGGCTCAAAGGGAATCCGCTCTGCCCCGACTCGATGCAGCACATACAGCAGCTCGACCTTATAGTGCTCACACATGGTCACGCTGACCACGCAAGTGACGCAGCGCGCGTCGCAAAGGAGAGCGGCGCCCAGCTCGCCGCAACGTACGAGCTCGCCATGATTATGGGCGCACAGGGGGTCCCTCAGGAGAAGCTCATCCCGATGAACAAGGGAGGCGCAACAACGATCGGTGACGTCACCATTCGCCTGACCAATGCCTTTCACTCAAGCTCCTTCGACACAGAGAACGGCACTGTGTACGCCGGCGAGGCGTGCGGCGTGATCCTCTCCGCAAAGGGATTTTCGGTCTACCACGCGGGCGACACCTGCCTCTTTAGCGACCTGAAGCTGATCGGCGAGATGCACAAGCCAGATGTTGCCCTGCTTCCGATCGGCGATCTGTTCACCATGGGGCCGCGCGAAGCTGCAGTCGCAGCTTCGTGGGTACAGTGCCGCGTGGCAGTCCCGATTCACTACAAGACTTTCGGCTTGCTTACCGGCACCTACGATGAGTTCTCAAGAGAGTGTGCAACGCTTGGGGTTGAGGCAACGGAGCTTGCGCCGGGGGAGAAGCGCGACTTTTAGCGGTTCGCGCGCCAACTGCCCCTTTCCGCTCTTCCGAAGCTATCACGTGCAAAGTCGAGCCGGTTGTCCCCCCGCTTGAACGGCACAGCCCGGCCCACCTGACATGCGGACCTACCGCCGGCTGCAGGTGACCTCTTTTCAGCCGACAGGGCCCGATTACAGCTGCGGGCAAGCGTCACGGGATGCACAACGCCCTGAGCAATGCCTAACATGTAGCGATCGAAATCTTATACTGTCATTGCGGTGCAACAGGACCCTTCTGAGGCTCCTGCTGCATCTGCTGCTGAGCGGGCTGCCCAGCTGGCGGGAGTTGCGCCTTCGTCGCCCCACGCGCGATGTAGTACAGCAGCGCCACTATCGCAACGAGCGCCACGACACTGATGATGATAGACACAGGCGAGCTCTCGCTCGACACTGATGATGGGGTTGTTGTGGTTGCCATAGAGCACCTCCGCTTTGCCACGAAGTGTGCGCCCCGAGGAATGTCGGGGATATGATCGAGGTGGGGCAGCTGCCGCATTGAGGAGTTGTGAACAACCTTTCAGTGCAGAAGCAGCCCCATTTGTTGACGTGGGGTCAATCGGATCCAAGGACGCGATTGACGAGGCCGGGAGAAGCCGCACTGACGGGGATGCACGAGCGTGCTCCTATCAGCGCAG
Source organism: Deltaproteobacteria bacterium (assembly GCA_947491545.1). Taxonomy (GTDB): domain Bacteria; phylum Bdellovibrionota_C; class UBA2361; order UBA2361; family OMII01; genus OMII01. The sequence goes on from CANLJX010000123.1 coordinate 7,613, forward strand.
CTCGGTTTTTCGGAGCCAAGCTCACCTGTGCGGCAAGATCAGCAACGTACTGTTCGTGACCTCTCAGAAGCTGCATCAGCACAAGCTCCGCATCCTTAACCGAGTGGCTAAGGATACCACAAAGCGACTCGCACGCGCTGTTGCGCAGCTCGCAGCTACTATCAGCGAGTCGTTTTGCAACGGCTTGCAAGATCTCAGCCCTCGACCAGCTATCAAGCCGGTCGCTCGAGCCCTCTTTAGCCATCTCGACCAGCGTGAGCAGAATGTCGAGCCTAACACGCCCGTTCGGCTCCTCGGCGAGTCTAGCGATGAGGGGGCGCACAATCGACTGGCAGCGGTGCCTGGCAAGAAGAAGCATTCGAATCGCCTCCTCTCGCTGACCGTCGCTCCCGATGCTGCCTACCCGGACGAGCGCCTCAAGGGCGTCATCGGGTATTGGATTCGCTTTGGCGACGAAGCGCCTAGCTATCTCAAGCTCCACCGTCGGATTCCCGCAGCTCACGAGAGGTCTCGCAAACTCGAGATCCGCAGCCGACAGAGTTCCGAGCCAATCACGGCACTCGGTCCTGTTAGGCAGGTCATCCCCCGCCAGAATCCGGTA
>CANLJX010000124.1 GCA_947491545.1 Deltaproteobacteria bacterium
CCAGCGCCTGCTCGACCAGATTCGCCTTCGCCAGAACGGCAAGCTCGGGAGGAATATCAACCCTCACAGCCGCTCCCCTCTCAGATGCGCGCAGCGAACAGGCCTCCACCGCCCCCTGCACAGCGAGCGCAACTGAGCACGGCTCCATATCGAGGACCTCTTCCTCATCGCGAGCTTCGAGCTGTGCCAAGGTGAGGAGATCAGAGAAGATGGCGTTAAGGCGATCGGCGTGCTTTGCAATAATCCCGAGGAATTTCTGGAGCAGCTCTGGCTCGTTCATGGCGCCATCTTGGAGCGTCTCAACGAAGCCCTTAATCGACGTAATCGGCGTCCGGAGCTCGTGCGACACGTTCGCCACGAAGTCCCGGCGCACGTTCTCAAGGCGCTGCACACGGGTGATGTCGTGAAATACAATCAGGGTTCCTGCCGTGAAGCCGCCCCTCTCGACTAAGGGAGAACTGTACGTCTCAAGGGTCCGGTCCTCATCACCGTCACGCATCCCGATCATTCGGGAGAGCGAACCAGGCGCAGAGAGAGACTGAGACACGAACCGCTGCAGCTCTGAGTGCGGAACTACCTCGTGAAAGAGCAGCCCCTCTCCCTGATCTTCCTCCAGCCCGAGTAGCGCACGAGCCGCGCCGTTCAACCGGCCAATTCGGCCGTCACGAGCAACAGTTATTACTCCCTCAATCATGCTGCCCAAAATGGCATCCTGCTCTGCGCTCAGGCTGCGGAGCGCCTCAAGCCGTGACTGAACCCGGATCGCCATTGTGTTGAAAGACTGCGAAAGCTCCATCAGCTCCTCGAGGCGCGGCGGGTACATCCTCGCGTTCAGGTCGCCATCGGCGAAGCGAGTCGCAGCCCGGCCAAAGCGCCCAAGGGCACTCGAAATTGAGCTTGTCAGGATGACACTGCCGAGCACACAGATCACAACCGATGCGCACACGGCGAGAACCAGGAGTCGGTCCGCCTCGACCGCGACTGTGATGTAGACCAGGACGGGTGCAAAACTCGCTAGAACGAGGACGATGAAGCGCGCCGTGAGGCCTGAGAGAGTCGAACGAAACATTCCTGGTGATTTGTACCCCAGGTACGCAGAGTTTATCCAGCGCCGTGGCCGATCGCCCGAAAATCGCCGCTTCGGCGAGCTCGCATCGGACAGAGGCTGATTGGGGTAATTAAGGGGACCGTGACGGACCCCTCAGGCAAAAAAGCTATCCTGCGTAGGGGGATACCGAGGGACTTCTAGACTCCTGGGGCCGCTTTGGGCGAGCGCAGCTCAGGTGCGCGATGCGGAGGCTTCTCAATTACCGGCTCTGTCGTGCTGGCTACCCTTTGAAACGGTATCCCACGCCTCGCACGGTCTCGATGTACACACCGTACGGACCGAGCTTCTTTCGTAAGCCAACCACCTGCACATCGACCGAGCGATCAGTCACCGGGTAATCATCCCCGTGCACACCATCAACTATCTGGTTGCGAGTGAAAACCACGCCAGGCTGCCGCATCAGGAATTGGAGCAGCTTGAATTCAGTGTTGGTGAGCTCCGTGAGCGCATTGTCCACGTGCACCTCACGACGCACTGGATTGAGCACGAGCCCGTCAACTTTCAGCAGGGCTTGCTGATCTGCAGGACCAGCCTTGCCGCGTCGCAACACAGTCCGGATGCGCGCGAGAAGCACACGCGGGCTAAATGGCTTCGGGATGTAGTCGTCTGCTCCAAGCTCAAGGCCGGTAACAACGTCCGGTTCCTCGCCGCGTGCACTCACCATTACTATCGGGATGCTCTTGTAGGCCGCATCGGTCTTGAGACGCCGACAAACTTCGAGACCGTCGATGCCGGGCAGCATCAGATCCAAGATGATGAGGTCTGGCTTGAGGCTCGCAACGAGCGACAGCCCCTCTTCTCCGGTGGCCGCACAAGCAACCCGGAAGCCGTCCTTCGAGAGGTTGTACTGGATCAGCTCCCGGATATCTTCTTCGTCATCAACGACGAGAATTGACTCTTTCATATGAACTTCCTACGACGACGAACCTATTACCGTTTTTTCCCGAAATTGTCGCTCGTTTAGTGCTGACTCACCGTTTTTTAACGATTTAACCACCTCCAAAGCTGCCTCCATGCTGCTCAGCCGGCGCTTTTGCACCTTCTCAAGCAGCGCTGAAACCGTCTATGGTTTCCAGGTCTTCGAACCAGCCTACAAGGAGCCCAGCATGAGCGCCGCAATCACCCTCTTTGAGTCAATTCCCAACGCTCCGAAGGCTGTAGGACCTTACTCTCCTGCTGTTCGGGCCGGGGGCATGGTGTTCCTCTCGGGTCAGGTCGGCCTTAATCCAGAGACGATGCAGCTCGTCGGCCCAGGCATCGAGGAGCAGACGAAGCAGGTGCTCAAGAACCTCTCGACCGTCCTAGAGGGCGTGGGTCTCTCGTTCAAGGATGTCGTTAAGACCACGATCTTCCTCACCGACCTCAATAATTTTCAAACGGTCAACACCATCTACGGCGAAGCCCTAGGCGGTCACAAGCCCGCCAGGTCTACCTTCCAGGTAAGTGGTTTGCCTCTCGCTGCAATTGTAGAGATCGAGATGCTCGCCCTCGACCGGCCAAGCAAGTAGCCTAGGTGATCCCATATCGTGCTCGGACGCTTGCTTTTCAGGGAGCTTTTGTTACTTTCTTGGGATGTTCGTTTCTGCAACACAGCTTCTCTCGCTCGGGCTTCTTAGCCTGCTCCGGCGGGGCTGCGCGGCTTGACGAACAGTCAACGAGAGCCGGCAGCCCAGTTGGGGCGGTTGGTTCTCGGAAGATCCTGCGAACGACACCCCCTCTAGCTGCTGCCTCTCTTAACTAGTGCTTCGCTTCGGCGTGGGCCCTTTGCATGTAGCGCAGCTGCGCGGCGTACATGGGATCGCGCGAGACTTTTACTCGGAGAGACGTAATGAGCCCAGCTAACAACCCGGATCCGAAGATGCCGGGACGCGAGAAATACAAGCCGTACCACGAACAGTTCGAGACCAGGCTGCCGGACCGCACCTGGCCAGACCAGCTTATCCTCAAGTCTCCTGCCTGGTGCAGCGTTGACCTCCGTGACGGCAACCAAGCCCTACGCTGTCCCATGTCGGTCGAGCGCAAGCTAGAGTTCTACAAAACGTTACTCGATGTCGGCTTCCGCCAAATTGAGATCGGCTACCCGGCGGCTTCAGAAGTTGAGCGGGAGTTCGCGCGGGCGCTGATCGAAGAGCAGCGCATCCCTGTCGGCGTCAAGCCTCAGGTCCTGACGGCAACACGAGAGGATCTTGTGCGCGCGACCCTCGCCTCCATTCGTGGAGGCCCTGAGACGATCGTTCATGTCTACAACTCTACCTCGAAAACGCAGCGCGAGAAGGTCTTCCGGATGTCGAAAGACGAGACGATGGAGCGGGCCGTTCTTGCCACAAAGCTCGTTCGCTCGCTGAGCAACATGGGAGACGTCCCCGTCCATTACCAGTACTCCCCGGAAAGCTTTACCGCGACCGAGCGCAACTTCGCGTTGGACGTGTGCAATGCAGTGATTGAAGCTTGGGAGCCTCGCCACGACAGCCCGATTATCATCAACCTCCCCTCAACGGTCGAACTGAGCACTCCAAATGCGTACGCTGACTTAATCGAGTGGATGTCACGCGGTTTGAAGCACAGAGATCGCGTCGTTCTGAGTGTGCACCCACACAACGACCGCGGCACGTCTGTTGCCGCCGCTGAGCTCGCGCTGATGGCAGGCGCGCAGCGCGTTGAGGGCACGGTGTTCGGCTTCGGAGAGCGCGCAGGAAACTGCGATCTGGTGCAGCTCGCCGAAAACATCCGCATCGGGTTCGGCGTTGACCACAACCTCGACCTCCGGGACATTCCGCACCTGCGGGCCGTGTACGAGCGTTGCACCGGTGAAGTAGTGCCTCATCGGCACCCAGTTGCCGGAGATAGCGCCTACGTCGCCTACTCTGGCACACACCAGCTTGCGATTAGCCGTTGCCTTGAGGAACGGCGCGCAAGCGGGAACGTAGCCTGGGACATTTCGTACCTTCCGCGCGACCCTGAGGATGTAGGGATGTCGTACAAGCCGATCGTGATCAACTCGCAGTCTGGACGAAACGGACAGATGTGGGTGTTCCGCGAGGAGCTCAAGATGGATATCCCTAAGTGGATGGAGGCTAGCGTGACTGAAGCCGTGCAGACGTGGTGCAATGCCACCGGCCAGGACGCATCCCCTGAGAAGATGCGATCGCTCTTCGATGCCCGATTCGTCTTCACGAAGGGGCCCTTTCACCTTCGGTCCCTGAAGCACCTTGAGCCGTCTGTCCCATCAGACTTTGTGGAGGTCGAGCTTCAGCTCGCCGTCAACGACCGTATCGTCACTGAGCGTGGCAGGGGCAATGGGCTTATGAGCGCAGCAGCGAATGCCTTAAAGCCGCTCGGTGTGGAGGTGAACGTGCTGGACTATAGCTCTGACGCGCTGGGGACCGGCTCGGAGGCCTCGGCGATTGCGTACGTGCGTTTGAGGTGTGACGGGAAGGAAGCCTTTGGCGCTGGTATCAACACGAATACTGAGCTAGTCGGTGTTGAGGCGATGATTTCGGCGGTGAATTCAGTTCGAGGTCGGACAGCATCGTAGAGATGCGCGAGATGCCGCACGGACAGGGATGTAAGTCGCAGGCGGAGCGCCCTTACTGCGGGGCGCTCCGCCACGAGGAAGCAAACCACAGAACTCGAGCCAAGCCAGCTTGGCTCGAAACCAACAGCGTAAAAACCTGCCGATGGCGCAAGGGTAGACACACACGCCTCACGGAGTGAGGGCACCTCGCTCCACATTGACAGATTGATTTCCTATAGCCGACATGGATCACCTCCTTTTGAACGAGGGCTTCGTCCCTATAGGAGAGACGACTGGCCCTGCCTAGGCGTTCCAGACTTGAAAGTTTCGAGCGAAACTTCCGAGAACTGCTACGATGGTGAAGAGGTTCTTCGATTTTGGCAACCACCAAAAAGTTGCGCACAGCACATTTTCGCCCTGACACTCTTCCAAGTCTCAGGACCGAGAAGCTGGGGCGCTTTCCACTGCCACTACGGCGGTTCGGCTAGGCTCCTATGTTCGCTTGAGCTAACGCGCTTAGTTGTCGGCAAAAACGACGGCTTTTGTGTAGTACCCGAGCTCGCCAGCGACGAGCACCGTGTACGCCTTGCCGCTTTGCGCTGCAACCACAGCCGTTGCTGCAGCCCGCAGGTCACTCGACCGCACCGCCTGAACGGTGACGCTGCCTGACGGCACCGCCACGTAGTCGCTGGCCTCTCCGAAGCTGACAGCGAAGGGGGCTGCTCCGCTCGCCGTAACTGTCAGGGCAGACGCGCCAGTCATCCCGTCCACAACCCGCACCAAGCTGCCGTCAAATGATGCCGGGAACTCATCAGGTATGAGCGCTGTGCGAACGCCGAATGCGCCGTGGTCGCCGTAGAGCAGGATTGAGTAACGAGCCCCAGCGGCGTAGTCGACGCTGAACGAATCCACAACCTGAGATGTGTTGAACGCTTTTGTGAGCGATAAGATTTGAGCGCCTGACCGAAGCGACTTGTAGCTATCAGCAAGGCCGAACATCGCCTGCGACACGACGACCGAGCTAGAGGAGCTAGACACTACGTCTACAGGAACCGAATCGATCGAGCCGTGCAGCACACGGACGCCGGTGCCGCCGGTGGATCCACCTCCACCGCCTCCGCCACCACCGCCACAGGCGCATACGCCTGAGACGAAAGCCACGAAGAGCAGCGCGATTACAGGGCGAGCCGATTTGATGCCACGAGGGGTGTTCACAGCTTAGTTGCCTCCCGCAAGCGACTGAAGCATCACTTCTGAAATGGCGTCGTAGCCAAGCGTATTCGGATGGAGCCCCTCAGGCAGGTTGTAGTAGGAACAGATTGAGAGAAGCGGGCACGCCGTGACGAAGGCCGCCTGGATATCCGCCAAGGGCAACGAGTTCAGCACTGCCAGCTCGCGAATCGATTGCGAGTACGAATCCGTGAAAGGTGCCAGAGATGCGTGCAGCTGAGTAGGCGGCGCGATCGTTGCTATCATTACACCCTTCCCTTCCGCTCGAGCCACATTAATAGCGGTCTGGTACGCGGTGGAGATCGAAGCCGCATCCACCAAGTGCACCGCATCGTTGACTCCCTCCTTGATAATGATGGCGTCAGCGGTGCTGCCCACAACGAGCTCCGGGATTCTGAAGATGCCCTCGGTTACCAGCTCCTCCCCGGGGATGCCCGCGTTTAGAACAGAAACCCCCAGCGCCTCTGACAAGCGCAGCGGATACCCGCGAGGCGCCCCAGAATCGGTGATCTGCTCAACGTAGGTGCCGGGCGCAATTCCGTCTCCCACGCCGTAGGTGATGCTGTCCCCGAAGGCGACGATCTCAATCTCACCGTCACCGTTTCGGTCTGAGAGCAGGATCTGGGCTTCGGCGCGCACAGCTACCAGGGCCGCAAACAGCGACACGAGGCACGCCACAAGTGTTGAAGTTCGTCTCATATCGGCGGGATTGTGAACTCGCGAGGGGCCGGAGTAAAGACTTGGTCGGATGTTTGGGAGACTCATCGCGCTTAAGCCCGCTTTGGGATTAGAGTTGTCCCCAGCTGCTCAGCTCCCCCGCTAGCGGCACAAGCCACTCGTGACGTATAACACCGGCTCGACCCCCTGTATGCGAAGAGGTTCCATGTCGCCTAGCCCCGGAGAAACAGGCTACGTTCTCTCCGACCTTCACATCTTTGCGCGATCCTCGCACTACGAGCGCTACCTGCCAACGCTTGAGGAGGCAGCTGCTTCTCATAGGGCAGTGGTGTTGAACGGTGACACCTTCGATTTCAAGAGATCGTGTTTTCCCAGCAACGACGAGACCTGCCGAGAAGCGTCCATATGGCTTTCAGGTCTCTGCTTGCGCCACCCTGAAACGAGTTTTCACTACTTGCTTGGCAACCACGACTGCATCAGGCCGTTCGTCGACTCGCTGCGCATGATTGAAAAACGCTGTGCTAATTTGCGTGTCTCTGAGGACACCCTGAAGATCGGAAGCAACCTCTTTATCCACGGCGACGTGTGCGACCTTCCGAAGGGGGAAAACGATCTCGCGACGCTGCGTCGGCGCTACGAAGCCGTGCAGCGCAGCGCGTTCAGCATTGCATTCGCGCAGGTAGTTACCTACTCGCGGCTCAACTCGGTTGAGTACCTAAGGCACTCAAGGCGAGTCCTGGCCGAACGGCTCATGGAGTACCTTGAGGCCGTCCACCCAGAGGAGCTAGCATCGACAGAGCGAATCTACTTTGGGCACACGCACGTGCCCTTCTCAGATTTCCACTACAGGGGCATCTCCTTCTTCAACACCGGGTCCGCGGTGCGGGGCTTGCGGCTCGCGCCCCTTGAGTTTCCGCTGCCAACCTAACGGGGGCGAACTTGGCTACTCAACGTACAGAATAAAGCCCTTCAGGTAGTCTCCTTCGGGGTGGTAGATGTTGGCCGGATGGCAAGGCGACTGGTGGAGCATCTCCACTATCCGCACTGACCGGCCAGCCTGGGCTGCAGCACGCATCACCGAGTCGCGGAACAGCTCCCTTGTGACGAGCTGAGAGCAGGAGAAGGTGAAGAGGAACCCGCCGCGCTTTATGCGCTTTAAGGCGAGTGAGTTGATCGTCTCGTAACCTCTCAAGCCGCGCTGCACTGCGCGCTGGTGCTTCGCAAACGCTGGCGGATCGAGCACGATCAGATCAAAGGTGTCTGGTATCTGGCCGAGGTAGCTAAAGCAGTCAGCAACTTCAGTGTGGTGCTGGCGACTGGCAAAGTTTGCCACGACATTCTGCCGGCACAGGTCGATCGCTGGCTTTGAGGCGTCAACTGAAACCACCGACTCCGCTCCACCAGCGAATGCGTACACGGAGAACGCCCCAGTATAGCAGAAAGCGTTCAGGACGTTCTTGCCCGCCGCGTAGTCGCGGACCTTCATACGGTTTACGCGCTGGTCGAGAAAGAAGCCCGTCTTCTGGCCACCAGTGACGTCGGCAAGAAACCGAAGTCCATTCTCTTGAAACGAAACAACCTGGGAGGGCTCGGGCACGAGAACGTCCGGCTCCTTGCCTTCT
>CANLJX010000125.1 GCA_947491545.1 Deltaproteobacteria bacterium
AGAGACACCAGCGCGCACATAGGGACCAATCTCAACCCGTCGCCGCTCCTGGGCGGCTTTGAAAAGAGCCTCAAGGGAAGGGTCTCCATCAACCGCGTCCCTGCGCAGCGAAATGGCACTTACTACTGGCAACGAGTGCGCTACAGCCTGAGCAAATTCACCGTCATCTCCAACGTGACTCGAGCTCTCCGTGAAGAGCATATCGAAGGCAACCCCTCGAGCTCCTGCGCGTTGCAGGTAGAAGAGAACCGGAGCATAGAGTGATCGTGGCCAGGGCCAATAGATCTGCTCTTGGCGAGCGAAATGGTCGAGCGAGGACTGGTCGACCATAATTATTTTTATCTTGGAATCGTGCTGAGCCGGATCCGCGATCAGTCGCTGACGCATGTCCCACGTTGCGCTCTCGATACTGAAGAACGCTTGGGTGCTGAGAGCAGCCCAAGAGAGCAGCGATGCAACCGCCCATATGACGAGCACTCCCCTTCGGATCTTTTGCGCAGCTCTCATACTCCCTGCTCCTGGCGCCCCCGGCAGCGCTGCCTCAAGGCCGAGCTCAATGCTACCGCATGAGCACCACCAGGTGTATAGCCTATCAACAGAGACAGAGAGACGTGTCGGTCATCGGACGGCTACGCCCCCGAATAAACCTAGCTGTTGCGGCTACGCTGGAGTGGCACCACTCTTCTTCTCGATCAGGCTCGCTAAGAGCCTTGGTCCGAGGCCTGTGCGCCAATCGTTGGAAGTAATATTACTCACTTCGAACTCGTGAGCCTCTAGCACTCGCCGTTTGAGGATATCATTACCGCGCCGCACTCCTCCGTCAGGTCCCCACGTGAAGTGAAACTGCATGCCATCCACTTCCAGCGCTATGGTTCTATTGTAATCAGGGAGACGGAGCGTTAAGTCTACGAAGAGACCTGCAACATTCTCCTGTCGACGAAGCGAAAATGTTTCACCACGATTTTTCAGCGCGTTTTCTAGCCAGTGTTCGACCTGTCGTTCGAAAGAGCTCGACATATGCTCCCGGGCAGTGAGGGCCCAGAGCGCTTCTCTCTTTGACTCCCGATGCTTATCAAAATCTTCAAAGGGAACTATCTGTTTGTCGAGGATCAGGGCGCGGTACATCTCCCCCCACCTCTTCAAAGAACAGTGGTGCCCATCAAGGAAGTGTGAGCCAAGAACGGCTCGCGCGCTGCCTTCTTTGAGAAACGCAAGCGATAGGCCGATACGGGCTCTGGTCTCCGGGTCGAGGCTGTCGATTCGGGCGGAAGACCGCGCGGCTTTGATGAGCGCATCTGTGAGTCGCGGAATCTCAGTTATATTGAGCTGGACCATCGCCCAGAGGAATCTGCCAAGCTGCTTCCCAGAAAGCTCTCTGCGGGCCTCTTGCGCTCGCTCAGAGAGCAACTCAAACAGCCCAAGGTCTCGGTAGCCGATGATCGCCAGGGCTTCTGCAAACCGGCCTGTTAAGGCATTGGAAAAGGCAGGCTGAACGTCCTTGATGGTGTCGCACACCGCCCGGATGGAAGCTCGAAGCCCGGAATCGGCTTTGTGAAGCTCAGTGGAAAACTTCCCATCTTTTCGAACAGCTCGGGCCAGGCTCCAGAGCTCGTGCACCACCTCTTGCAGAGCCGGCTCCGATGCGGGAGCACGCAGCAAGGCCTGCCTGGCACGCTCAATCTGGCGGGTCTGCATCTCAACGACCGCTCTGCTGAAGTGAGGCAGGCCGGCTAGGCTACCTTGTTGCTCGTTAGCATCGCAGTTTTTTACGAACGGTGCCGGTTTACAGCTGTAGGATTGACTGGGGAACGCCGCCATAGAGGGCGCACTGTAGCAACCGCCTCGCAGCGCTCGCAATCTCGAAGATTAGGTACCGAGACTACAGAAAAAGAATCGCACCCTACTTAAGTGCTGAGAACCGCGCCCTTCTTGAGCTCGGAGGATCCTGAGGTGCAGGGAACGAGAAGTCAGAGCTGATCTCCGATATGCGATCAGATGGAGCTGGATGCGTTGCGTACCAGCCCCCCTGCTCTCCTTTTGCATGAGTCTCAAGCACTCCGAGGACGCGCACTAGGGCATTAGGATCGTATCCAGCTCGCTGTAGAAGCTCCGCCGCATACAGGTCGGCTTCGTACTCCTGGCGCCGGTCAAAGCCTTTCGTGAGGAGCTTGTCGACTACACCGGAAACACTCTCTGAGAAGATTCCCGTAATCTCCCCAAGATCGATTGGGCTGGACACCTGACTCGCTGCAACCGAGGCACTCGCTTGCCCTAGGTCAGTCAGCGCGGAGAAGAGCTTTGCGTTGGAGATTGCGTTGACGCCGTGACGTTTTACGACATGGGCAATCTCATGCGCGAGCACTGCCGCAACGGCATCTTCATCCGGAAGCTCTCTGAGGAACCCTGATGAGACGTAGACAAACCCTCCTGGGGCGGAGAATGCGTTGATCTCTTTCGACTGTACCGCAATAAAGTGGTACCCACCAAACGTCTCTGGCGTGTCGGACACGCTCGCGAGCGTCATGCCGATTTTGTTTAGGTACGCTGTTGAAGCTGCATTTTGTTGTGGAGGATACTTCGCCAGCAGGTTCGCTGACACAGCTCGGCCAAGGTAGTACTCCTGCTCAGGCAACAGCTCTTCCTGGGATTTAACCAGGTTGTCGCCCGCCGAAATGAGGCTAGAGGCCTGAGCTTGTGAAACGTACCCTGTCGAAGACAGCACCTGCGCTCCAGCCTGTTGAAGCGCTGGGTGTGAGCAACCGGCGAGCATGAGGAGAGAGATGGCTAGTGTGGGCTTCTTCATACGCTACTTGAGCCCCCCAGACTTTATGAACTGGCTCACTTCTCCCGGCGACACTCGCGCTGCTTGCTCAACGTAGTCAACCAGATCGAAGCGCGCCGCAGCATCTTGCTTACGGTACTGCTGCTCAACCTCCCTGCTGAACCCCTTGCCGGCCATGACGACTTCGGATGAGTCTGCCTGCACTTTTTTGAGCTCTGCGGCAGAGAGCACAATCTGATCGGCCGAGATGACAGCGAGCGGCAGGTATCCCTGGCGGCCGCCTGCCGTGACTTTCACCCAGCCTCCCTCCTCGGACAGCTTCTCGATCTTTTCCCCGTACCGTACGGCACCGGCAGATGGCGCATAAAATTTCGGTTGGGTGCGGAGCTGCGATTGCCGCACCTGGATCCAAGCAGGCTCGGCAAAAGCCGGGCTGCTCGCCACCAGGCTGAGCGCCAACAGGGCTAGTTTCTTCATGGCAACCTCCGATGATGCAATCTCTCTCGAACCGATGACTGCGGGCTAGAGGCCGGGCTGCCAGTGATTCGCGCTGACTCCTGCTTCAGCCGGGTGCTACATGTGCCCCTGGGGCTGATGTTCCTAAAGTATAGCTATTTTGCCGAGAGCCGAAAGGAGTAGATACAGCACAGGCAGCACCTTCAACACCCCCCCAACACCCTAACGGTGAACACATGCGCCCAAAGGCGCCAAACCCTACTTGAGCAACTTCGAAATCGGGGAAGATGCAGAGATGACTCCTGCTTCACGGTACACTCCTAGCTTCTGACGGGAATCCTCCACGTCTAGGCTACGAAGCGCGAGCTGCCCAATACGATCCTCGGCCGAGAACGTCTCAGCTCCTTTTTCCATCGTCAGTCGCTCAGGGCTGTAGGTTAAGTTCGGACTCTCCGTATTGAGGATCGAGTAGTCGTCCCCTCGTCGAAGCTCAAGCGTTACCGTGCCCGTGATCGCCTTGCCGATCCAACGCACCATCGACTCCTTCATCATCATCGCCTGCGGGTCGAACCAACGTCCCTGGTACAGGAATCTTCCAAGGCGGTATCCACCGGTGCGGTACTGCTCAATAGTGTCTTCGTTGTGAATGCCAGAGACGAGCCGCTCGTAGGCGATGTGCAGCAGCTTGACGCCCGGGGCCTCGTAAATGCCGCGGCTCTTCGCTTCAATGATTCGGTTCTCGATCTGGTCAGACACACCGAGCCCGTGACGGCCACCGATGCGGTTGGCTTCGAGCATCAACTCAACCGGATCAGAGAACTCGCGGTCGTTAATCTTTGCCGGCATCCCTTCCTTGAAAGTTATCGAGACTCTTTCCGGCTTGATCTCGACCGAAGCATCCCACGACTTAACGACCATGAGCGGCTCGACGAGGTACTCGTTCTCGCTCAAGAACTCGAGCTTCTTCGCCTCGTGCGTGGCGCCGAGCATGTTGGCATCCGTTGAGTACGCCTTCTCCTTCGACGCCTTGTACGGCAACTTGCGCGAGAGGAGGTACTCACTCATCTCCTTTCGGCCACCAAGCTCAGAGATGAACTGCACATCTAGCCAGGGCTTGTAGATCTGAAGGTTGGGATTAGCCAGAAGACCGTAGCGATAGAAACGCTCAATGTCGTTCCCTTTGTAAGTGCTGCCATCGCCCCAGATGTTTACGCCATCCTCAGCCATGGCCTGCACGAGCCGAGGGGCCGTTACAGCTCGCCCCAGCGGAGTGGTGTTGAAGTAGGTCTTTCCCGAGGTGTTGATGTGGAAGGCTCCACACATCAGGGCGATCATGCCTTCGCGCACTAGGTCCTGCCGGCAGTCGATCAAGCGCGCCTTCTCGGCCCCGTACTCAAGCGCCCGGCCAGGAATTGAGTCCACATCGGTCTCGTCTGGCTGACCAAGGTCGGCGGTGTAGGCGAACGGGCGGGCGCCCTTTTCGCGCATCCAAGCTACCGCCACGCTGGTGTCCAGCCCCCCAGAGAACGCAAGCCCGACTTTTTCCCCCTGTGGAATGCTCTTTAAGATGTGCGACATAGAGACCTCGACAGATTGCTTAGGACTTCGGTGTTATACCCGACGAGCCACTTATTTGAAATAAATCCCCCGCCGATCTAAGGTTCCTGGCGGCGTGCTCGGTCGGTCCGGGCGTGCGGGGAATTGCAAGCAAAAAACTCAAGCTTTTTAACGCCCTTGCCTGATGTCAACTCCTGCAGAACTTCTCCACCAACCAGCGGGCCAACTCGGCGTTTTTGACGCCATTGACGGTCTTGCCGAGATCGTTCGCCTTGGCAAACTGCGCCTGCACAACGCCTGCTACCAGAAGGGCGCTCCGTCGTGCGCCTGGGATTCAAGCGAGATTCACCTCCCCGACCCGAAACGAACCGAGCGTTTCCGCCCGGCAGTCCTGATTGATATCGGCGGCACCCAAACTAAGGTTGGCTACCAAAACGCTCGCGGCGAGATGCGTTGCCTGTTCGACCACCCAAACACCTGGTTCCAATCCGCCGATCCGGGGGATGACTCTCGCGCGCTTGAGCCTTTCCTTGAGGCGTTAATCGGTGAGATTAAAAAAAGCGTGCCGCAACTCGCGCCTGACTGCTGCCTCGGGCTGATCTGGTCGAACCAAGTTCAGTGCGTGCCAATAGGCACCCCCTCTACTCGCGGCGTGTCGGGAATTGTTCGTGGCTCGAAGTCGGGCGGCTACCGCAAAGGCGAGTGGTTCTTGAGAGGAATCCGGGACGGAGACGACATCGGAGCCCTGTTTCTTCTCGCCCTCAGCCGTGCTGGATGGAAGCCTGCTGTCTTTCTGCTCGGAAACGACACGATCTTCACGCTGTTCGCAACCCCGCGCTCGAGCGCTGGCGTTGTTATGTCTTCTGGCGGCAACTGCACAGTGATTGGCGATGAGGGCCGTGAAAAAAGCCACATCATAAACACTGAGCTCGGCGGGAACCTCGCGATTCCCGAGAACTTGCTCTCAGATGGCGACCGATTCTGCGCTGAAATGCGCGGCGTGTCTTCACTCTCGCTTGAAGAGCTGTGCGCAGGGTTGTGGTTTCCAACGCTCGTGTATGCGCACGTCTGCGCTGCTGCGGAGCTTCCCGACGGCGCTCCCCTCGCCGCTCTGCGGGATGCTCTCGTCTCGGGCGAAGCTACCCTCAACAACCGGATGCTTGTTGCGTCTCTCAAGAATCCTGGGTCAGAGCTCGTGCCCCAAGTCATCCGAGATTCGGGCGCAAGCTTCACCGGCCTCCTTGAAGCTCTCGTGATGCGAGGTGGCGCGCTCGCTGGAGCATTGTGCTACCTGTCAGTGGCGAGCCAGCTTGAGAGCCCCGAAGGCCCTGCAACTGTTTCGCTCGACAGCTCGATGTCGCGGCACTTTCCCGGCTTCTTCGCCTCTCTCTCAAAAACGTTCAAGGAGCTTTGCGGCGGCAGGGTTGCGGAGCTAATCCTGGCGCACCCGATGCCGGTGGAAGACGGCGGTGAGATATCTGTCCCGATGCAAGGCATCGCTCGGGCCCTAAACACGTACGAGACATAGCGTGGAAGTCATCATCTGCCCAACAGCCGAAAAAGCCTCCGCCCTCACGGCGCAGCTCGTGGCTGATCTTCTCAAATCCAAGCCAGCCGCGGTGCTCGGGCTCGCCACCGGCCGAACGATGGACGCGGTGTACGCGACGCTGCGTCTCAAGCACCAAGGAGATGGCCTCGACTTCTCGCAAGCAACAACGTTCAATCTCGACGAGTACATTGGCATCCCGGCCTCGCACCCGCAGTCGTACCGAAGCACGATGGACAACTCTCTCTTTAGGCACGTCAACATCAACCCGAAGAACACACACCTGCCAGACGGCCAGGCCAAGGACCTCGACGCTGAGTGCCTCATTTACGAGCAGGCGATCGAGCGTGCCGGCGGAATCGACCTGCAGCTCCTCGGAATCGGCTCCAACGGCCACCTCGCATTCAACGAGCCGCTCTCCTCTCTCGCCTCTCGGACCAGGACGAAGTCCCTGACCCCTGAAACCAGGGAGCAGAACAGCGGTTTCTTCGGCGGGGCCGACAACGTGCCGTCGCGGGCAATCACTATGGGGGTCGGCACCATCCTAGACAGCCGCTGGTGCGTGATGCTCGCAACGGGCAGCTCAAAAGCTGAGATTCTTCAGAAAGCGATCGAGGGTCCTGTGTGCTCAGTGGTCACCGCCAGTGCGCTGCAGATGCACCGCCGCTGCACCGTGATCGTAGATGAGCCGGCTGCTTCAAAACTGCAGTTTACTGATTACTATCGCTGGGTATTCTCAAACGAGCCTGAATGGTCAGCATATCGGGCATTTGCGGCGTCGTAGACTAAAACACCGTTACGCCAATGGGCGTTAAGACCACTTTACGTATTGTTTTCGGGAAAGAGGGTGAAGTAGCCTCTCCGACGGGAATTGAATCCCGTTATTCGAAAAGGAAAGTAAAAATGAAGAAGATACTGTCTCTCGTTGCGGCCGCCATGGCGTTCGGCGCTACGGCAGCTTCGGCTGATCCGCTCATGAAGTATAACTACTTCGACGTTGCCTACCAGTGGAACGACACCAAGGGTATCCAGGGTATCCTCCCGACCAACGGTGTAGACACCAAGCTCTCTATCTCGCCTTTCGAGAACTTCGCGTTCGAAGGCGGATACAATTACGCTAACGGTGACTTCTCGAAGTCGATCCGTGACCTGGTTGACACCAGCAGCATCAACTACAACACATGGTCATACGGTATCTTGGGCTACTACCACTGGTGCCCAGGCCTCGACTTCCTCGCTCGTGTGGGTGGCAATCACTTCAATTCGAACGCTGACATCGAGGGCGACCATGTAACTGACTCAGCGGATCGCGTATACGCTGGTGTTGGTTCACGTTACCTCCTCACCGACACGCTTGAAGTTGACGGCAACGTCCTCTACCAGAACGTAAACGGCGCCCTCTGGACATACTCCGGAACAGCGCTCTACACGATTCTTGAGAACGTAGCTCTCAAGGCTGATGCTGGCATCGACAACGAGTCGAGCGTAACGCTCGGAGCCGGTGTCCGTTTGGCGATGTAATCGGAACGATTACGCGCTACGCGCGAAGGCGCCTCCCGAAAGGGAGGCGCCTTTTTTATTTCTTGTCGCGCAATCGATGCACGGGGAGGGTGAACAAAGAGGGCAGCGATGGGTTGAGGAATATCCCCCCTCTCTCCGTCCTCGCCGCTCTCTTTGTATAATTTCCCCCTTCTGCTCCGCCCACACACCCATGCTCATGCTCGGGAACGGGAACGGGAGCGGGAGCGGGAGCGGGAGCTTATGC
>CANLJX010000126.1 GCA_947491545.1 Deltaproteobacteria bacterium
GCTTCTTGACGGCTACGGGCTACGAGACCCTTCGGAGAGGCGGCAGGCCCTTCTTCGTGGCGCGGTTTACGGTACGGTTTCGTACGGCCTTATAAATGCTGGGCGGCCCTGGGACCCTGCCAATGCCGACATGTGCAGAGATGTTGCGTTCTCGTTCATGGCGCCCTGCGTGAAGCTATTTAAGGAGCTAGAGCCCCGGAGGTAAGGCAGCCCTTTGCCGTTTTTGCCTTTCGGGAGGAGCCTCTCAGGACCTCTACGAGAGTAGCCGCCAAGCAGACTTAATCTCATACCCTGGAAAGCCGTCGACCTTAGTCTCACTAAAGAGCTGCGAAGTCCCGGTGGTGCAGTTTTCCTGCCAGCCACCTCACCCGCGGCAGTGGCGGAGTCCAAGGCGGCCATCTTCGTCGAATTCGACCATGCCCACGCAACCGAGAGAGCCTTGTTTCGGCCCAATGAAGATGATGTCTCCGGTCTTACCCTCTGCGAGGTTGAGAATCTCAGTTCCGACTTCGGGATTCTGGCGGAGGTGGCTCTCCATCCGCTCCGTGCTGTGCGACAGATGAATTCCGAAGCTCCCCGGCCTGCCCAAAGGGGTAAGGTTCAGCTTCCGCAGTCGCGCCTGCGGAAGCCCGTTTTATGTCGAATTTACAGCGTTTTTCGCTTGTTTGAATAGCGAAGAGTAGGCTGGTAGGATTCGAGCATAGCGGTTTTCTACTCGCCAGCCCGACAAATGTTTCGAGAGAACAGCTTAGTCGCCAGCGTTTGCTTACCGGATACGTAAGGATATGCTCAAAAAAGAACCGAAGGTCGATCTAGCAATGCGAGAACAGATGGAGGCTGAAGAGGCTTCTCTCCCACGTATTGGTGCTCGTGCGGCAGTAGCTCTAAACGCCGAGATCGATCGTGCCGTCCTAACGGCTCTGTGGAATGAGCTCGGAACGGGAAAAGAGGGTAGCGGTAGATACCGCTTCATGCTCGACAATCTCATTGTGCCGAACGACAAAGGTAAGTACGACCCAAGAGAGCTCAATCAGCCCTACCCCTCGGAAGCCCTCTCTCAGAGGGGCTATGCGCATATCGGCAGAGTCGAGGTTTATACTCCATTCAAGTATCTTCTCTACAACCCTATTTTTGTGAATGAGGAGCGGTCGTTGCTGCTTCTTCCGACGCAGATCGAGGGAGGTGTCGATGGGTTTTCTGGGGAGGAGGTATGTTGCGAAGATTGCCTCATTCTCCTCAAGCTAGATACAGCGGATGGCAGATTTAAGCAGATTGATACTTGGAGAAAGGGAGACGAAGCTCCGGCACGATATTTTAGCCGAAGCTTCGAGCGCCTCGAGGGGGGCGAGATCCGAATGGAGTTCTTCGTTGGGTACGCATGCCTTGATGAACGTCGCTTTCGGGTTGAGGATGAGCGCATCTTGAATCTAAAGTAGACCAAGAGTTACGGGCGATTTTTCGACACTCTCCGCAAGGAATCTACTTGTGTCGGAGATACACCAGCCCGATTGAGCTTACAGCTCATTTTTAGACAGGGCAAAATACTCACATGTCTCCAGTATAACCAATAGGGCCGACTAAAGAAGCATAGCGTGGCTTGCTGTGTTGCGATCGACATTGAGGACCGTAAAATAATAGCGTCGAGTACTCGCTCGAACGAGAGACGACAAGCCCCGGGACCATCGGTAAATTTCAGGGAAGAGACGTATACTAACGGGGACTTGAGAAACGAAGGCCAGGCTTTGACCCGAGCTCAGGTCGAGGGTAAGACTCAAGCGGAACGCCTCAAACTTCAGCCTGAGAACTGGAACTATAGACCTCATACAAGAGTGATAAGTCGCTAGAGGCGCAGAAGTAGTGTGGGGCCTAAGTACGGGTAGCGCTTTACTCACAAATAGGTGTTCCTTTCAGGGTGACCACTCCCTTCAAGTACCTCATGTACTCGCCTGTTTTCGTGGACAAGGAGCGAACGCTCTTGCTGTTGCCGACTCAGATCGAGGGTGGCGAGGACTTGTTTGCTGGCGGCGAAGTGTGTTGCCGCGACTGCCTAATCCTGCTTCGTCAGGACCCCCTCAGTGGCACTTTTAGGGAGACCGCAGCGCACCAAGAGCGTCCGTTCGAGGGGAGCTACCGCTTCGTTAGCAATGGCGTGAAGCTGCTGGATGACGACGTCTTACAGATGACGTTTGACGAGGGAGGCAACCACGTAGCGGCTTTGACGGAGAGGCGCTACCGGATTAGCCAAGAGGGGATTGTTCCGCTGACGAATCGGTAGGCATCTCCGACTAAAGCACTTTCCTTAGCGGCTCTCGAAGAGGGAAAAAGCGTAGAGCCAATCCGGATACTCCCTGACGAGCTCTCGATAGCTTGGTGGATGGTAGCGATCACAGAGGCCTCGACTTCTTCCGTAGGCAAAAGCAGGCAGGCTGCTCTGAATGAAGATATCGTCAAGTATCTGGCTTACGCAGAAAAAGGGCTTCCCGCTTGCACGCCGAGAGAAGTCGTTTTGTCGGACCCGGTCGGCGTAGTACACGTAACCAGTCACTTCGCCAAGGAGGTCCTGGTTTGGCTCATGACGGAGATGAAAGTGGTGATCTCTTTCGCCGGTTAGGGCGAATTCCGAGCCAGGAATGACTCCCCGTTCATAGAAGAACCTTGAGAGTGGAGGCTTGTGGTCTGGGATCACAACGATGAGTGTGTCTGGGTACTTCTTTTGAACCTCTGCGATGAAGTCTCCCATTCGGGAGATCGAGAGAGCGAGGCGATCGGCAAAATCTCGCTCTCCAAAATCATCCTGAATACGGTAGGCGCCATGAGTGTGGACAGTGGTCAAAAATAGGAAGTTGCTCGTGGGTCGGTGCTCAAGCTCCCGGAGAGCCGACTGGTACAGAAACCGGTCGTCAGCCCACTGCTGACGACCGGTGTCACCCATGTCCTCAAGCGCGATGAAGCGCCGGAATCCAAACTTTGGAACTACAACATGTCGTCGCCAAAAACGTCGCTTGTAGGGGTGGATCGCTATCGACTGATAGCCCTCCGCTTCGAGCTGCCTGGCCAGCGTAAGCGCCTGCGCGGAGAACTCATCGGCATACTCCTGGTAGATCATTCCGCGAAGCGGGCCCTTTGCCGGGAGTCCTGCGAGTAATTCGAAAGTCGCGTTTATCGTGCCAGCTCCGTAAGCAGGAGAGATCGCTGAGAACGGTGCCAGACCGAGAGCTTCTAGCTTACGAAACGGCTCACGAAAGTGAGTGTCGTCATGCCAGCACGACTCGCACTCGATGATAATAATGTTTGAGGGGCGAGAAACGGACTGGCGAGCGGCTGAGACCAGCTTCTTAAAATCGTCTATTCGCTCCGGTTGGGCGACTGGGGTGGGATAAGGCGCTGAAGTTTGAATGAGGTGCCAGAGAAGCCCGTTCCGCCGGACGTTGAGGTCGGGGTCTGCCGGTCCGTAGCGAATACTGACGGATCTCAAGATTACATCAACAGTGTGCTCGACGGAGGGATCTGCAAGGTAGAGGAATGGATAGAAGACGACCGGCAGCAGCACGGCCATGCCAGCCAGGTGGAGAAGACTTGGGCGGAGGCGGTCGGCAGTTGCCCGGCGCGACGTAAAAGCATAGACGATGGCGAGGAGCAGTAGGACGAAAACCACAAGCTGCCCAGCGCTGACATACTGTACCGCTATCTCCAGGTTCTCGAGCGTCGTTAGGTCCCGCCAGGTAAGTGGCTCAGTAGTGAGTGCCATTTTGGTGTTGTTTGCGAGGCTAAGGAGGAGCACCGCCCCATTTGTAACGAGGTAGGCGGTGAGGGGCCTGGAGAACAGCAACACCACCAGGAGAAGCAGCACTGCCGGCGCGGAAGACACCAACAGGGCGACTATTCGCAACTCCTGAAATGGGGAGATAATGAGAAAGTCCTGAATGGAGAGCTCGATCAACGCCTGAAGGACTACCGTCGCGAGAATACAAACGAAGCTGGCGCGGCCGGGCGGGAAGCGCCACAGTGGGAAAATGCGGCTAGCGCGTTCGTTCCCCTGGTGGTTAATCTTTGCAGCAGTTTTTGTGTCCACGAATAGGAAGAGACGGAGGAATTGTGTTTGCTTCAAGCGTGCGTGGGTATCTTTGCCCAGGCGTTGTCCCCTCGTGGAGCTTCCCTCAAAAGATGCCGCGTAAAAAGGGGCAAAATTCGTTTGGCAGCCGCCAGGTAAACTCTACGATATCGAGGAGCGCCCTGCGGGGCGCTTGGCGGCCGCCGTGTGAGAGGCTGTTTCAGTTGCAGGAGATACGTAATGGATAGTCGTTTCCCCCCTCAACGTCAGGCCGACCACCGTCCCCGTACGCTCCCGAGGAGCCTCGATGACCGACTACGGCCGAGCCGCGACTCGGATGGGGCCTTCATAGTCAGCCCCGAGACGGCAGCGACCCTCGCGGCCAGAATGAGGGAGTGTGATGAAGCGGTCGCACAGCGACAGTACGAGGAGGGGCAGCTCCATGCGCGCGAGCTCCTTGCAGCTTTTGGCCTAGCGGAGCTGCGCCAGGTAACCGGAGTCGAGCCGCTGCGCCTTCGGCACGAATTCCGGAACGCGCCTCCAGAGGTTCGAGATATGGTGGGGCGAGCGCTCTACGTGTGTGGTCGGGCTCTTCGGGGATCCCGTAACCCAGTTGCACCCCATTTGGGCGCGCTGCTGTTCGAGCGAGGCAGCATTATTAGCCCAACATACCTCAGGATGACGGCGGAGTTCTCGCTACTCGTGCTTGGGATACATGACACGCGTCCCCTGCTGCCCGGCGCCAGTTCTGATGAGCCGCGCCTTCTCAAGGGGTCAGCCTTGCGTGCCGTTGAGGAAGGCCTGAGTGCCAGTTTTGGCATCTCCAAATCAGATGTTGAGAAGGCTAGTTTTGCGGATACACCGACGCCCGTGCCCTTTCCGCATGGCGCAGAAGCCCGCGAAGTAATCGCCTTGTTTGGCAAGGGGGCGGCGGTGGCCTTCAGTGCAGCAGCGCACGCAACACTCCACCGGGCGCTTCAGGACCAGGAGCTGTTCGAACGGAAGGGGTTTGGGTTTCTGCGCCAGTTTTTTCTTGCGCACGACGTGTCTTCCTCTTGGGAAGAGGCCGGGGCAGAGCTCTGCGGCATGGTGCGGAGCGACACCACCGTCCTGTCTATTCTTTCCGGTGATTTCAGCCTCGTTTTTGCGGAGCTAGGGAAGTGTTACCGCGCGCGGGCTAGGCTCGCTCACGATTGGCGTGATGCGAAAGCTGAGAGCGCGCACCGCGAGAAGATGGCCCTGTGCGAGGAATTTCACGCGGTTCTAAGACGCAATCCTCGCCACTAGCGAATACCAGGAGAATGAGTCACCGAACCCGGCGAGTTGGCGGAGCTGTTTGGTCAATCTCCTGCCTGTGTTGTTCGTAGATCGAAGCGAGCGAGTTGTCGATAGACTCAAATCTGTTGATTTCACAGGTGCGCCCGATAGTTCCAATTTCCGGATCTTGAGCGCAGTCGCGGAGCGAGGCGACAGGGTAGGACATGTGGCGAGCTGAGAGGGCGTGTCGGTCACTCGTTCGTTCACTCGAGAGCCTTGAAATGCTCGTTAGAAGCCCGTGGGCTTTTATCATTCCTCTCAGGTGCTCAAGCTGATGGGGTATCGGATAGAAGTCATTTCCGCCGCTGTAGAGGAGTGCTCGGACTGATTTCGGATTAGGTCCGCGTTTCCGGCAAACTCAACGAGTCGGGTGCCTACTTGGCGACAGCGACGTTCAATCCAGCTGCTCAGGTACTCCGAGGTATGCGTGAGCTTTCGCAATAGGCCGGGGCTCAGTGGCCTAGCGGTGTCGGGGAAGACGACGTCACAGGAGGCTGGCGGCGGGGGAAGGAGGGCTTTGAGCTCGCGACCATGCTGCTCGAAGAGAGAGGTGAGTGAGAGGTTGAGGGACTCAAGCTGGTTTACCTCACAGCGAGTGCCAATGGTGGCAAGGTCGTGGTCCTCGGCGCAGCACCTGAGTGAGTGAGCGAGGCAAGACATTCGTTGCGCTGTCTGATTGGGTTGGCTCAGCGAATTCTCACGTTGGATTGCAAGCAGCTCGGTTAGGATGTCGAGCGTGCGGACCATTCCGCTAAGTCTCTGCAGCTCGATCGGAATTGCATCCCCCTGACTTCCCGGCGGAAACCAGAGTGACCGCTCTAACTAGGCAGGGGCCGTTGGATCAACGTCGAGAGAGGCGAGCCGTTCGCCGAGCCTGAGGGACACATGCCGCACGCGATCACTGAAGTACTATGCCGTCGATTCGAGTTTGGCAACAAGTTCCTCGCTAAGGCGGGGATTCAAAGGGGCGAGAGGCTGTTCTCGGCTTTGCCCGTAGTTAAGCATCGAGGTTACCCAAAGTCCTCTACGTACATTTCGACAAGGCGGTCGAAGGCTCGGTCCCTGTGTGGAACCGCGGCCCGCTCGGCCTTGAGGATTGATGGAGTTACCCCCCAGGCGTTGCCGCGCAACGGGGCAGACCAGGCAGTGTGGCAAGTTGTTAAAAGGTGCTGCAAGCCGATCCCGTAGTGGATAAGAGAGAGAAAGTGTCCTGGCATCCCTGCTTCGCCGAGGCAAAGCGCCATGCAGGTCTCGTAAACATCTGAGAATTTCGGAGAGCGCGTTGCTTCGTCTAGTTTCGCGCCGGAATAGTTAGCAGAGAGTGCGGAGTATTTGTTGAGGTACTGTTCAATACAGCCCCGGTCTGTTCGCTCTTCGAATGCTAGAATCTCTTTCTGGTATTCCTCTGAGTACGTTGCTTTTCCGGAGTGGATGCTTGTCGAATGCCTTTGAGCTGCCCAGTGGGACGAGGGAAGGTTCCAGCTAGGCAGGTTTCGAGGAGCTGGTTCCGTCGCCGGTATGGGAATAGGCGGTCGGCGAGTCGCAGCAACAAGGGGTTTCTCCGAAAAACAGCACTCTCTAGCTTCGATGATGTCCCTAAAACGGGGGCTAGTTTGAAGGCTGCCAGGAGCAGGGGTGTGCCTTGCGTGCTCGATCTCTAGAAGCGCATCGATCAGCCTATTGTACACGCTGCTATCGTGCCTCTTAAGAAAGTGGCAAGCGCCTCTCATCGTGTGGCGCTCCTCGGGGGACATCCAGGCACGCACCGCTCCTGTGAGCCGGTCAGTATTCTTCGAAACGTAACAAGGGAGCATCCAGACCCTGCCAGTGCGACCGATCTCGGCTCTGGGGACGGCATGCTCCTTCGGATCGAAGGGCTGAGATTCTTCGGTGCCATGTCTGCCGTGTCCAGCTCTGGGCGCTGGAGGGAACTTTTCCCCTTCAAGTGAAGGGGGCCAGCTGCCAAACCCCGTCAGGCTGTCGTTGTTGCTCTGTGACTGCATAACGCGGGGAGCGTCCTTCACATCGGCTCGCTAATCAACGGCTTGGGATGTTTTTTCGAGCAGCCAGCTTGCTAAGGTATTGAAAAAACATGGAAGTGGCTCCTTTGGTGCAGGACGGGGCTAGTGAGCCGGAGCTTGCCCGCAAAAGCTAGACATGACGGCTCTTGCTCATTTAGCAGCAAGACGGTGATGAGGGTCACACCTCAAGTACTCCGCAAAATGAGCCCGCCATACCTTCATCACGGATTGCATCGATGCATCCCGTTTTGATGGAGGTTTTATGGTTCCGTTTCGTGTAGCGTGTCTTGCGGGTCTCGCTTCGTTGGCGCTTTCGTTCTCGACGGCAGTAGCTGAGAGCTTCGTGCACCCCGCTGCTAAGAGCTACTCGTGCTCGCAGGTAGTAGCGGGGATGACAGGCGCGATCGAGGAATTAGAGGTAGACGGCACATCCGCTGAGTTGGCCGAGGCTATTACCCTCAGCACTCTTGCTGCAGAGGAGGCCTGCACGTCAACTGTGTCAGCCTTCGGTGAGAACGCAGCCTGCGATGAAGCAAAAGCTAATCTTCGCCAGCTTGAGGCGCTGCTGCGGAAGCAGTCTGAGCTCGTTGAAAAGTTTGAGGGGGAGCTCGCACAGGCAAGGGCGCGGGTTGAGAGCCTCACTGGCCTAATCTTAAAACTGCGC
>CANLJX010000127.1 GCA_947491545.1 Deltaproteobacteria bacterium
GGCTAAAGGGATTGGTGTGGGTGAGCTTGATAAACTCAAACAGCCCTGCGCCCAGGATCGATCCCGCTACCACGAGCAGGAAGATCGAGTAGTACGTGCCGCCGCGCTGGGCGCTTCTGAGCTTCATTCCGTTAGCTTTCGTTGATGCGAGCCTTCACTACCTCTAGCGCGCGGTCGACGCTGATGCGCTCCTGGCGCGTCGTGTCGCGGTCGCGAATCGTGACGGTCTGGTCAGAAAGGGTCTGGTGGTCGACCGTCAGGCAGTACGGGGTGCCGATCTCGTCGTGGCGCGAGTAGCGCTTTCCGATCGACTGCTGCTCGTCGAAGCTGGCGTTAACGCCAGCCTTGTAGAAGTCAGCCACAATCTTGCGGGCGACGTCTGGCATCCCTTCCTTCTTGAGGAGCGGCAAGACGGCTGCCTTGTACGGCGCAAGCTTCGGATTGAGCTTGAGCAGCACACGGGTCTTGTTCTCGCCCTCAGCATCCGTCCCTTCCTCCTCTGCGTACGCATCGCACAGGTAGGCCAGGCAGGCGCGAGTCAGGCCGGCTGCCGGCTCGATGACGTAGGGCAGGTAGCGCACACCGGGCTTCCCTGTTGCCGGATCGACCTTCTGCTGGTCGAAGTAGCTGAGCTTCGCGCCAGACTCCTTCTGGTGCTGTGTGAGGTCGTAGTCGGTGCGGGAGGCGACGCCCTCGAGCTCGTCCCAGCCCCACGGGTAGCGGTACTCGATGTCGACACACGCGTCGGCGTAGTGTGCAAGCTCTGAGTCCTCGTGCCAACGGTCGCGGAAAGCGCTCTTGTCGTTGGCGAAGCGCTTCCACCAATCCATGCGGCTCTGTACCCAGTAGGTGTGCCACTCTTTCTGCGATCCCGGTTCACAGAAGAACTCCATCTCCATCTGCTCGAACTCGCAGGTGCGGAAGATGAACTTCTCGGTTGTGACCTCGTTGCGAAACGACTTGCCTTGCTGAGCGATGCCGAAGGGGACCTTCATGGACATCGTTTGCTGCACGTTGTTGAACTGAACGAACATCGCCTGAGCTGTCTCAGGACGGAGGTATATGGCGTTCGTTCGGATCGCGTCCTCAAGCTTTGCGCGAAGCTCAGGCCGCGAGAGGCTCTTCCCCTGCACTTCGTTGAGGAACTCGTCGAGCGGATCAACAGGGCCGATCGAGGTGCGGAACATGAGATTGAATTGGCGCTCGTCAGATAGCTGCGAGCTGCTGCAGTGCGGACACACGTACCCGCATTGTCCAACCACTCCTTTGACTTTCTCGCCGCTCGACTTGCCGCCCTTGACCCACACGACCTCGGTTCCTGGCTCGACCTTCGGCTGCTTGTCAGCGCGGAAGCGCTCCTTGCAGTTTAGGCAGTCGACCAGTGGATCTGAGAATCCCGCCAGGTGGCCGCTCGCCTTCCAAACGGAAGGGTGCATCATGATTGAAGCGTCGATGCCCACGACATCCTCGCGTTCGTGCACCATGCTCTTCCACCACTCGGCGGCGATGTTGCGCTTAAGCTCAACGCCGAGAGGGCCGTAGTCGTACGCGCTCTTTAGGCCGCCGTAGATCTCGCTGCTCTGGAATACGAAGCCTCGGCGCTTCGATAGGGAGACTAACTTCTGGATGGTGTCGCTTTGGTTCATAGCTGTGTGGCTCCGGGCGGTAAAAATACGGCAAGCCCGCGAAAAGTAACGCATTGGCAGGGTATCGCGGAATGACTGCCGTCTCAAGCCGTGGCGTCGCTTATGTGGCGGTAGGGGTGGGGGTGAACCCCGCTGGACCGGTGGGGCAGAGTAGGCGAAGATGGCGGGGACAACTGACCGGCTTTAGGAGCTCTCATGAACCTGCAAATCTATCGAATCATACACCTCTTCGGACTTAGCCTCGTGCTGCTCTCGCTCGGGGGAATCATGGTTCACGCCATGAACGGGGGCACCAAAGCCTCAAACTCGTTCCGAAAGGGGGCTGTCATAACTCACGGGGTAGGGCTCCTGCTGGTGCTGGTTGCGGGCTTCGGCATGCTGCACAAGACGGCGCACGACACTGGCTGGATGGTCGGCAAGATGGCTATCTGGCTCGTGCTCGGCGGTGCTGTCGCGTTTGCGTACAAGAGCCGTGAGGCAGCCAAAATTCTCTTCTTCGTCGTTCCTATCCTTGTGCTTATCGGCTCGGTGATGGCGCTCTACCCGTTCCCGGTTACGCCGCCCGTTCAATAGTTTGGTAGGTGGTGGTCCGCTCCTGCGGGGTGAGCCCCGCGGCGCGGATTAGGTGCTGGATCTCTCCGAGGTCCAAGGCCCCTGGCGATTGGGATCCTGCCATGTGGTAGATCTTCTCCTCGGTCACGGTGCCGTCGATATCGTTGGCGCCGCACAGGAGTGCCGTCTGCGCGGTCTTTACCCCAAGCATAACCCAGTACGCCTTGATGTGCGGGATGTTGTCGAGCATCAGCCTACTGACTGCGATCACGCGCAGGTCATCAACCGCAGTGGGGGCCGGTAATCGCTCCATCCGGTTCCCCTCGTTGTGGAACGCTAGCGGGATGAAGACCTGGAAGCCCTTTGTTTCGTCCTGCAAGGCCCGCAGCCGCCGCATGTGGTCAACACGCTCCTCAACGGTCTCAATCGTCCCGTACAGCATCGTGCAGTTGCTCTTCAGCCCTAGGTTGTGTGCAGCGCGGTGCACACCGAGCCACTGATCGGCGTCAGCCTTATCGCGGCAGATCTTCTTGCGAACCCGCTCAGCGAAGATCTCCGCTCCGCCGCCGGGCAGTGAGCCTAGCCCGGCCTCCTGCAGCAGCCGCAGCACCTCTTCGTACGACATTCCGTATTTCTCAGCGAAGTAGTGAATCTCAACGGCGGTGAAGGCCTTGATGTGAAGCTGCGGAAACTCGCGCCGAATCATGCGCAAAAGCGATGGGTAGTAGTCGAACGGAAGATCAGGGTTTAGGCCGTTGACGATATGTATCTCGGTCATGCCTGGGCGGTAGCGCTCCCTGATCCAGCGCTCCGCATCGTCGATCTGCATCGTGTAGGCCTGTGGCATCCCAGTTTTAAGCCTCGCAAACGAGCAGAAGAGGCAGCTCGCCTCGCATACGTTGGTCGAGTTGAGGTGCAGGTTCCAGTTGTAGTAGGTGGTGGTGCCGTGCAGCTTGAGCCGCACTGAATGGGCGAGCTGCGCCACGGCGAGCAGGTCGGGGTGGGTAAAGAGCAGCTCTCCGTCCTCTGGCGTAAGACGCTCCTGTGCTAGGACCTTCTCGCGGATTCTCTCAAGGGTGGACATCAGCGCTCCTTACTGGCCGGCCGAGAGGTACGCCCGGCAGGCAACCATGATACCCAGAAAAATACCGAAGACTCCAGCTGAACCTCGGATGGTGCCAGGAAGCGGCTGCCCAGAGCGGCGCAGACTGGAGAGGACCCGGAGAGCCGGGAGGAGGGCGAGGTAGGTTGCGGTGTAACAGAAGGGGAGCTGCGAGGTAAAAGCGAGCGAGGCGATAGCGAGCGGTCCTCCAACCAGAGAAATGCGGAAGAGGGGAGCCGCAATACGTGCCGTTGCCGGAGCGGAGAGCAGCGAGGAGTGCCAAGCGAGCTCAACGGCGCAGGTTGAGAGCCCGATACCCAGAGCGAAGACCCCCTTCTGCCACTCGACTTCCTCTGACGCGCACAGAAGCGAGAGGAGTGCCAAAAGGGTGTGGGCCGCCAGCGTGCAGGCCATCGAGAGCCGAAGCCGATCCTGGTCCCAGCCGACCCGACCCATTCCACGTAACGAGAGAACAGCGAGCAGCAGCAAAAAGAGCCCCTGCGTCGAGCAGCTCCGGAAGACTCCGAAGAGCCCTAATACGACGATGCCGAAGAGAAAGGTCGCAAAGAGGTAGCCGCGCGAGGTTGACGGAGAGCGGTCGCGCTTCTGAAGGTAGACAGCGAAGGTGCCCTCCGCCACGTTCCAGGCAAGGATGAGGCTCGCCAGGACTAGGATGCGTTGCACGAAGAGTGTGGCGGCGGCAGGATCGACCGGAAAGCGCACAACAGTGAGCGCAATCAGCGCAGGAGTGATTCGGGTGAGGCCGAACACCACGGTGTCAAGAAGTGGTCGCGGGGACATAGATTGAAATCGTAGCGCGAGGCGAGCAGGGCGGGAAGTGGGGTGTTTCTAGCGGCTGAGTCTGCGCTAACGCACAATCTCACCGGCACCGGCACCGGCACCGGCACCGGCACCGGCACCGGCACCAGCACCGGAGCCGTTGATGAGTCGGCGGCGAGTTAGGTTCTGTAAGTTGGTATCCGGCGGACAGCACCGAGGGCTAAAAGACAGCCCAGCGATTGGTTTCAGTTGTGCGCTTTTCGCCCCGCACTCTTACGCGGAACACGTGGGTACCTCGCTGCAGTCCGGAGTAGCGTCTGGTCGATGAGCATACCGAGAATGCCGAGCCATCGAGGGAGCACTCAAACACATCGGCGGGTCTGTCCGCGGCGAACGTAAACTCGGCAGCTCTATCCTTGGTTCGTTTGTCTGGAAGCCGACGGAAGAAGATCCGGTCGTATTGCGCCGGTTTGTAGGCGAGGATCGGTTCAGATGAGAGCTGTGTTGAAGTGTAGAGGTTGCCGGCTTGGTCGAACGCGGCTCCGCTTAAATCTTCGAAGGGAAAGATTGAGCCTGCCACGAAGCTTGTTCTTTCACCGATGTACATCTTGATTATGCTGCCGGTCGGAGAGTACTTCACCAGCACTGCCTCTCTTCCTCTCAGCCTTCCGTTCAGGACGATATTGCCCTGCCGATCACTAAAGATGTTGTACAGCGTATCTGAGTCCACCTGTTTAGGCATCTGGAGACGCCGCAGGTGCAGGCCCGTTGGGCTGAATACCTCCACCGAGACGGCCGTCTCCGCGTGCACCAACACGTGTAGGTCGCCTTGAGCGCTCAGCGCCAGAGCCGCGAAACTAGCCGTGGGGTCGCTCGATATCGACTCCTGAGGTATCACGAAGAGAAGGTTTCCCTCGGCGTCATGCTTCTGGACGACAAAGGAAACATCGGAGGAGTCATCCTCGGTCCTTTCCGTTGAGATAAAGTAGCTGCCGTCCGCAGCGACTGCGAAGTCGTATGCGAACCGTGGAGTTTCGCCGACCCAGAACGATGAAGTCAGAGCCCCATTCTCAAAGCGCGCAACCAATCCACAACCCGTTCCCAGTACGTGCAGAACGCCTTGTTCGTCGAAGGCAAGCGCTGCTGGACCGAAGTGATCCACCTGGAGTGAAGCCTCTATCTCCGAGCTCAAGATCTCTCGAACAAGCTCTCCAGTTGTTTTTCGAACCTCAATTCCATGCGCTACGGCAGCGTACAGGAGCCCATCTGGACCAACTGCGAGGTCGTAGACCTGCTGGTGCGGGCGAATCACGCGCAGCAGATCGAAGCCCGTTTGCGCCATAGCGGATTGGGTGGTTGCTACCGCTAGTAGGGATAAGAAGCTGATGAGAATTGGTATCGAGCGCGATCCACACTGAGTCTTGAGCGAGTAAAGCATGACAAGCCCCCTAGGAACTTCTGCTTGGAGTTGCTTTGGCACACTAGCGACCGCGCAACCGTTCTACGCAGGGGGTATGCCTTGCTCGGCTTAGAGTGTGCTCTAGCCCGAGCGCAGCTGCGGGACCACCAGGCGCGAGGTGGGGTTTGTGCCAGAGAAACAGGAGCTTGGGCTACACGGGTTAGTCGCATAATTTAAGACAGCGCTCCACGCTTCATCGCGCGCAAACGGGCGCGCGATTACGCGCCGTTCCACGGAGGTACCGGCTTGCGGTCGCCATCCGGGCGACCGAGATCTGTTTCATGAAATCTCGTGCCAGAGGTTTTCCGGAGGTCTCGATTTCTTAAAAATACCCCCTATGGTATCAAGTGTTCCAGCATGGAGAGAGTCGCCCCGATCACCGAAGCCGGCCAGCCGTCGGACACGCAGGAGGTTCGCAGGATGTTTGATCGCATCGCACCGACCTACGATGCGCTCAACCGCGTTTTGAGCTTCGGGATAAACTGGCTCTGGGAGGGGAAGCTCATATCGCTCCTTCCGAGAGACCCCGATGCGACCTTCCTCGATCTCTGCACGGGTACTGGAGCTCTCGTGCCGCGCTTGAGCCAACGGTGCGGAAAGGTCGTTGCGGCCGATATCTCGCCGCAGATGCTCGCAGTGGGGAAGCGCCGTCACAAGAAGATTGCCAGTTGCGAGTGGATTGAGGCT
This sequence comes from Deltaproteobacteria bacterium, assembly GCA_947491545.1. Taxonomy (GTDB): domain Bacteria; phylum Bdellovibrionota_C; class UBA2361; order UBA2361; family OMII01; genus OMII01. Next base: position 6,227 of record CANLJX010000127.1, read on the forward strand.
GACGCGCAATCACTCCCTTTCTCCGATGAATCGTTTGACGCTGTCACGATCGCGTACGGAATCCGGAACGTGCCCGACAGGGTCAAAGCACTTAGAGAGGCGCTGCGGGTCTGCAAGCCGGGCGCAACGCTCGCCATCCTTGAGTTCGGCCAGGCTCGGAACCGGCTCTGGGGTGCGGTGTTCGGCTGGTACTCGCGGGTCGTGATCCCTTGGGTAGGCGGCGTGATCTCAGGCGAACGCTCTGCCTACGAATACCTGCCGAAGACATCCGCTGTTTTTCCGTGTGGCTCCCTCTTCGAGGATCTCCTGCGCCAAGCCGGCTGGGTTCCGCTCTCCACCCGCAGCGTCAGCGGCGGAGTCGCTTTTATCTACATCGCTCGCAAGACGGGCTGATACGCGTAATCAAAGGGCACGTGCACGTCCCCGACAAGCAGCTGATTCCTGCTAAGCGCAGCGGAGCCGGAACCGGCGCCGTTCCCGTTGCCGTGCCCGAGCAAGAAGTGTCGAGGGGTGTGCTCCACTAACCGGGAGCGGCCACGGCAACGGCTCCGGCTCCGAACAGCTCACTCGCAGGCAGTTGGGACGCTAATGAGGGATGTACCACGTGAACGTGCACGTAAACGTGAACGCCCCCGACAAGCAGCTGGCTCCCGCTAAGCGCAGCGGAGCCGGAGCCGGAACCGGTGCCGTTCCCGTTGCCGTGCCCGGGCAAGATGTGTCGTGGAGTCTGCTCCACTAACCGGGAGCGGCCACGGCAACGGCTCCGGTTCCGAACAGCTCGCTCGCAGGCAGTTGGTACGCTATTGAGGGATTAACCTCGTGCACGTTCACGTGCAGAACCCGGGCGAAGACAGAAAATCGCATATATTCAGCCATCTTCCGCCGGTGGAGTAGGTGCTCGTTGCGTGGTAAAGTCTCTCGTCAACCAGCAGAGAGATACTTGTGAAGCAGCAGAGTGAGCAGCGTTGGGTAGTGGGTGTCACTGGTGCCAGTGGCGTGCGCTACGCTGTGCGCCTCTTGCAGGTGCTTCCTGAGCTTGTCGGAGAGGTGCACGTAGTTTTCTCCGAAGCTGCGCTGCGGGTGCTCAACGACGAGGAAGGGGTGGCTGTGAGTGGCGCGGCGCTCTCCTACGAGAAGCTGTGTGGCGCAGAGGCATCAAATGTATTCTTCTACAATCCACGAGATATCGGCGCTCGCATCGCCTCTGGGTCGATGCTCACTGCTGGGATGGTCGTTATCCCGTGCTCGATGTCGACCCTCGGTGCCATAGCCCACGGAATCCCCACGCACCTCGTGCACCGCGCTGCGGACGTCACCATGAAGGAGGGCCGGAAGCTCGTCGTGGTGCCGCGTGAGACGCCACTTTCCCAGATCCACCTTAAGAACCTGCTTACCCTTAGCCAGTGCGGTGTTACCGTGGTTCCGGCGATGCCTGGCTTCTACAGCCGGCCGAAATCTGTCGAGGAGCTGGTTGACCAGTTCGTCATGAAGGTGCTCGATGCAATGGGTGTCGAGCATTCGCTCGGTCGGCGCTGGAAGGAGCCGGAGAAGTAAGTTCCGGGGAAGCATGAACCTCTCTGCTCGGATTGCAACCTGGGGCTCCCTCGTAAAGTTCTCGCACTCCGTCTTTGCGCTCCCGTTCGCCCTGATGATGGCGGCGGTGCTATCGCGCTCGATGCAGGTTTCTCCGACACTGCTCGTG
>CANLJX010000128.1 GCA_947491545.1 Deltaproteobacteria bacterium
AGGAGGCCTGCACGTCAACTGTGTCAGCCTTCGGTGAGAACGCAGCCTGCGATGAAGCAAAGGCTAATCTTCGCCAGCTTGAGGCGCTGCTGCGGAAGCAGTCTGAGCTCGTTGAAAAGTTTGAGGGGGAGCTCGCACAGGCAAGGGCGCGGGTTGAGAGCCTCACTGGCCTAATCTTAAAACTGCGCCAAGAGCTTACCCAGATACCAGCGCAGATCAACAGTGCGCTTCAGCAGGGAAACCGAGTGTTGGCAGCGTACTTTCAGCAGCGCTACACGAATGGACTTACGCAGCTCACTCAACTGATCGCAGAGCGAGATGCGCTTGAAGTTGAGATTCCTGTCAAGGAAGCTGCTCTTATCGCACCACAGCAGGCACGCTCGCGCCTTGAGCGTGAGGTAAGCAGGGCTCGAGAAGAGGTGCGCTCCGCTTGTAGCCACTAAGGAGGCAAAAGTTGTTTAGGGGACCGCCTCAGAGATTAGCCTCTGAGGCGGTCTTTCTTGTTTCAGATGCGTTGGTGTTTGATGTGCACGCCAAGGATCAGGTCAGAACGAGCAGGCAATCTGCTTCCGGGTGGCTGCTACTTCGATCGGCGCGCCATAGGGCAAACATATCGAGGGTGCCGTGTGCCCAAAGTCTAGGTTCTGGACTATCGGCATGGTTGGGTTGTAGCGCCGGACCGTTTTAAGAACAGCCTGCCGCTGAGTCTCGGTGTAACGCTCCTTTTCGGAGTCTGTCAGGGGCTGCTCGAAGTTCCACGCCTTTGGACGCCCCATCAGAAATCCCTGGACCGTGGCGAGAATTCCACGCTCACCAAGCGCGCGCAAAACCCGCATGACGTACCCGTCGGAGGGGCGCTCCTCTGACGTTTCGAGAAAGAGCACTATGTTTTCAAAGTCAGCCAATGACGGGATCGGAGCGTTATGCCGCAGGAGCTCATCGATGGACTCAAGGCAGCCACCCCACGACACCCCCTTTGCATCGTGCTCGCCGTCCCAGTGCCATCCTGAGTTAGGCTGGTAGCGTCGGCGTTTCGAGAGAAGCTCTGGCTTCCCCCAAAAGAGGTCCTCGTCGTTAAAATCTGGGCTTGAGTCGAGCGCGACCGTTCCACCGTCAAAGAGAGCCAGGCGCAGGTACCTGCTAGTCATCTCATCCATCGACCCCTGCATTGCGTACTCGGTGTAGATGCAGCCTCCGTAGAAGGAAGGGACGCCCTGACGGAAGAGGAAGTTACAGAGGTGCGAGTTGTCGCTGTAGCCGAAGAAGGGCTTCGGGTTGTTGCGGAACGGCTCAGGCGGCAGCCTGTGCACGTACTCAATCTGGTGGTCTCCGCCGATGGTTGTTATCACGGCCTTGATGTCCGGATTAGTAAAAGCCTCGATCAAGTCACTGGCCTTATCCTCGTTGGTAGCATTCGGGTTCGTGGCATTTGGGAGAGGGACTGGGTTAAGGCCGAATTGCTCTCGCAGGCGGCTCATCCCCAACTCGTACTCCAGCGGGAACACGGCTGGCGCAACGAAGGAAGGGGAGACTATTCCAACCGAGTCCCCGGGGCGCAGCTTGGGCAAGGGTTTAAACTTCATCGAGCTCTCCTTGAGAAAAGTACCGCTTCAGGATCGTCTGGAGGGAAGGGCTAGGCAAGGAGCGAAGTATTGTGTTGTTCGGACTGGGGTTCAGAGGCGGAAGAGGGGACTCTCGACCGGGTTGGGCGATGCCAGCGGGTCGTGGAACGAAGCAGGCTGTATTGCCGCATCATATCAGATGGTTAGGGAAGGCTCTAACGGTCTGCTATGCCCGGTGTGCGTAATTCCGAGCTTTACTTCCTCTTACAACGCTGCCCCTCTATACTCGCCGGCGGTATGTCTCTTGGTTACGTTGTTGCAGGTGTTCTTGTTGGCACCCTGGTGGGCCTGACGGGCGTTGGTGGCGGGTCTCTAATGACCCCGCTGCTTGTGTTTCTGTTCGACTTCAATCCAGCAGTTGCAGTTGGAACGGATCTCCTCTTTGCGGCTACGACCAAGGTGGTCGGTGTCTCTGTGCATCACCGCTCCCATGGCTCTGTGAATTGGAAGATTGCGGGGCGCCTGTCGCTCGGCAGCATACCCGCGTCGCTCCTTACTCTGTACGTCTTGAGCGCGTACGCCCATGTCGGCACGGACATCTCGCGGCCGATAACCCTGTCCCTTGGCATCGCGCTGCTTCTGACAGCAGTGGCGCTCTTCGCGAAACCGAAAGTAAGAACTCTTGGCACGCGGCTGCCGCGGGGCGTGGTTCGCTTCATCGGCCAGAAGCGTCGTGTTGCGACTATTACAATAGGTGCATTCCTGGGGGTCCTCGTGACTCTGTCTTCTGTCGGCGCTGGAGCGCTGGGAACGGTCGCCCTGCTGCTGCTCTATCCGGGGCTGCCGGCAGTAGGAGTTGTGGGGACAGATCTAGCCTATGCGATTCCGCTAACCGCGGTGGCTGGATTGGGGCACTGGAGCCTCGGCAACGTCAACTGGGACTTGCTGCTTGCGCTTCTCATCGGCTCTGTGCCGGGGATCTGGTTTGGTAGCGCTATTAGCGCGCGTATTCCGGAGCGGGTGCTTCGGCCGATACTAGCGAGCGTTCTGACTGCTGTCGCTATTAAATGTCTCGCTCGGTAGCGTAAGAACTAGGGCTCTACCGAGAAGTCGACCCCGTAATCAAAGCCGAAAGCGCCGCTTCTTAAGACAACGTATGCTGGGTGTCCCTCTTTGCCCTGAAGAGAATCGGCGCGCTCTGCAGATATCAGGATCTCCACCTTTCGTGGCTCAAGCTCGCCTCGATCAATGGTGAGCACCGCAGCCGGGCGGTACGTGTACCCCGATAGCTTGCCTCTCCGGTGCCACATAGTTAGACCCTGAAAAGTGGCTGGCTCTTCGTGCGTGGATGACATGTCTAGCAGGCTATTGCCGAATATGAGAACAGCCCAAGTTGTTGCAGGAACGAAGAGGAGAAGTGATAGCCATACGCGTGCCAGGGTGCGGTGGGCTGTTGAAGTACCGCGCACGCGCCGTAGGTGCCACGCCAGAGCAATTGCCAAGATTGCGAGGGAGACCGCCGCCGCAGTATTAAAAACCGGCTCGTCTGAGAGGATCTGGCGAGCGCACGATCTGGCACTTGCGGCAGCGTAGACACAGGCTACGAGGGCTGCGAGCTCCGCCAAAGTAGCCCAGCTCGTGCTGCGCGCTCGTGTGACCGCGATGCGTCGTTGTACAAAAGGGGGCGAGGCTTCGGGAGTCTCGCCTGAGGTTGCGCAAACCAGGACTGCGAGGTTTTCAAACAGGTCTGCAGACGTTGCTGGTTCGAATCGTCGGAGATAGCTCGGGCTGCTGAAAAGATAGAGGCGCTTTAGGGCGCTGACGTATCGCACCTGTTGGATGCCGTCGCGGAGCAGCGCTGCGGCGGCCCTCCTTCGCTCTGGGGTGAGGTATCCCCGAACAAAAGCGATATCCTCGCAGGAGAGGAAGACATCGCGGTCAAACACGCCGTCCCCTGTATGATGTTCGCGCGTGAGACCAGCTGCTTTGCTCGCCGCATCGAATGCGTCCTCTCTTGTCAGTGCGAAGGAGCAGGGCAGGTCGCACTCTGCGTAGAGAGCTAAGATGCCCTCCGAAGAAGCTTTCACCTTAGGGAACTCTACCGCCCCGGCTTCAGCCGAGTGTCTACCCGCGTCAAGAGTCCCATTCGCTTGCTTCTGGTCGGCCTCGGTGCCGGTGTACAGCGATGCAAAGGTTGCAGGCTTACTGTGTAGCAGAGGAATAGAGCCCGAGGCGCGGGTGACCTCGCCGCCGAAATGCCGACAGAAGCGCCTAAAGCCCCGACGGGAGGCAGCGCTCCGAAATAGGCTCAGGGCGGCGAACAGAGGCGCGACGAGCACACAGAGGAGAGCGCCTCCCATTACAAATAACGCAAGCCAGCCACCGGTAGACATGTCGACTCTCCCTCAAAGACTGGTCGGCGTATGGAGCGGATCGCTTGAGCCCTGGACAACTGGAAGTAGCTGCAAGTGTCTGAAATAACGAGACAACGAGTTCTCTGAGAGTTTGTGGGGGCTGTTTTGTTGGTTAAGGCTTGTCTGGGGCCGAGACTTTAAGTCGGTAGTCGCAGATCTCGATTACGATGTCCTGGCCCGGAAGAAGCGAGAGAGAGCCTATTCGTTCACCGAGTAATCTGGTGCCGTTTCTTGAGCCCTGGTCCTGAATGGTGAGCAGGTCGTTCATGTAGGAGATCGCGCAGTGTACGCGGCTCACTGAGCCTTGAGTGAGAGGCAGGTCTGAGTCGGGGCTTCTTCCGATCAAGAAGCGGGCGCCCGGTTGGAGAAGGTTTGATAGGGTCACGGCTCCACGCTCTCCGGTGATTGGATTCTCGTAGCTTATCGTGGGCTGGTTGAGCTTAGGGGCTTTATCGTACGCGGCTGCATTGAATTCTTGAGCGCTTTGTAGCCCTGAAGCTGGAGGCATCTGCAACGGGCCGACTGGACCTGAGTGTAGGGGGCTAGCGGGCTGATGGGGAGCTACACCAGGCAGCAGCGACCAGGCGTTAACCTGCTCTGCTCCTTTCCCGACCACCGTTCCGGTGATGGAGTGGGAGGCGAAGGATTGCTGGTTGTTTGGTTTAAGGAGGCTTTTGAGGAGATCTCCTTTCTCTAGTGCCTCACGTATAGGGTCTCCCGCAGGTAGCGCTTGGGCCATACTCTTTAACGCCCCGTGGTTTGAAGGATCTTTCCCCAGCATGCCCACGAGAAACTGTGCGATGAGCGAGCGGCCGTCCCGGAGCTCTTCAAATCTGCTCGCCGCATTTTCAGAGTCTACGATCGGAACCGGGAGCTTCTCGTAATCCATGCTGCGAGCATAGGGTAGAGCATACAGGGAGATATCAAGGTCCTCCTGCGCGCCTTCAAGTAAAAGCCCGCGAGCAGTCTGGACGTAGCCACCGCGTACACGACTGGTATTTGGCGCGGCCGGAAAGATCGAATGTGTTGCGGCTGTTAATCCCTCAAATGTGCCATTCACCTGGAAAGTCAGGTACGAGTCGCTTGACTCAATTGAATTGCGAAGCCGAGGAATGTAGCCGTGGAGGGCGTCGTGATAAGAAAGCCCCGCTGTCTTACCGGCGAGCTCCATCGGTGCATGCGCCCAAGCTGCGTTGTTGGCGTAGCCGGCGAGCTCCACGATGCGGCGGAGCGAGTAGGCCTCACCGATTCCTCCCACGAAAACGGCGGCATTCAGCTGGCGTAGTGCGCGAATAGCTCTTGTAGCATGCTCCCGACTTTCATTGTCAAACCCATCAGTGAGAAACACCACCAAGGAGCGATGCTGAGGCCCGTGCAAACGGATATCATTCGCAAGGATCGACTCCGCTGCAGAGAAAGCCGGGGTGAAGGCGGTAGACCCGCGGGGATTGCATCCAGGCCCGGTCATGGCTCGCTTAAGACCCACAAGGTCTTCGGCTCCTGATTGAGTGAGAATCTCCGCTTCAGCGCCAAAGGCTATCAGAGAGATCTTTGTTTCCTGCTGAAAGTAGTCTTCAGACAGGTTCGCGATACGCTCCCGAACATATCCGATTTTCGAGCGATGCTCCCGGATCTCATTAGTGAGTAGATCACTCATGCTATCCGAGCGGTCGACGATGAAAATCACGCGACCCAGATGATGTTTAAGAGAGGGTTGCTGCGGATGATCGAGCTGAACAGTAGGTCCGGTTCGAGGAAGAATACCCCCCTGCGCGCCGGCAACAGCCGAATGAGGGCCAGTACCCGCAGGCAGCGTTCCCTGTTGCGCTGTGAAAACGACCGGACGTAGGTTCGCAAGTGTCGGCAGAGTTATGCCGAACTCGTCCTTGAGTGAACCGAAGCGGATCGCTGCTGTGTCGATGTGCTGTGGCATACCGTATTCTTATGGCTAGTTGTGCCCCGAAGGATACCTGCCTGGCCCTTTTTCTCCCTAGAAAGGTAGATAGGAATGGTCTTTTATTGGGTAAATAGGCCCGAAACCAGCTGATTCGGAGAGCTCCGCCGGAGCCGTTTTCGGCCATAGAGATAATTGGGAGAAGCCAAATGAGTTCGATTAAAGTGTACCACTATCCAAAATGCTCAACCTGCAAGGCGGCCCTCCGCTTCCTTTCCGAACAGCGATTGCCGTTTGAAGCGGTAGATATCTCAGAAACGCCTCCCAGCTTGGACGAATTGCGACTAATGCTTGAGCTAAAAGGCAGCGTCCGAGCCCTCTTTAACACATCGGGCTTGAGCTACAGAGAAGGGCGTTTCTCGGAGAAGATGGAAACGATGAGTCTTGAGCAGGCGCTAGAGGCCCTAGCTAGCGACGGCATGCTTGTGAAGCGGCCGTTTCTCATTGCGGAGGGATTGGGGCTTCTCGGATTTAAGGTTGATGAATGGCGGACGCTTTGCGCTGAGTAGCCTGCCTCACCTGCCAATGCCTATTTTCGCCCAACGACGTACGCGACCCAAACCTGGCACGGCTCGCCCTTGTCGCGTTTTGAGAATCTGCCACTGCCGCGCCCGTTGCGGGCAGTGCCCTCCCAATATACGTCTACCGAGCTGAAGCCCGCGTCTAGCATAGCGTCCCGGATCTCCGGAATGCTCCACATGCGCCAATCGTAGGTGAAGGCGCGCTTGCGGCGCCGGGCTGCTTTTGGCTTGAAATGAATGCTGAAGCGGGTGCGGTTGTTGATTGGGTCGAAGTGTTCCTGCTCGAAGTAGTACGTCATTCCGGGAAGGCGCTTTGTGTCCACTGAGGGTTCGCCGTGCTGTGGGCCGCCAAAGGTGTCCACAACAAATAGGCCGTTTCGGTTCAGCGAGCGGCGACAGGAACGGAAGTAGTCAACCAGGGTGCTGCGCGCGTGAAACGCGAAGTAAGAGAAATTCAGGGCACACACCACGTCGGCGCGAATCAGATTGCAGCCGAGTACGTCTCGCTCCAGCGCCTGCACGCGCCTCTGCTGCGCCGGCTTGAGTTTAGCCAGGTAGTGCTTCATTCCGTATGCAAGAGGCTCCGGGTCGATATCGAGCCCGAACGCCTGCTTGCTCGCTCCGAGCTTCGCCCACTCGCAACAGATGGCGAAGGTGCCGCAGAAATCCTCTCGCAGTGTTGTTGGTTCAGCTCCGTTGGCGTTCTTGTAGAGAGAGTTGAGGAACTTCGCTTCATTTTGCGGGATCTGAACTGCAGCGCCGTAGGCAGCGTACTTGTCGAATGAAGACTTCTTGAGAGCGGAACCCATAGCAGCACTTTTCTGACTTGTCGGTGTTGAGTGGCTCCCTGACAGAAACCACGGTCGAGTATTGCACGGCTACGGGTGCTAAACAAAATGACGGTGCTGGTGTGGGGGGGGGCGTCCTTACACCCTGCGTCGTTGGTAGGCCCGCAAGGATTTCGTATCGGAGGTCACAGGCGGATGCGTAACTGGCTGAAAGGGCCAAATCCTACAGCACTTCCTTTACGCGAGCGGCCATACGTACGAGTGAAACCTGTTGCGGTCGGCTGCTACGGCATCACCGGCAATACAAGGTTTCGCAAAAGGCCGGTGGTAGTCGCGGTAATGGGACAGCCAGAATGCCCCGAAAAAGTAATTTCTGCGTCAATCCGGCAAGGGCAAGTGAATGGATGTTATGAAGTATCTTGGAAGAATTGTAGCGGTAAGTGGAATCCTGTTTGTGTTTGTCGCCGTTTTCATATTCTTCACCTCGGTTGAAGCTGTCGCTAACAGGGCAGAAAAGCGTTTAGAGCTGGTCGGGTAACTTCGCGAGAAATGTATTCAGAGTGTATGCAGTCAGCCGGTGGCCTCTTCTTGC
>CANLJX010000129.1 GCA_947491545.1 Deltaproteobacteria bacterium
GCCTTGCGGCTAGCCAGAGCATTCTTCCGAGTTCACTTTCTGAGCGCCGTACTTCTTCAGGAACCCATTCTTCATGCAGCTGTAAACCCCTTCGCTCATCCAGCGAACGTACTGCTTGTACTCAAGTGACTTGGTCTTCGCCAGCTCGGCGTCGACGCAGCTCTCAACTAAGTCTGTGTTGATGTCGCGACAGCTTACAGGATCGAGCTTGTAGCAGCGCATCCAATCGCCGCCGTCGTTGCACATCTCCTTGAGGATCGACTGCTTAAACTTAGAGACTGACTGCTTGTCGTAGGCTCGGGCCTCGCTCGCTGCAGAGACACACAGCGCAACGATCGCTGCGAAGGAGAGGGCGCGAAGGAACTTCATGACCCCCCTTCCTTACTTAAGCTGTGAGTTCGGCGGGAAGAGGCTATCCTCCTCACTCGACTTTTTCTGCGCATCCCCTGCTTTGGAAGTGCTTCCCGCCTTGGAAGCATCTGCAATTTTTGAACCGTTAGCCGTCTTTGAAGCCGCTGCCTTCTCTGCAGCATCGAGCTTCTGCTGCAGCTCGTCGATCTTCTTCTGAAGGTCGGCCAGCTTCTGGGCCTGCTGCTGATTCTGTTGGTTCTGCTTCTGCAGTTCAGCTAGCTGCTGCTTCGACTGAACGAGATCTCGCTGCTGCTGCTCAAACTGCTGGTACTGGGCTGGTTGGGTTAGCTGATTGAAGGGATTCTGCATCAGGCCGGTCCCTGGGTTAAGGCCTGACCCAAGACCTGAGCCAAAGCCAGAGCCTAGGCCAGAGCCTAGACCACCGCCTCCCATTCCGCCGCCCTGGCCGAGTAGCCCCGCGAGCATGCCAAGCATCGCCATGTTGCCGGGGTTGAGCTTTCCGAACAGACCACCGACTCTGCCACCACCTCCACCTGGACCTCCGCAACCAGGGCCACTGCACCCCGGTCCACCAGACGGATCTCCTCCGGTATCTGGGACGATTCCGTCAGTTGAGTTGGGATCCTTCTTGGAGCCGTGTTCGCCGTCAGGCTCGAATGTAATGTCGACATCGTCACCGAAAGCCAGTCGCGATTCCAGGGCTCCGCCCCCTGCAGCCGTTACAACGGAGAGGGCCGCAGCAATTAAAGAGGAGAGAAAAGTTCTACCATGCTGGTTTCTGACGCGAGTCTTCATAGAGCGTTGTCCTAAACAGTTCGCCCGCTTGAAGGGGCTTTCAAAAATGGAGCTGAGCTCACGACATGCGCCCTCTGGCGCTCACCGCAATTGCTCTACCAGGGTTATGGGAGGCTCAGCTTGGGTGTGACTTAAAGACGGGCTGTCAGGTAAGAATTTTTCGTAGGGCGCCGCTGCTCGATCGCATTCACAACTGGACCAGCCCATAAGGAACCGGTTCGACCAGGAAATTGGCGGAACTACTGGCATCGCCCCGGTGGGTCGAATACCCCATAAAATCATCCGCTTCCCTAAGAAATTCTGATTCAAAGTCACAAGTCCGGTGGATTTACCAATAAGTCTTCTAGTAGTCCCGGTTCTCCGGGCGCTGGTTATTTAGGCACTTATGGTCCACAGAGCACTAACGTTTCTCCTCACTGTCTTACTCACGACCTCGATCGGATTCCTCCCGAACGACGCTTTCTCACAGAGCGATTCGAGGCTCTCGTCATCGGCTTCGGCTTCTAAGGGCGGCAAATCAAAATCACCGAAGGGTAAAAAGGGGAAGCCAAGTAAAGGCGGGGGTAACTCGAAGGGGAATTCAGACAAAAAGGGAAAGAACAAGGGTAAGGGCGGAACCGCAACTCCGACCGCAACCCTTCCCCCCGACCCTACGCTGACGAGTCTCGCTACTCCTGAAGTGGGCGTGACGGTCACGCCCGTTGCATCAGGCACCGCAGTCAACCTAGCAACTCATATCCCGACAGAGATACCGACTGCTGAAGCAACTGCGACTGTCGCAACGACGGCAACAGCCGCGGAAACTGCGACCTCGGAACCAACATCGACGGCTACTGGGACCTCTACTCCAGAGCCAACGGAGACACCTCAAGACACAGAGACACCTGAGCCGACTATTACGGTAGATAATACTGGGACGCCCGACCCTACTCCGACGAGGCTCGCTACTCCTGAAGTAGGCGTGACGATAACGCCCGTTCCATCTGCTGAAGCAACTGCGACTGTCGCAACGACGGCAACAGCCGCGGAAACTGCAACCTCAGAACCAACATCGACGGCTACTGGGACCTCTACTCCAGAGCCAACGGAGACACCTCAAGACACAGAGACACCTGAGCCGACTGCCGTCATAGCTGATACTGATACCCCCGAGGAGACAGCTGCGCCGGAGGATACCCCGGAGCAGTGCCTCTCCGACGAAGCTGTCCAGGAGGAGATCGATGCGGCAGCTGCGGAGGCGGGTATTGAGTCGCCCGACGAGATGACCTGCCCAGAGGAGCTGCCGGCTGACGGAGAAGATAGCCCTGAGATCGGCCCTCTGTCGTATGTTGAACAGATGGAGACCGCCCCAGACGGCTCAATTGTAGCAAGCAGCAAAGAACTCATGCAGCCAGAGTCGTGGGAGTTATGCTCGACCACCGGCGGGCAGCTGCCAGAGCCTCCCTTGCCCAACTCTGGCAGCAGCAGTGGCGGTGGGCTCCCTGAGCCTCCGGTTCCGAGCTCGCCCCCTGCACCCACGGAGAACAAGCCGTGTTGCTTCTTCACGTACGCGGACAAAGATTCCGGTGGAGGAACCTACAAGCCGGGTGATGGGCACGACAACCACGCCAAGAATTTTGAGTGGCCGCAGGATTGTGCCGGGCGAACGTTTGACTGCGCTCTTAACGCAACAACAAACCCATTTTCGGTTCGCTTCTGCAAGCTCAAGGGAACTGACAAGACGTATCGATCTCTCAGCGACGCGGCCGATGCCTTGAAGTGCGGAGCTCAGAGACACCTGACGCTTTACCACGCAAACCCCAACTACGGCATTAAGGGATGCAACATGATCCGCAACGCCTGCCGAGGGTACACCGATCGACCAGTTAACTCGGAACATATCAACATGGGCTGCTCCGTATTCGGCAACCCGAGGGCGATATGTACGGCCGCATCGAACATTTCAAAAGGCTTTCAGCGACGCTGCAACACATTTAAGAACGAGTCGTTTGTCCTGACTGGCAATACTGTCGTCAACTGGATGCCGTCTCGTACTGGCAGCTGCTCATGGAGGCACCCGGATGGGTATGCGATCGGAAGCAACTACGGAACCATGCGAAAAATAAAAGTCACCAAAGACGGATTTATCTCGTGCAGAAAAGCAAACGGTAAATGGGTGGAAGACGCTGCCTTTTGCGGAGGTGTAGAGGGGTATCTCAAGGAAGGTCCCAACCGACCAGCGGGCCTCACCTGCGCCAGCGTCTTCGGCTAATGGTTTTAGGTTTGAATAGGTTAATGACAGAAAGGTTACGTTGTTGAGGTCCGCTATGAGGTTATCTGTTCTCCTTATCGTATGTTCGCTGCTAGTTGGGCTCTCTCCTGCTCAACACGCGCAGGCTACTGACCTGCCGATCTCCCAGGGGCTTCTTGAGAAGCTAGGAATTACCGCTGATGAGTTCGAAGCTCAGGTCGATGCTGACGCGTCTGCAGAGGGTCCATTTACCGAAGACGAGGTCGGAGCGATGCTTTCTCCTACCGCGGAGCCATCTGATACTCCTGACAATGCTCCTCTAGGCGGTGATGAAAACTACGCCAATCCCTTCGACTATGGCTCTCAGCCTGATAGCGCAACGACCGAGGATGGAAGCGTCGACTTTGCCACGGGGGACGAAGGTAGCGGCCTCGGTACATTGGAAGCTGCTTTGGATACCCTCATCACCGGGGATACAAGCTCGAATGCGAATACGGAGCCAACCACTGCACCTTCCGCTGCTCCGACCGAATTCGTCACAAGCGCACCAACGGATGCCCCAACTGAGGCGCCGACTAGCGCTCCTACTGAAACTCCGATGGTAGTCGATACCGATACGGCTGTTCCGACCGAACCACCGACCACCGCGCCTACGATTAGCCCCACACATCCGCCGATGGCCTCGGTTAATCCAACCACGGCGCCAACTAATCGGCCAACCACTGCACCAACTGATGCTCCCACGGTAGCGCCTACGTCGGCGCCGACAGAGGTACCGACGAAGCAGCCAACTACAGTGCCCACTACAGCACCAACCGACCGCCCGACGGCTCCGCCGACGTCTAAGCCGACCGATGCTCCAACGGCTGCGGCAACTAACACCGCTGCCCCTACTGACACCACTAATCCAACTGCCGTACCGACGAAGCGGCCAACCACTGAACCTTCCGCTGCTCCGACCGAATTCGTCACAAGCGCACCAACAGATGCCCCAACTGAGGCGCCGACTAGCGCTCCTACTGAAACTCCGGTGGTAGTCGATACCGATACGGCTGTTCCGACCGAAACACCGACCACCGCGCCTACGACTAGCCCCTCACATCCGCCGGTGGCCTCGGTTAATCCAACAACTGCACCGACAACTGCACCGACGAACGGCCCAACAACACCGCCGACGAAGAAGCCCACCGACGCGCCCACGGCGAGCGTGACCCAAACTCCGGCTCCAACAACCCCGTCGGACACAACGGCTACCCCTGCTACCGAGCCATCGACGGACCCGACCGCTCAGCCGACTGGAACGTCCACAGCCACCACAACCGGCACAGTAGAGCCGAATACCACCGATACGGCGACCCCGGCGTCGACTGAAACGGCGACGTCGACTGGGACTACTACGGCGACAGCTACGGCTACAGCTACGGCTACGGCTACGGCTACGGCTGAGGATACCTCCATACCAACTCCTGAGGAGCCGGCCAGCGACCCTACGGAGACTTCGATCTCAATCGAGACCGATCCGGAGGAAGAGACCGAACCCGAGACCGATCCGGAGGAAGAGACCGAGCCACCGACATCACCTACACCGGAGATTGCCTGCTGTATCTGTTTCGAGCAGGCAACTGCAGACAATAAAGGGTGGAAGAAGAAGTGCCCGAGCTACAACTGGGGCGGCGCTTGTGCGGGTGCTGACGACAAGAAGCTTAACTGCACCATGTACCCGGGCGGCAAGAAAGACGAGCCCGTTCTATGCGCCGGTTCCGATGGTGTCCGCAAAACCCTAAAGGACTCCACCGAGTCCTGCAAAAAGAAGCTCTACACCTGGCTAGCTTCTGACAAGAAGCCTGACGAGGCGCGGTGCTTGGTTGAGAGGTGTTACAGCAAAGGGACCGATACCCCAACCGACACAGCGGTGGTCGGAAAGTGCAGCTCGAAGGACTCGAGCGACAAGAAGCTAATCTGCGCGATGGCCAGGACCATCTCGCGGGCCCTCAAGAGCAGTAATTTTAACGACAAGTACACATGGCTCATCCCGGAGAATGATCCGACCATCGGTGGGCAGCTCTGCCTCGATCCAAACAGCGAAGCCTTCAAGAAGAAAGCTGGAAAGCTCACCAAGGTGACCGCCACCAAGGATGGAGTCAAAGTGGTTTCCCAGACGTACCCGAAACCGGAGTGGAAGGATGAGCTCTCATTCTGCCCAGCGGCGGGAGGTTCTGCGGCGAAGACTATTACAATACACATTTTCACCGCATCTTGGTGCACAAAATATTGTCCGCCGCTGAAAGCAAGTCTAAACAAGGAGAAGAGGCGGCTGGAGAAGGATGGCATCACCCTTACTATTGTTGAGCACGATTGGGATAAATCTCAGCAGAAAGAATTCGCTAGGAATAATGGATTAAATATCATTACAGTCCCAGTTTCTGCCGTTCCGGACGGGAACAATAAATTGAAAACCGTCCCGGATCCGCTCACGTTCATTCGAGCGGCTGAGAGACGATTCAAGAAGGAGGGGTAGCTCGCTTAGAGCAGACGTGGATTCGTGAGGGCACTAAGTACCTGCTCCGTCGCGTGTAGCACCCAGTGGAACCTCTGACTACATCCCCTCCCGGAACGAGGGGTACCGCAGCGATACACCGAGTAGCTGCTTCATCAGACCGTTCTGTACCCTCTGATTTGAGAGCATGGTGTACGCTCCTGAGGCAGCGGCTTCTTGCTCTGTGATCGATGCGGGGGTCGAGAGCCCCTCCCGTTTGCACAGAAACTCAACTACCTCTCGCGCTCGGGCCGGGCAGTCATCGCACACGCACAAGACCTGCGGGAGGCTCTTCTGCTCGATTGCTCCTTCGAGCACCGTCACGAGGTCCTCGACGTGAATCCTGTTCGTCCAGCTCTCCCCGCTCCCGATCAGCCGATAGCTGCCGCTCCTCAAAGAATGCAGCAGCCCGCGGTCAGCGCCGTAGATAGCCGGCAGGCGAAGGGCGCACGTTGCAACGCCGCTCGCCCGGTACGCCTCTTCACATCGCAGCCTTGCCTCGCCCTGCGAGTTCCACGGGGCTGGCGGGGTCGACTCATCGACGACTGAGCCGTCACGCACACCGAACACCCCGGTAGTGCTTAAGTAAATAACCTGCCGAACGGAGGTCCCCTGCAGCGCTGCTGCGATATGCTTGGCACCGAGCGCTGGGTCGCCTCCAGAGCGAATCGGTGGCACGCTGTCGACTACGACTGAAAGAGACGAGTAGCTCTGAAAGAAGCTTGAGACTGATTTCGCATCGCCCACGTCAAGCTCCGATGCCTCCCAGCCGCGCGCGCGCCAGCCTGCAACGGTCGCCGCAGAGCGCGACGTGATCACGAAGCTCCCCGGCTTTAGCCGAGCTGCTAGCCGCTGCAGCGTGTAGCCGCCCCCTACGAGCGCAATCGTTATGGCCATAAGCGCTCCACTGTCCAACCGCCTGCGCTGCTTCGCTTAAACCGGATTCGGTCGTGCAAGCGGCTCTCTCTCCCCTGCCAGAACTCAACGCTCTCTGGAATCAGCCGATATCCGCCCCAGTTCGCGGGGCGCTGGATCACGCCACCCGCCGAAGTGCTCTCAAGTTCAGCCCACGCCCGCTCTATCTCGGCGCGCGAGGCGGCAGCCCTGCTCTGGGTCGAAGCCGCAGCAGCTATCTGCGAGCCCCGCGGACGCGAGGCGAAGTAGCTGTCAGACTCCGCTGCACTCACGAACTCAAACGCCCCCTCGATCCGCACCTGCCGTTCAAGGCTCGCCCAGTAAAAGAGCATCGCGCCGAATCCGTTCTCTGAGATCTGCCGCCCCTTGAGGCTGTCGTAATTTGTGAAAAAAACGAACCCGCGCTCGTCTAACGACTTTAGCAGCACCATCCGAACCGAAGGCCGCAAGTCGCTGCCCACCGTGGCGACTGCACACGCATTCGCCTCTGCCTCTCCCGGCTGGGCACACGCTAGGTCAAACCACTCCCGAAACTGCGCTATCGGGCACGGCTTAACCGAAGCCTCCTCAAGCACCCCCCGTTCGTACTCCTTGCGCAATTCTTTGAACTTTTCTTCGTTGGTCATAGCCTAGCCAGTCTTAGCATGGCTTACCCCCTCCAGCACCAACCCGTCTCCCCCTTTCCATCGGCACCGGCTCCGGGGGCAAGATGCACAAAGAGAACAGCGAGGGCAGAGAGGGGGATTCTCCCTCCCCTCGCCGTTCTCGCTGCTCTCTTTGTTCAACCACCTTGTCGGAGCCGGGACCGGAGCCGGGGGCAAGACACACAAAGAGAGCGGCGAGGGCAGCGAGAGGAGGAATCACCCCCCCCCCTCGCTGTT
>CANLJX010000130.1 GCA_947491545.1 Deltaproteobacteria bacterium
CTACCTGCTCTCCTCTTAAATTGTCGGCAGCCTGCTAAGAACGGCGAAGGCGGCCTGCAGGTCTTTTTGAGCCACAACGACCGTCAGCTCAGTGTACGTGGAGACCACTTCAACGATGTTGATGCGGGCCAATGCAAGTGGCCGTAGCAGCGCAAAGATGGTGTTCGGAGTGGTGAGGTACTTGGCCGGAAAGCGCACCGTCAGGCCGGCTAAATTCTCGACCACTAGCGCCGGGGTCTCTCCCTTGAACACCTTGAGCACGGCCGCCTTGAGCCCAGCGGGGATGATGAGCGAGATCTCCTTCATTCCCGACGTCACCGTCAGGACCTCCGCGTCCGAGAACTCGCCACGTTCAAGGAGCGCTCGGAGCCTCGAGCGGTTGGCGGGGCTCTTTGCAAAAGTGACTTCTGTCAGGCCAGAGCGTGCGGCGATGCTCTCAACCCGCACCTTAGGGGTCAGGGGCGCCCGTTTGCGCGAGTCTATCTCGTAGCGGCACAGCGCGACGACAATTGTTCCGACAGAGACGTCGCGGCGTGTGCGCCGTGCGACCTCTGGCCGGATCTTCTTGGCGTAGGCGGAGAGGTTCAGGAACCCTCCGACGAGGGCAGAGAGGGCGACGTCTGACTCGTCTAACACTTGGCGTACGCAGCTTGCGACTGAACTCATAGATGTAGCAAATACTACAAAATGTAGGATATGTGAAAAACATTTTCTGCTGCCTTGCGCCACGGTCACTTTCTCCTCGAAACTGGGCGAAAGCGGCGCCTAGCGCGCTCTAAGACGTATTCAGATGAATCAGACGAGTGACGACAAAAAAGCTCCCCCTTCCGCGCTCACCTGCGGCGGGAAGAAACGCGTGGCCACCACTCGGTAGGCAGCGCAGGTCGCAGTAATCGGCAGCACTCCCCCCACTCCCAAGACAGCCCAGCAAGAGTTCCCAATGTTATCAACCATCCGAACAGAGATACGCAGCGACACCACGGGGCAAGTAAGCCGTGAACCACAGCCGCCTGCACGCCACTCTCGACAGCCGGTGTCGTTCCGTAGCGTTGAGCGAGAGGAGCTGGTAGTTGCGGGTTCTATGGGGGTCCGAGGGCTCATCTCGGAGGTGCGAGGGAGGACCCACGAAGAGACGGTTCGGTTGCTCGGGGAGGGAGTTCAGTCGCTTCGAGCCGACGGGGTGCGGCGGGCGCATATCTTGGTAGACCCTGCGGACCTGTTGGCTCGGGCAGCCGAGGAAGTTGGCTTCCGGTACTGTCCCGGCGAAACGTTGCTGCGCAGGGAGCTAGACGACCTCCCGGAGCCAGCCCGTGGATGCTCAAATACGCTCTCAGTTCGTGATGGAGACGCCGAGGATTTAGCGAGAATAGGGCTGACGTTGAGCAAAGTTTCGACCCTCGAGTTCAAGGGTTGGGAGCTTCTCTTGATTCGGCAAGAGCTGCGCCGTCCAGACCGATTCTTTAAGGTTTTAGAGGCGAATGGAGATATCGTAGGAGCCTCCATCGGCGGCTCTTTTGGCGAGCAGGGCACGATCTCGCACACCTGGGTTGCGCCATCGAGCAGGAACCAGGGATTTGGCGAGGCCCTCAGCACCGCTTCGCTCGAAGCCCTCTACGCCGCCGGTGCCCGGAACGTGTACCTCATGACGACATCTGGAAACGACCGGGCAACTCGCTTCTGGCAGCGGCAAGGATTTCAGGAGAGGGCGGACGTTTCGTTTATGGAGATAGATCTATGAGGAGCGGGCTATCACGACCTGAGAGGATGATTGCGGCGATTGAAGCGAGCAGCCCTGCCGCAGTGATGAAGGTTCCGACAGCAGCCCCGGCTGCGGCGAGGCTTGACCTCTCTCTCGCTAATCCTGTTGTCGCAGCCACTGACTTCAACAGCGCGCAAGCTATGACCACACTCGTAGAGTCGCTCCTTGAGCAAGCAGGCGCCACGGTCGGCATCGGAGGGTACGGTGAGAAGCGCGGATGGTACGCCCGCGGCGAGCAGTTCTCGGCTGGAACTGAGGTGCGGTCGGTACACCTTGGGGTCGATATCTGGGCGCCGGCGGGAGCTCCCGTATTTGCTCCGTACGATGCACTCGTGCACAGCGCGCAGGATAACGACCTTCTGGGAGACTACGGGCCGACGGTGATCCTCGCGCACAGCCTGGAAGGAGAGACGTTTTACACACTCTACGGGCACCTCTCGCGCGAGTCCCTGCTCGGCAAGGAGCCTGGCGCCCGTATTTCGAAGGGGGAGGAGATCGGCACGCTGGGGTCACCAGCCGTGAACGGCCAATGGCCCTCGCACCTTCACTTTCAGGTAATTCTCGACATGCTCGGCAAAGCCGGCGACTTCCCCGGCGTTTCTTCCGAGGCCGAGCGAGAGCATTTTCTCCGCCTCTGCCCGAACCCGAACCTTATCCTGCGGAGCCCGCTCCTGTAGCCTCAGCCGGCAGCGCGAACGAGAAAACGCTCCCGCTTCCTGGAGAGCTCTCGACTTTGCAAGAGGAGCCATGGGCCTCACGCAGCAAGAGCAGACTGGGGCAGTTCCGAAGATGTTTCATTACACTCCTAAGGAGTTATTTCCGACGTCAACGAGGCCGTCTAGAAGAAGTCGCCCTGCCATAGCCTGGCTAAAAATTCCTGCCACGGCAGCACCTGTATGGTGCCGAAGGAGTCGGCTAAGGTTTTCGGCGCCCGGTCAAATGATACGAGGATGCGGTGCTTGATCGGGCCATCTTCTCGCAGCGTCGAGAGGTGCCTGCAGTCCGCTTGGCTGGTTCTTTCAGAGGCCTTTATCTCAAGCGCCAGCTGCTTGTCATTGACGACGAAGTCGACTTCCTGCTGATTTGAGGTTCTCCAGAACGTGATCTCCGAGTCAGGAGCCCGGTACGCGCGGTACGCCTGAAGCTCCATGAGTATGAGGTGCTCGAAGCTCTTACCAAACTCGGGGGTTCCAAAAGCTGGCGCCCGCCGAGCGAGAAAATTACAGACTCCAACATCAAAAAAGTAAAACTTCTCGGTCTCCACCATGCGGCGATGCTTGCTCTTTGACCAAGGAGAGAGCCTGAAGCCGAGTAGGGTGTCCTCAAGAATCTGAAAGTATCCACGAACGACTTTGGCTGATACGCCAACTTCTCGCGCGACATTTGTGTAGTTTAGTAGCTCGGCATTAGTGATGCTTGCAACTCGGAGAAACTCCGAGAATGCAGGAAGGTTTCGCACCATGCCTTCGTTTGCGATCTCTTCAACGAGGTAGTCAGAGACGTAGCCGCGTAAATCCTCCGCGTGGCTGCTTGAGAGGTAGTGTGACGGGAGAAGTCCGGTAAGAACTGCGCGTTCAACATTGAACGGCTCTCCGGCCCCGGAGTTGATCTCAGCGCTAGTGAGGGGGCGCATCTCGCGGCGCCATGCCCGTCCACCGAGTAGGTTGGCGTGCTCCCGCCGTAATTTTCGAGCGCTTGAGCCGGTAAGCAGGAATCGCCGGGGCGAGTTTTCAATTAACCAGTGAACCTCATCCAATAGGACTGGACACTTCTGAATCTCGTCTATGACGATGGGAGCGGCCGGGGATGACGCCGGAACGGTCTGGTACCTCTCCCTTAGGAGAGAGGGCCGGCTTGCGTACTCATAGAGCACATCACTTTTTAGCAGGTCGATACATACGGCATCCGGGAGATGCTTTCGTATCCAACTGCTCTTTCCAACTTTACGGGGACCCCATAAGAAGACATTTTGCTGAGTTAGGTCGGGAAGTTGCAGTAATCTCGGAAAATCGGACATGCAAGGCTATTTTAACTGGATAAAATGCCTAAGCAAGACATTTCCTATGGATCGAATCTAACTAGCTATAACATCTGAAGATAATTACTGATCCCAATGCTGACGGACTGAAAGCCCCGCCACAAAACCTATCCTGCGGAGCCCGCTCCTGTAGCCTCAGCCGGCAGCGCGAACGAGAAAACGCTCCCGCTTCCTGGAGAGCTCTCGACTTTGCACGAAGAGCCGTGCGCTTTGAGGATCGCTTGGACGGTGGGAAGGCCGAGACCGAGGCCGATGCGGCGAATCCGTTCGCCGTGCGGAGACTCTTCGAGGCGGTAGAACTTCTCAAAGATCAGGGACTGCTGCTCCTTTGCGATTCCAATTCCAGAGTCGCGCACCTCGATGTGCACGAGTCCGCCGTTTCGGTATGCCTTGAGGTGAATTCTTCCGCCGTCAGGGGTGTAGGCGAGGGCGTTCGACACCAGGTGGCTAAGGACGAGCGAGAGCAGCTCTTCGTCCGCTTCGACGCTTCCTGCGTCCGTTGTGACAGCTTGGGTAAGAGAGATCGAGCGGTCGGCAGCGCTGCGGGAGAACGAGCGCACGGCTCCTTCAACGAGCCCTGAGACTGCGACAGAGGTGCGTCGGAGAGTGAACTCAGTGGAGCTGGCTACTGAGATATTTCGGATCTCAGAGATGAGAGACGAGAGCCGCTCAACGCCTGCGAGAATACCCTCTTTCACAGAGGAGAGAGAGCTGGCGCTACTGGAATCAGGGAGCCCCTTGGCCGACTTGCCTATCATATCGACCGGCTCGTGAAACTCACGTGCGATCAGTTTCATGACCTGGGTCTTTCGCTGGTCGAGGATCTCAAGCTGCCGGCTGTGCTCCTTTACCGACTCGTACAGCTTGGCGTTCTCGAGTGCTAGGGCAACCTGCGCTGC
Source organism: Deltaproteobacteria bacterium (assembly GCA_947491545.1). Taxonomy (GTDB): domain Bacteria; phylum Bdellovibrionota_C; class UBA2361; order UBA2361; family OMII01; genus OMII01. The sequence continues at coordinate 4,697 of CANLJX010000130.1, forward strand.
AAACTGGCTGAGGAACTCCAGGTCTTCGGCGGAGAAGTCGCCCGGGAGGCGGTTGAGGACTTCAACCACGCCGAGCTTGTCTGCTATGCGCACGGTCAGGGGGGCACAGATTAGATTTCGGGTCTTAAAGCCCGTTGTCTCGTCGATCTCTCGGAAGAAGCGCGGATCACTCTGCGCGTCGTTCACCAGGATCGGCTCCTGGTGTGCCAGCACCCAGCCGACGAAGCCGCGATTCGCCGGGATCCTGGAGCGCTCAAGCTCCTCGTTGTCTGGCCCCTGCATCGCCCAGAAGCACAGCGTGCTGTCCGAGTGGTCAAAGAGGAAGATCGTCGCGGCTTCAGCGCCGATACGGGTCTTAAGCTCGTTGAGGGCTGCCTTGATAACCTTGCGTGCGTCCAAGCTTGAGTTGAGCACGAGCGGGAGCTTGGCGAGAAAGCCCACGCGGTCGAAGCTCAGGGTGACAGCAGCTCCCTCTGGCTCAAGCATCGACTTGAGCAGCAGCAGGTTCTCCTCTTTCTTCTTCTGCCGCAGCTCGCGCGCCGCATCGGTGTACCAGCGGTGCGCGTGCAGGAGCTGGTACGAGCGCTTTCGAAAGTGCGCTTCGTCAATTCCGAGTTCACGCCGCTGTAGCTCTCCCTTGTCGAAGAAGTCGTCTCGCCCCAGGTTGCTTAAGTCAGCATCGAGCAGGTAGCGCGAGAGCTTCGTTGAAGGGATCTGCTGCGGCCCATTTGGCAGCTCAACAAGGGTCGTGTCGAGGATACTCTGCTCGACGAGAGCTACCTCAGCATCGGTGTAGCTGCCCGCATCGAGCATCGCTTTGCGTGCGAGATCCGCCCCTATGGCCTCATTGGCAACCGGGCTGCGAGTGAAGCCGGTGTCGTGGTACGCCGCGGCGATGGCTAGAAGCTCAAGCTCCCGGTCAGAGAGCCCGTCGATTGTGGCGAACCGCATCGCCTCAGAGAGCACATCTTCTGTGTGGCTTTTGGCGTGGTAGGTGAGGTTGCGTGGCAGCTGCTCCTTGAGAAGCTCGAACGCGGCGCTCACTAGCGGGTGCGTCTGCACACGGGCGAGGGCAGAGCTAAAGGAGCCCTGCTGTCCGTGGTTCAGCTGTCTCTCCCTCGCTGTCTCTCTCCCCATCATGGTCTTTTTGACCCTCAATCGCTGAGTAAGGTATCGTGCCGAAATCGACATGGCATTAGACCAAAATCAGCCGAATTCCGAAGCAGGAAAAAGCCGTTCTATTCCGGGTCGCCCCAGGGGTGCCCGTCCCGGCGTGCTCTCCGCCCTCAGGGTGTTAGTGGCGCAGCTCAAGCCCTACAGGGGCCGGTTCCTCGGCGCCCTAGCAGCACTCGGCGTCGGCAGCAGCATCAACCTGGTCTTCCCGGAGGTGGTGCGCCGGGCGCTCGATGAGGCCACCTTCCCGTGGGCCAGGGAGAACGTTGGCCTGATAGTAGGGGCTCTCGGGCTGCTCTTCGTTGTTCAGGCCGGAGCCTTCTATCTGCGGGCGCTCCTCTTCGGGTCGATCGGCCAGCGCGTTTTCTCTGACGTGAGGGAGCGGCTCTTCCGGTCAATCATGGCGCGCGATGCGCTCTTCTTCGACAGCAACCGCTCGGGCGACCTCGCATCGCGCATCAACTCCGACGCTGCGTTGGTGCAGGACGCCGTCTCAATCAAGCTCTCCGTCATTTTACGCTATGGGCTGCAGGTCGTGCTTGGAACGGCTCTCATGGCGTGGATGTCGTGGCGCATGACAGGAGCGATCGTTACGAGTGTAGTGTGCATGGTTGCGGTGTCGTCGGTGTTGGTGCGCAGCCTGCGGGCGGCATCGCGGGCCTACCAAGGCGCGCTGGCAGCTCTCACGTCATATGCCGCTGAGTGCTTCGCAGGCTCAAAGATCGTACAGGCGCTCGGCGCCCAGGAGTCTGCGCGCCAGAGCTTCCGCTCGATGAGCCGGCGCGTGCTCGAGAGCGGCGAGCGCCGCGTGCGGGTTAGTGCGAGCTTCTCGTCGGGGGCAGGGCTGCTTCTCAACCTGCTGCTGCTCGTTGTGCTCTGGTACGGCATCTACCTGGTTGGCAGCGCCGAGTTGCCGCTGAGCAGCTTGGCTGCATTCGCGCTGTATGGGGCGATAGTCGCAGTCTCGTTCTCGTTCCTGGTTGGCGCGTACGCAGAGCTGATGCAGAGCATCGGCGGGCTCGAGCGGGTATTTGAGCTCATGGACAGCTCAACGCCGCTCGATGCCCCGACGATTCGGGAGCCAGCACGAATCGAAGGTATCGCAATCGAGATTCGTGACGTCTCGTTCTCGTACCCGAGCCGTCCGAGCCAGCCGGTGCTCGACGGGCTGACGTTTTCGATCAAGGCGGGACAGATGACGGGCCTCGTGGGGCCCTCTGGGTCAGGAAAGAGCTCGCTGGCACAGCTGCTCCTCAAGTTCTACCGGCCGGACCGCGGGCACATCACCCTCAACGGCGTCGACCTGGCTGACATCAGCGAAGACGCAGTGCGCGAGTCGGTGGCCTGGGTTCCGCAAGACCCGTGCCTGTTCGGTTTCACCGTCTTTGAAAACCTGATCTTTGGAAATGAGAAGCTGCTGCGCGAAGAGGCGCAGCGCCTCGTGCAATCGTGGAAGTTTATGGATTTCGTCGCAGCGCTCCCCGACGGAATCGACACGCAGCTCGGCGAGCAGGGAACACAGCTCAGTGGCGGGCAGCGGCAGCGCCTAGCGATTGCTCGCGCCATTCTGCGAAAGCCAAGCTTGCTCATTCTCGACGAGGCAACCTCTG
>CANLJX010000131.1 GCA_947491545.1 Deltaproteobacteria bacterium
CGGTACATTCCGAGGACGCGACGTATACTAATACTAACGAGGACTTGAGAAACGAAGAACCAAGCAGAGCGCCTCAAACTTGAGCATGAGAGCTAAATCTATAAACCTAACACAAAAAGGATAAGTCGCTACATGCGCAGAAGTACAATGGGGTTAAGAACAAGGATACGGGCAGCACGTTACCCACAAGTAGGTCTTCCTTTATCCTCGGCGGAATCTTAATTCGCAATCAAAAAAGTGAGTGCCACTCGTCCGCCATGTCGAGATCGCGCTCTTGACCGTTTCGGACCTCAATGAAATTTTCTGCGCCAGGCCTGAATACATTCATCCTCCCCACCCGCCGCGACTTTCGATCGCTCACGCCGATATCAGCGGTAGTTGCGGCGGAGAATATCGAATTGCCGTACATGACGAACGGAAATCTCAAAGTTCCGCCGCCGCCGAAGTTGATGCCCTGAAGGTGGGTGTAAATCCTATTGTTGCGGAAGGTGCCCCCCATCGTTCTCCACCTTGCCCAATCGGTCGGGGGGAAAAACCAAGGGAAGACACCGATTTGCACGCAAATCTCCACTCTGGAGTTGCAATTAAACGTGTTGTTGCTGATGTCAAATCCGCGGAAGTCTGCCCATTGCGCCGTTCCCGGCGAAGTCCGAAGGCTCCAGTTGGTCAACATGAAACCTGCAAAAGAATGCCTGCTCAAGTGCCTGATTAAATTCCCGCTGAAGGTCGAATTTGTCGCTCCGCCGATCACAACATCGACATCCGTGGAATCCTGAAACAGGTTGTCCGTGATCGTAGCACCCGAAACTTTGCCGATGGTCAGTCCGTCACTCCAGACTGTCCTTTCAGGAAAGCCGAATCCATTATGTGCGATGTAGTTTTTCGTAATAACCGAACCAATGCCGGTCTTAGCAACAGCCCAGCCGATCGCGGTTCCGCAAAGTGCATTTACTGAGGCAGAGTAACGCATTGTATTGTTAGCGCCGCCTACTTCAATCACATTTCTACCATATCCCTTTGAACCGCAAGCGTCGGTGATGGCTTCATTTCTACTTCGAGCCTCCAAAGCGCCGTCCAATGCGATATGGTCGACCGTAATACGGTTCACGGGCGTAATACGGTTCACGGGCCGTGATTTGTTTCCAATTAAGAGCAGCGCCTTTTCGGCAAAGTCGTCAGCGGCGCGGAGAACCGCACATGGTTTTGATGTCGGATCCTTCATGCAAGTCGTTGTATCTTCGGAAAGGTTCTGCGTAGACAACGTGATGCCGTCGTACTGAATTTGGATAGTCGAACGAATCAGGTAAACACCGGGAGGTAGTGCCAACACCGTGTCGGCTGCGTTCAAGCAGGAGTTGATGCCTGGTGCGGCATCGCACCCGCCACCCGTATCAACAACGGTTCCGTTACAAATGGTTGCCATGGGACCTATGCATCCGGACGGAACTGGCAGCTCCATTTCATTGACAACTGGTGGTGTTGCTTCGGCATGGGTCGCTGCAATCCAGGAATAAATGATTACCGTCGGCAGCGTGATGAGCGACAGACCTAGTCGGCGAGCGTGATGTGGCATGAGTGTTCCCCCCTACTAATGGCTCCTGTCGGCGCGATGGGGCTAAGGCTTTAGTGTGCCGGCCGAAAACAAGAAGAGTGGTAACTAGCTGAGATAAAGGGACAGTTGCTATTAAGGCGAGTGAACGTGCTTCTCCACAGAGAACAGTTGGTAGGTTGAGGCGATTCTTTGAGAGATTGCTCTTGCCCGCAAGTCGTCGAAATGAGGGAGTTGTCAGAGGATGGTTCCGCGGATGGCAACACAGAGAAACAGCCTGGGGGTCTCCCTCTGTGTACGTCTGTGTTCTCTGTGGTTAAGCCCCCAAGCTGCCGCTAGACGCGAAGCGTGCGACCATCATGAGCACGAGGCGAGCGTTTAAGGATTTCACCTCGCAGGAACCGGGGGAACACAAAGCACCAGCCCGGGGGCTCCCCCTCTGAGTCCCTCTGAGTCCCTCTGTGTCCCCTCTGGTGAAACTAGGTTGCCGAGTTCTCTGAGAGTTTGTGGGGGGTATCCGGGGGCCGGAGCCGGAGCCGGAGCCGGAGCCGGAGCCGGGACCGGAGCCGTTCCCGGGGCCGGTTTTGGTGGGGGTGGGAGTATGGGATAGTTTGGAGAGGCACAATGAACTCGACCCGCCACCCAACTGGACTGCCATTCATCATCGCCAACGAGTTGGCCGAGCGCTTCAGCTACTACGGCATGAAGGCGATCTTGGTGGTGTTCATGACCTCTATGCTCCTGGACTCTTCGGGAGCGCCGGCGCCGATGACGGAGAGCGACGCGGTGTTCTGGTACCACGTGTTCGGGATGGCGAACTACTTCGTGCCGTTGTTCGGTGCGCTCGCTGCAGACCTGCTCTTTGGGAAGTACCGCACCATCATCGCACTGTCGTTTGTGTACTGTGCGGGTCACGGGGTGCTCGCGCTTGATGATACCCGCATTGGCCTGATGGCGGGGCTCTCCCTCATTGCGCTTGGCTCGGGCGGCATTAAGCCGTGCGTCTCGGCACACCTCGGGGACCAGTACCGCCAGAGTGGCTCGGGAAGGATCTCGGAGGGCTTTAGCCTATTCTACCTAGCGATTAACGTCGGCGCGCTCCTCTCAACGCTCCTTACGCCGTGGCTCCTTGCGCACTTCGGCCCGAAGGTCGCATTCGCTGTGCCGGGCGTTTTCATGGCGATGGCAACGCTCTTCTTCTGGAGCGGCCGGCGCCGCTACGTGGCTCTGCCGCCCACGCCGTGGCGTGAGTACTGCGCAGAGCTTGGAGCCCCTCGCGCGCGGCGCTCGCTTCTGATGCTGGCGCTGCTCTTCATGTCTCTCTCAGCTTTCTGGGCGCTCTTTGACCAAACAGGTTCGTCGTGGGTGCTGCAAGCCGAGCGCATGGACCGCCAGATCGCGCTGCCGCTCCTGCCACATTTCACGATCCTGCCCTCGCAGGTGCAGGCGATAAATCCTGTGCTGATCTTAATCCTGACGCCGCTCATGATGTGGGTGGTCTACCCGGCACTCTCAAGGCGCAAGCCACTTCAGCCGCAGCACAAGCTCGCAGCAGGGATGGTGCTCGCTGCTGCTGCATTCATGCTGATTGCCTTCGCGCAAGCCAGGCTGGCAGGCGGATTGCAGGTCTCGATCGGGTGGCAGCTGCTTGCGTACTTCATCCTTACGGCCTCCGAGGTGATGGTCTCAATAACCGCCCTGGAGCTCGCCTACACGCACGCACCGAGCGTCAGCAAGTCGCTCGTCACCTCGTTCTACCTGCTCTCAGTTGCGCTTGGAAACGGCGTGACCGCGGGGGTGACGGCGATCTTTGAGCGGCTCGCGCTTGCTCCTGACTCGGCGCTCTACTTCACCGCTTTCTCCCTCCTGGCGCTCATCGCGACGGTTCCGGTAGGGCTTTTCTCGGCTCGGTCAAGTTGCCAGGGCACAGGCAGCTAGCCGCTGCCCGTGGCTACGAAGCGGATCTCTTCTCACTCGGAGAAGCTGACGGCCTGCTCCCAAGGAACAGCGCGCTCTCGTCCTTGAACGGATACTCGACGCGCTTGATAGTGCGCGGGTACGAGATGATGTTCACCGCATCGAGGTAGTCGCCGAACTCGCGCCAGAGCTGCCCGGTGAACGCGCGCTCCTCGTCAGCGCGTGAGGTGAAGATATTAAACTCAAAGTCCCACGCGCCAACGCACGCGAGTGCGAAGATGCAGTATTCAGACCGTCGCGCGAAATCCAGCAAGGAGGCATGCACCGCAGCGTCTATTGCCCGCAGGTTTACAACTATCTTGTACTGAATGAGCTGCAGCTTGCCCCACAGTGGCGTGTAGCAGTGCCCGGTTATGACTCCTGCGTCCTCCATTTTCTTTATTCGGTAGGTGACGGTATTGACTGCTGCACCGCAGGCCCGGGCGATTCCGGCATCTCCAGAGTAGGGGTCTTCTGCCTTGGCGCGCAAGATCTGGTGGTCAAGCCCGTCCATCTCGTAGAGGGTCGGGACGGGTCTGAAGCAGAGGATGTTGGCGGGCAGGTCGCCTCTCGCGAAGTACTTGAGCGGCCAAACGTAGAGCTCAAGCCCCTCGATGAAGGCCTTGCGGAACCACGTCACGCCCATCGAGTTTCGGATCTCGCCGATAATCTTTAGGGCGTCCGGCACTGAGGGGGCCAGGACCTGCATTCCGAATTGGTAGTCTCCTGAAAGCTCCGCCACCCAGCTTACATTTTGGTGGGCAGCCGCTGCTTGCGCGGCACGCTCCTCCTCGGCGGGCGTCTCGGCCTTGATCGAGAAGTAGAGCATGTAGGGCTTAAGCCCGATCGCGTGCATGTTGATTGCAGAGACCGGTTCAATCGCTTTTCGGTCAACCATCGACTGAAGCACGTAGCGCACCGAGTGAGGCTTGAGCCCGGCGCACTCCGCCAGCTTCGGAACGGGAGCAGCGCCGAGCTTGTTGATGGCGGCTAGAACCTGAACTTCTTGCGGCGTCGTTTTCATCGCCGGAACGCTACCACAGGGCGAGAACGATAGTCAGCAAAGCTGCTCCCGTAGCGCCCCTAGGCCCTAGCAGAAGCTTTTTCGGAGTGACCCGTCGGGTCTTCAGCTGATAGGGTGATGCTGGTTTCAGAATCGAGGTGTAACTGCTTGAAGTGACCGTACGTTGACGTCACCGCGGAGGCGTTTGAGGTGTGGCGAGTGGCGCCAGTCGCTTTAGCTTTCGAGCAGGCCCTTCGATACTATCCCCGCTGGGACGCAATAAAAAAGGCTCTCGTATGTCTTTTCTTGATGACCTTCTCCGAACTTGCCGTACAGTAGCTAGCACTCCCCCAGAGGAGTCGTATCCGCTCCTTGAAAAGCTCGGAGCTGAAAATCGTTCGCTCCTCGCCATCTTCCGCTCTCCCGAGTACTGGGCGCTCCCCCTTGCTGAAAAGTTTAAGCTGTTCAACTTCTGGGCGTTTCTGTTCGGCCCCTTCTACTACTTCTCGAAGGGCTTGGTCGTGAAAGGCTCGCTCGTCTTTGGAGCTTTCTGCCTGTGGAAAGTTTTGGTGTTCATTTTCTGGGCGATCTTCGGCATCGATCCCTGGTTCATCGGGCGCTGGATACTTCCATGCTTGGTTACGTCTCACCTCGCCTCGTACGATCTCTTCCGCTTTTCGAAGAAGGGCGAGGTGCTATGGGACGGAGTGCCTCCGCTGTTTAAGACACCGCAAGGCTTCGTTGGAATTCCGCTAGCAAGTTTTCTTCTTGTGCTCATGCTCCCAGGCAGCGATGAGAAAACCGAGGGTGAATCGCGACCACCAACACAGGTTCAGCAGGAGCCCTCGAGGTCCCGCTCGTCCTCTCGGGTGGTTGAGCCAAACGCAGGCAAGTGTCCGCTCATCAGCAGTAGTGACGCCGATATTTTAAGCGTTGAGCCACGAGGTCGCGGGTGGGACATGCGCTATCAGTGCCCCGACGAATCGGGGGCGCGCCTGTGGAACGACATCAGCCGACAAACGACGGGAGGCGGGATCTGCAAGGGTGGCCGCTTCGACGTGCGCTGGGTTCCCTGTGACTAGTCTGCCTCAGACGCAAAGAGATGACTCAGCAACAGGTACGGCGTGACGCTAAAACTTGTTCGGAATCAGCTTAATGGGCTTCGCAGGAATTGAGCTCGCCTTGGCGGCCGGTGCTACAGCAGGCTCCCTGAAGAGCAGGTGCTGTGCCCAGTCCAGGTCAGTGGCCGTGCCAGGAGTTCCGATTACTGCCACTTGGTACTGGCGCCACTTGGTACCACCGATCAGCTTCTTAAACTCTGCCGTGTAGCGCGCCTCAACTGAATTGAGCTTCTGCTGCAGGGCGGCCATCTCTTTTGCGTTCCGCGTCCTTGAGCCCGGCAGCTTGCCGTTTCCATCGAGCGCTGCAAGTGGCTCTGGATCAAGCGTGGCAAGCTCCTTGTCGCGCTGAGCGAGCAGCTCAAGGGCCTTGCGGGAGGTAGAGTCGTTCAAGCCCAGCTCCTTGCTTACGAGCAGGAACGCCGATTCGGTTTCGCGCTTGACAGCCGAGTTTTGCTTGGCGGCACAGCTGCGAGCAACCTCAAGGTAGCGGGGGCGTCCGAGGGCCTTCTCTAGCTCCCGATGGCCCTGCTCCTCGTCCGGGTCCATCGACCAGTCAACACTCAGGTGCCGCGAGAGATTCTCGCTCGGCTTAATCGCTGCGAGGGCGCTTGCAGTCTCACTCTCCTTGAGCCCTTCATCGCAGAGCCCAATGGAAGCGAGGCTCGTCTGTGGTGGCTCAATCACTCCGTTGTTCTCTCTGATCATCACTTCAAGCAGCTTGGCTTCAGCCTCTTCGCGGGTGCGCGCAAACGGCTCGGCTGAGGCATCATCCTTCTGCTCACGGATCTGCTCGCGCACGAGACGGCGCAAGCGACTCGCCTGACGCGCAAGCTGCTCCTCTGAAGCAGAGCGCTTGTTGCTGGAGGGAGCTCGCAAGGAGGCGCGAGGATCGTCGGCGCCCTGCGACTCAGAGAGCATCGCCGCGAGAGCAACGAGCCCAAGCCCAAGCCCGAAGCCAATCTTTATGGGGAGGGAGCGCAGGACAGTCAGCATACGGAAAGCCACCAGTAAAACGAGTTGTCTCGCCCGTTAGGATTCGGGCTTTTGGGAGTTGGGATGAGGTGTTTTTTCGCGCCCTATAGAGGCCTGTAATTGCAACGCATTGTGTTGTTTTACGGACTTGAAACGGGCAACAAAAACTCTGCTCTTTGACTCCCTCGGCAGCTTCGACGTACCGTCGTTCCGAGCCAACGATTACGGTGCGCACAGAGGATAGAATGTCATTCAAAGGACGCGAAGTTCGCAGCGGTGAGGGGATAGGAAGGCTGCTCGGCCTCTTCGCGGCCGCACTCGTGGCGCTCTTCAACAGCTCCGTGGCTGCCCGCGCCGACGAAAAGCCTCAGCTCAAAATCGGAGTGCTCCTCTCGCTCTCCGGAGGGCTCGAGCAGTGGTGCTCGTACATGCGCCAGGGAGTGGAGCTTGCAGCGAGCGAGCATGAGTCAGCGGGAGTAAAGATACTAGTCGAAGACGACCACTCGGTTGAGAAGAGAGCCACCTTAGGAGCCGCGCGCAGATTGCTCGATGTCGAGTCGGTCGATGCCCTCTACACCTGGACCCCCTCAAACGTTGCCATACTGACCCCCCTGGCGAAGAGGGACCGCGTGCCCCTGATTGCAGGCGCATACAATGAGCAAATTGCGAAAGCGGGCGGCTACGTCTTCGGCGCGGTCGTCAACAACCTCCTTACTCCGCGCGAGATCGCTCGGTACTTTAAGGCTCGCGGGGCTGGCCGAGTGGGGCTCGTGTTGGCAGCAGACGACTGGTCGACGAGCTTCGA
>CANLJX010000132.1 GCA_947491545.1 Deltaproteobacteria bacterium
CTTCGCGCAGTGTCGCCCGGCACAGACTGCTACTCTTGCAAGCCGGGTGGAAGAGGAGAGCAAGCGCCTGCTCTTGCCCGGGGGCCAGAAGGGGTTCCCGGCGGTGGCAGCAGAGATGCGTCGGCGCGCAGCAGAGGCGCGGTTGAGCCGGAGTCAGTAGCCTTGCCAGTGTCGCGTTAAGCAATAGAGCAGAGAGTCACGCATCTTTGCATGCTGGTCGCCGGCGTCGGAGCCTACGAACACCGCCGAGCTAAAAGCAGACCATTTGAAGGCCATAGTTTGTATGGCAACCCCCTTGGGAGTGGCCGCGTATGGCAGCAGGGAAGCCAATCGGTTGCCGCAGCTCTCGAAAAGCCAAAATCCAACTAGCTGATTCTGCATCGCATTCGATGAAGTGGCTTTCTGTCGGCTGCAATCTCTCAAGTTGACCGCTCAAGGTGACGATTTGCGTGCTTGAGGATAGTGCGTCCTCAATACGGCTGCAGAAGATGAGCGACTGCTGGATCCGCACGACTAAAAGCGAGCCCCACGCGCATCCCGAGGGTGCTGACTCGACGTGCCGTCGAGCCAGGGCGCTTGCCTGCGCCTCGGCGTTTATTCTCTTCGGGATGCTTGTTGCGATAATCGCCTTGCGGCCCGAACCCCCGATTGCGGTGGTTCGCTCATCCTCGCCGGTACGAGCCGAAGCAGCAGTCGATGACTCGTGGCTGAGAACCGTACAACAAAACATCGAGACGGAGGCGCTTCGCCCGAAAAAGCTTCAGCGGTCGTCTTCCAGCGGGAGCCGCGAGGGGGAATCGTGGTCGTTTGTAAACCACCCGAACAACCTGGCTTCGTTTCTCGAAAAGGGGGGATGGACTGTAAAACCGATGCCCGACACCCCAGCCCGGGATCGGGCTCGCACCGAAGCATCTCCGGCTCGCGCCACTGAAAAGTCAGAAGCCTGGAGCTGGCGTTACACCTTTACCGGCTTTAGTCGCGGACGCAATGTCGAGCGCGCCGGAGATCCGACGGTGGGTGTTGATGGCGAGACAATTCAGCTCTCGTACTCAGACTCGCTTCGCCAGTGGTACAGGAACTCTCGCGAGGGATTTGAGCAGGGCTTTGAAATATCTCGCCGTCCTTTAGCTTCAGCAGCGGGAGAGCTAGTTCTGGACGGCAGCGTCTCCACAAACTTGGCGGTGCTATCCGAGCAGGACTCGCAGATAAGTTTCGGGCTCGGTGGCGCGGAGCTGTTCCGGTACTCAAACCTAAAGGTTTTTGACAGCCAGGGAAAAACACTGCCGAGCCGCATGCGGGTCGCCAAGAGGAGCTCTGGGCTTGTGCTACGGCTCCTTGTCGATGACTCACAGGCTCAGTATCCGATTACTGTTGACCCGCTTGGGAGTTCGCCGGCGTGGTATGTTGAGGGCACTCAGGACGATGCCTTTTTTGGTGCCGATGTTTCTACGGGTGACATTAATGGGGATGGGTACAGGGACGTAGTTGTCGGAGCCATCAGTTGGGATATAGACCCGAACATTAACTGGAACGTGGGAAAAGTATATCTGTACCTTGGTTCTGCGAGCGGTCTGTCCACCACCCCAGCTTGGACCCTGGAAGGAACACAACCGGGGATGAATCTGGGGAGCAATCGAGTTCTGGGTGATATCAACGGCGACGGATTTGAGGATGTTATTTTCGGCGCTCGCGGCTTTGACAACGGGCACACTGACGAGGGGCTGGTGATGGTCTTTCATGGCACGGCATCGGGACTAGGAGCGTCTCCTGCCTGGAGGCTTGAATCAAACCAAGATAGTTCCGGGTTCGGAACAGGCCTAACAAAGCTAGGCGACGTAAACGGCGATGGGTACGCAGATGTCATGGTGGCTGCGCCCCGCTTTGACAATGGCGAGACCGACGAGGGGAAGGCGTTTCTTTTCTACGGATCTGCCTCTGGACTGGGAGCCTCCCCAGATTGGACCTACGAATCTAATATCGCCCAGTCGTTCTGGTGGTCGACCGGGTTGGGCAGAATTGAGGGCTTAGGGGACGTCAATGGCGACGGGTTCGCAGATGTTTACATGGGCGGCAGCGACTACAGCTGGGTATTTCACGGCTCCGGTAGCGGATTTCCATCGTCGGCCTCGTGGACCGTTTCGAGCGGCGGATTTAGCCCGGGGATTGGCACGATTGATGTCAACAATGACGGGTACTCTGATCTCGTTGCTAAAAATCACTCGTATGGAGCGCTAGCCAACGGGGCCGTCTCTGTATTTTTAGGGTCTGCGGCAGGGCTGCAGACCTCGCCGCTTCAAACTATCATCGGGTCTTCGTACCAATATTTTGGCTACTACCTAGCTGGACTGGGGGACACCAGCGGAGATGGCTTTGGTGATGTCGCTATCTCGAGTTCCCCCGGCAATGGCTCGCCTCCCTTCATCCAGCTCTACTTCGGCTCGGCGAGCGGGGAGCTCAGCGGACCCCACTGGTCATACACACGGTGCCTTACCGGGACACCGTTGGGGGATCTAAACGGTGATGGGTTGAACGATGCGCTGTTTGGAGTCACCTGCTCAAGCGTCAGCCAGCGGCTGGGTGGTGCGATGTTGTTCTACGGAGTGGTCCCCACAGCAACCCCCACAGTAACCCCCACGCCCAACTGGAACCCTTCGTGGAAGAACTCAAACGAGGATCTCACGATCTTCGTGTCTTCTTCCCAAGGACGGCCGAACGCCTGGGGCGGGTTAGAAGGTATGCGGTCCACATGCCAGAGCTTGGCTGATGCGCAGGGATTTGGCGGCACCTGGTACCCACTTGTGTCAGCTTTGGGGTGGAACGCCTCCAACATCACGGGCACATCTGGCACAGGAAAAGTGTGGAACGCGGGGGGGCAGGTGGTTGCCAACGACTACGCGGGGCTTTGGAGCGGCACCCTGCAAGCTCCGTTGAACTGGAGTGACGGGCGTGTGCCCTACGAGAACTTAGTCTGGACGGGGAGCAGCTCGAGTGGAGTTAGGTCTGGTGGCACGTGCCAAGACTGGACGAGTGAATCGAGCGGCATTGACACCAAAGTAGGATGGTCCGGTTCCGTAGACTCCTCCTGGATTGACTACACACCTTACACTTGCGACCGCTGGTGGCTGAGTATCTACTGCATTGGCAACGTGCTGCTGCCGACGCTTACTCCGTCGAATACTCCAACCGAGACGCCAACGTCGACAGACACCCCAACGGAGACCCCAACTGATACGCCGACACATACTCCAACGTCGACCCCGACGGACACTCCGGCTGTGACCGCGACACCGACTCACACCCCTACAGACACAACCACGGCAACCCCGACTAATACCCCCACGATTACTCCGACGGCAACTCGAACGCCAACGGAAACCCCAACCAGCTCACCGACTGAAACCCCCACAGACACCCCGTCCCACACGCCGACTAATACGCCGACGGATACGCCGACTGCGACGGATACGCCGACTGAGACCCCCACCAGCTCTCCAACCAATACGCCAACAGACACGCCGACATTTACCGATACACCGACAACGACCCCGACTCACACGCCAACCTCAACGCCGAGTGACACACCGACAGACACTCCGACGGCGACTCCAACAGACACGCCGCCCGATACGCCGACAAACACTCCTACAGACACGCCAACAGATACGCCAACTAACACGCCGACTGACACGCCGACCGATACTCCGACTGATACGCCGACCGACACCCCCACCGTGACGCCAACGAGCACGCCGCCGGACACTCCAACTGATACGCCGACGCAGACCCCGACATCTACCTACACCGAAACTCCGACTGATACGCCTACGAGTACGCCTACAGACACCCCAACGGATACACCGACGACGACGCCGACTCATACTCCAAGCGACACGCCCACGGTCACGCCCACAAGCACGCCAACCGACACCCCCACCAACACACCGACTAGCACCCCAACTGCCGTGCCTGGGGATCTGGACGGTGACCTGAGTGCCGATACGGTCTTCATCGGCGCGGACGGTGTGCCTGAGGTCGTCACGGGAGTGGCCTCCACGCCCGCCAAGCTCCGCATGGGCGGCCCAGTCATGACGGCTGATGTTGCCTTCATGCCGAATGGCGCGAAGTCAAAGCTGGTCACTGCCCGTCGGGTAAAACGAACCGTCCGAAGAAAAACTACTCAGGAGATTGAGTGGGCCAGCACGGACTTCGACACAGGCCAGAGCCATGTGATTGCATCAGTGCGCGCTAGCGGCGTTCCTGTCTCTGGCTGTTACGTGAACAATTCGTACGTGCCGTCAGCCCTTGAACGGAAGTCAACTGCAGGGCTTCTCCGTCTTTTCACTGCGAGTGCTGACACAATCGTAAAACTACCAGCCGGAGTGACCTCGGCACGATGCGGCATGCCGGTGAGTGGAAACAGCTCATTCTTTTCCCTGGTCCGTAACAGCAAGAGTAATCGATTCTCCGTGAGCGTCCAGCGAGGGGCGCAGGTCATCGTTCGATCACCTCTCTTGCCTAACGGGCTAAAGAACGTCTCGCTGACCGTCATCCCCCGAGGGTGGGATGCCCAACCGACGGCGCTCGTCCTCGCCGACAGAGGCCCTCGGCAGGTCATGCAGGTTCTATCGACTGCCGGTGTTTGGCAGACCGTCTCTGTTCCAGCGGTGCAACCGCCACTGCGGATCGTTGCGGTGGCTGGAGTTAGGCTTGGGACTTCCACGTACCTTGTTCTGCAATTACAAGACAGGGCGAAGGCAATCTCCTATCAGTCAGTTGAGCTTCAACCACAGCTCCTCTAGGTGCCAACAGGTCTCGCGTTACTTGAGCCAGGGTCAGGGCTGAGCCAGCTCCGTCCGCTCAATCCGGAAATCAAGGAGTGACTGTGGATTGAGATTCTCAAGGTCACGGTACGGGTCCGAGAGCAAGCCGAGCGACCAGTAGGAGATCGTCGTAGTAATGGCGAAGAGGGTCAGCATAATCGCGCCTGCGCGCGGCTTGTCGGCGTGAATAGCTGCAATAGCGAGGTGACTTAGGCATCCGATTAGGAGCACGGAGAGCCAGACTATCGGCTCGGTATGGTGCTCTCCGATCCAGAGCCGTTCAGATCTCGATCGGACGATGTCGTCCAGCAGCCCGTTTAGCTGAACCCGAGCCGCCTCAGGCTGAGCGAGCTGAAACTTGAGCAGCGCCAGCTCCAAGTTAAGGAGCGCCACCTCCGTCTTGTCACCCATGCGCTTGTTGCGCAAGGCGATCCACTCTTCGTCGACTGCCGACTGCACGTAGGCACGCAAGGCCTTCTGTACATCCTGGGCGTTAAGGCCGGCAGGCCCAATCAGGTCATCGAAGCGGTCGACTGATGCCTGAACGAGTGTGAAAGCCCGCGCCGCAGCCTGCCGGTGTGACCAGATTGCAGCCGCATGGAAGGCGAGCAGCAGGGCAAAGATGCTGGTGACCGAGGCGAATGATGGGCCAACCGGCACGATCTCAGAGAGGTTTGGGAAGCGCCAACGCAGCAGCTTCATAAACCAGAGCGCAATGAGGAAGACAGCCAGCCCGTGCACCGTGAAGGCGAGCAGCTGCACGAGGGCGGGTTGCGAGAAGAGTTGGTCGAGCATAGGTGCCGCAGGCTTCCAGAGAGTGTCTTTTGCGAGGAGCCACCGAGAACTCCCAAGCTACCGTTAATCTCTAGGGCATTTTTCGGCCGGCGACCAGCGCTTATTTGCCCTCAGAGACATATCGAGGGTCCTTGACTTTAACGTCGGCGGGAACGTGCACGTAAACGTGCCCGCCATGAGCTCAGAGAGGTTTAGTTGAAGTGGCTGAAACGCTGTAAGCTAACTTCCGGCAGCTACTCGCCAGCCCCGCCCACAACCTCAGTCCGAACAAAGGCTACTTTGTTGTCGATATGGTCAGCGACCCAGCGCTCATCCCACCACTCGGTTGGATTAACCGGGACGCCGTGGAGCCGAACCTCGAAGTGCACCTCCTCGGAGGTGGCGAAGCCTGTGCTTCCGGTCCGGCCGATCGGCTGGTTCTTTGCCACAAGCGAGCCGAGCGGGGCAGAGATCTCTGAGAGGTGACCGTAGACCGTCACAAGCCCGAAGCCGTGGTCGAGCACCACGGTTTTGCCGAGCGCTCCGAGGTCGCCGGCGAAAACAACTTGCCCGCCATTTGCTGCCATGACGGCTGTGCGCGATGAAACAGGGAAGCGAACACCCGTCGCGTTGCCCTTCATCACCTCGGTGTTACCCACGTAGATGACTCTGATGTCACCGAATGAATTTGCAGGCGCTGAGCCGACCGGCTTCAGGAATGGTCCGCTCCAGAGCCGCTTCGGCTCCGGAGTCTTGAGCGCATTTGCGATCGTTGCGTCGTCGCTCGCCGTCACGACTCGGAGCAGCTCTCGTAGCTCGCCAGCCAGGGTGCTCTCCTGCTGAGGACGGATACCGTTTGCACGTGCGTACGACGCGAGCCGGTCACGGAGCCTGACGGCGTTCTGTTCATTGAGAGAGAGCCGGAATGAGCCCCAGCGGCGCTGGTGCACTCGATAGTTGAAGGGAGCCCAGGTGGAGTTCCCGATCTCGTCGCGGGCGACGAGCTTCATGCTGTCTGCGTTAGACTTAAAAGTCGCTGGAATAGGGAAGAGCGCGACGTAGAGGTTCTCGTAGCTCTTAAATGAAGGGTCCCACTCCTGAGCCGGGAAGCCTGCGAAGAGTGCGCTCTTCGAGACGACACCGTTCAGCTTCGGCTTCTTTCCTAGCACCTTGTAGAAAACGAGCTCTGAGCCGCCTAGCACTGAATTCTGCTGCGGGGTAACGACGGTTATGTTCGGCTTGGCGAAGTTTACTGGTAATGTTTTTGAGATCGAAGCACTGTTGCTCCACAGCGACCGGTCGAAGGCGAGAATCTGAAGCTCTGCGTTCCCTTCCCGCAGGCCGAGCTGCTTGCCGTTTAGCTGGATGTCGAAAGTCTCGTCCTGCGACGGCTTCTCGGTGTAGGTTTTGCGGAGCAGCTCCTTCGGCTCGTTGCGCTGCGAGATGCGCACCACGACTTCGTCGAGCCCGGCGCCGCCGTCTTGAACTGCCACCTTGAGCGACACGGCATCTGCCCCGATCCCGAGAGGGGCCTCTTGCAGGGTGACAACCGGCGGCGTCTCGTCGAGAAAGCCCGGGCTAAAGGGATTGGTGTGGGTGAGCTTGATAAACTCAAACAGCCCTGCGCCCAGGATCGATCCTGCTACCACGAGCAGGAAGATCGAGTAGTACGTGCCGCCGCGCTGGGCGCTTCTGAGCTTCATTCCGTTAGCTTTCGTTGATGCGAGCCTTCACTACCTCTAGCGCGCGGTCGACGCTGATGCGCTC
>CANLJX010000133.1 GCA_947491545.1 Deltaproteobacteria bacterium
CACAAAGAGAAAGGGCGCGACACCTCTCGGTGTCGCGCCCTAAACCTTTGCGGGGTCTCTCTGTGAAGTTGGACTAGAACAGCCCCTGGAGGCTCTCAAGGGAGGTTGGACCAACCTTGTAGCTCTCCTGAGCCTTCTTCTGCTCAAGCTCCTCACCCTCAACGCGAACCTGGCGGGCCGCGTAGGTCTCTACTCCCGAACCAGCCGGGATGAGACGACCCATGATGACGTTCTCCTTGAGACCGCGCAGGTGATCGACCTTGCCCGACACCGCGGCCTCGGTGAGAACCTTGGTGGTCTCCTGGAAGCTCGCTGCCGAGATGAACGACTCAGTCGAGAGGGCCGCCTTGGTGATACCGAGGAGCAGCGGCTCGTAGTTAGCCGGCTTGCCGCCGTTTGCTACGATCCTCTGGTTCTCGTCCAGAACACGGAAGCGCTCGACGTTGTCGCCAACGAGGAAGTTGCTGTCACCAAACTCGCTCACCTTAACGCGCTTGAGCATCTGGCGAACGATCACCTCGATGTGCTTGTCGTTAATGCGCACGCCTTGGAGACGGTAGATTTCCTGCACTTCGTTTACGAGGTACGCAGCTAGCGCCTTGACGCCCTCGATGCGCAGAATGTCGTGCGGGTTGACCGAGCCGTCGGTGAGCACTTCGCCCGCCTTGACGCGATCGCCCTTCTGCACCGACACGTGCTTGGTCTTCGCGACCAGGTACTCGCGCGGCTCTCCGACATCCGGAGTTACGATGATCTTGCGCTTGCCACGGGAATCCTCGCCGAAGTCAACAACGCCATCGACGTCGCTGACGATCGCTGGATCCTTCGGCTTGCGGGCCTCAAGAAGCTCAACGACTCGCGGCAGACCGCCGGTGATGTCCTTCGTCTTGGTCGTAGCACGCTCTCTCTTCGCGATGACGTCTCCGGCATCAATGTCAGAGTTGTGCTCGACTACGAGACGAACGCCAACCGGGAGGTTGTAGACGCGCGTGTCGCCGTTCTCGCCGTGGATAACGATACGAGGACGGAGGTCGCTGCTCTTGTCCTTGGCCTGGATGATTTCGCGCTCCACGAAGCCGGTGCGCTCGTCTGTGCGCTCCTCCATCGTGTACTCGCTGACATCCACCCACTCAACGCGGCCTGCAAGCTCGCTCAAGATTGGAATCGTGAACGGATCCCACTCAGCGAGCAGGCTGCCCGGCTTCACTTCCTGGTGCTCCTCGACACGGAGTCGAGCGCCGTACACGAGCTGGTGACGCTCACGCTCACGGCCATCTGCCTTGTCGACAATCAGCACGTCGCTCTTGCGGCTCATCACGACCGAGGTTCCGTCACGACGGCGAGCGATACGAACGCCTTCGAACTTGACCTGTCCGCCGTAGCGCGACTCAAGCGAGGTTGACTCTGCACGTCCGAGCGCCGCACCTCCGATGTGGAACGTTCTCATCGTGAGCTGCGTTCCTGGCTCACCGATCGACTGGGCAGCGATAACGCCGACCGCCTCTCCGATGTTGACCAGGTGTCCGCGCGCGAGGTCGCGACCGTAGCAGTAAGCGCATACGCCACGCTGCGACTCACAGGTGAGCACGGAGCGGATGTACACGGTGTCGAGGCCGGCTGCCGTAATCTTGGCTGCAAGGTCTTCGTCGATCTGCTGGTTGCGCTGAACCAGGATGTCGTTCGAGATCGGGTCTCGAACGTCCTCAGCGGCAACGCGGCCGAGGATGCGGTTTGCCAGCGACTCGATCTCTTCACCACCCTCGATCAGCGCCGAAACTTCGAGCGCCTCGGCGGTGCCGCAGTCGATCTCAGAAACGATGCTGTCCTGGGCGACGTCAACGAGCTTGCGGGTCAGGTAACCGGATGACGCCGTCTTGAGAGCGGTGTCAGCCAGACCCTTGCGCGCGCCGTGGGTCGATACGAAGTACTGGAGTACGGTAAGACCCTCACGGAGGTTCGCCTTAATCGGCTGCTCGATGATGGATCCGTCCGGCTTCGCCATGAGACCTCGCATTCCGCCGAGCTGACGGATCTGCTGGCTCGAGCCACGCGCTCCGGAATCGGCCATGATGAAGATCGGGTTGAAGGACGGGCCGCGCTTCGTCTCGCCAGACTCGCTCTTGAACTCCGTCGACGAGATCGTCTCCATCATGTCCTCGGCGATCTTGTCGCCCACGTCGGACCAGATGTCGATGACCTTGTTGTAGCGCTCACCGGCGGTAACGAGACCTTCACGGTACTGGTTGTCGATCTCGGTGACCTTCGAGTCAGCGTCTCTGAGGAGCAACTTCTTCCCTTCCGGGATAACCATGTCCTGCACGCCGATCGAGATACCCGAGAGCGTCGCGAAGAAGTAGCCGTTGTCCTTGAGCTTGTCAGCGAGGAGCACGGTCGACTTGTTGCCGGCGACACGGAAGCACTCGTCGATGAGCTGCGAGATCTCCTTCTTCTTCATCACCTTGTTGAAGTTGGAGAACGGAAGAACACGTGGGCAGAGGTGGAACAGCAGCACACGGCCTACGGTAGTAGCGTGTAGCTCGCCGTCGATTCTGCAGCGGATCTTGGCCTGCAGGTGTGTCTCCCCCGATTGCCAAGCGAGCCAAACCTCGTCGGTGTTCGAGTAAGCTTTATTCTCGCCAAGCGCGAACGGACGCTCACGGGTCATGTAATATAGGCCGAGAACGATGTCTTGCGACGGAACGATGATCGGCTTGCCGTTGGCCGGGCTCAAGATGTTGTTCGTGGACATCATCAGAACTCGGGACTCAACCTGCGCCTCGATCGAGAGCGGAACGTGAACCGCCATCTGGTCGCCGTCGAAGTCTGCGTTGAACGCCGTACAAACGAGCGGGTGGAGCTGGATGGCCTTGCCCTCAATCAGGATCGGCTCGAACGCCTGGATACCGAGACGGTGGAGGGTCGGAGCTCGGTTCAGGAGAACCGGGTGCTCACGGATTACCTCGTCCAGGATATCCCAAACGACTGGCTTCTCCTTCTCAACCATCTTCTTGGCGCTCTTGATCGTGGTTACGTAACCACGCTCTTCGAGCTTGTTGTAGATGAATGGCTTAAAGAGCTCGAGAGCCATCTTCTTCGGAAGACCGCACTGGTGGAGACGGAGCTCCGGACCAACGACGATCACCGAGCGGCCCGAGTAGTCAACGCGCTTTCCGAGCAGGTTCTGACGGAAGCGGCCGCCCTTGCCCTTGAGCATGTCGCTGAGCGACTTGAGCGGGCGCTTGTTCGGGCCGGTGATCGTGCGACCACGACGACCGTTGTCGAATAGGGCATCCACCGACTCCTGAAGCATGCGCTTCTCGTTTCGGATGATGATGTCCGGTGCGTTGAGCTCAAGCAGCCGCTTTAAGCGGTTATTGCGGTTGATAACGCGACGGTAGAGGTCGTTTAGGTCGGACGTAGCGAAACGGCCGCCGTCGAGCGGAACGAGCGGGCGAAGGTCAGGCGGAATAACCGGAATGACCTGAAGGATCATCCACTCCGGACGGTTGCCGCTCTGCTTGAAGGAGGTGAGCACCTTTAAGCGCTTTGCGAGCTTCTTCTTCTTCGCCTCGGAGGTAACCTCAACCATCTGCTCGCGCAGCTCAGCGCAGAGCGGTTCAACCTCTATAGCCTTGAGCAGGGTGAAGATCGCCTCAGCCCCCATGCCTGCCTCGAAGCCAGCACCGAACTCTTCGCGCGCAGCACGGTACTCACGCTCAGTGAGCAGCTCGCCCATCTTGAGGTTGGTCTTGCCACCCTCAGTCACGACGTAGCTTTCAAAGTAGAGCACTTTCTCGAGATCACGCAGCGTGAGGTCGAGAATATTGCCGATTCGGCTTGGGAGACTCTTCAAGAACCAGATGTGCGCTACTGGGCACGCAAGCTCGATGTGCCCCATGCGCTCACGGCGGACCTTCGACTGGATGACTTCCACGCCGCACTTCTCACAAACCACTCCGCGGTGGCGCAGGCGCTTGTACTTTCCGCAAATGCACTCGTAGTCCTTTACGGGACCGAAGATCTTCGCGCAGAAGAGTCCGTCACGCTCGGGCTTTAGGGTGCGGTAGTTGATCGTCTCCGGCTTGGTAACCTCGCCAAACGACCAGCCACGGATGCGCTCCGGGCTTGCCAACGCGATCTTGAGCGCGTTGAACTTGATCGGGTTCTTGGGGCGTTCAAATAAGCTAAATAAGTCGTCCATGTGTCTCCCTCACATTGAAATCTGTGGCGGCTGCCACCGTGCGTTACACGGCGGCAGCTGCTGTTGAGCCGTTATCGGATGCTGCTGTTGAGTCCGTCGAAGCCTCGGTCTCAGCCGCCTGCTGCTCCTCGACAAGTTCTACGTCGAGACAGAGCGACTGGAGCTCCTTCATCATAACGTTGAAGGACTCTGGCAGACCCGGCTCGAGAACGTGCTCACCCTTGACGATCGACTCGTACATGCGGGTTCTTCCAGCCACGTCGTCCGACTTGACCGTGAGGAACTCCTGCAGTGTGTACGCAGCGCCGTACGCCTCAAGTGCCCACACCTCCATTTCTCCGAGTCTCTGGCCTCCGAACTGCGCCTTTCCTCCGAGCGGCTGCTGGGTAACGAGCGAGTAGGGCCCAATCGAACGGGCGTGGATCTTGTCGTCAACCAAGTGGTCGAGCTTCAGCATATACATGACACCGACCGTTGCCTTCTCAGCGAAAGCCTCGCCCGTGCGTCCATCGTACAGCTGAACCTTGCCCTCAGTTGGCATACCGGCAAAATGCAGCAGCTCCTGGATATCCGACTCACGCGCGGCGTCAAACACCGGCGTTGCGAGTCGAACACCCGTCATCTCGCGGCGAGCGAGGTCGAGCAGGTCTTGATCAGAGAGTCCGCCAACGAAGTCCGAGTGCGGGCTGTTCTTGTAAGCAACACCGAGAATCTCGCGGATCTTGGCAACGGCGCCCTTCTTGCTCTCCGGAGTCGTGTCAACACGATCGACGCCAGTGAGCGGGTCTACCACTGACTCTACGAGGTCACGGATGCGGCGGCCGAGCATGTAGCTCGCCCAGCCGAGGTGCGTCTCGAGAATCTGGCCCACGTTCATTCGGGAAGGGACGCCGAGCGGGTTGAGCACCATGTCGACTGGTGTTCCGTCCGTGAGATACGGCATGTCTTCCTGCGGGAGCACTCGCGAGAGCACGCCCTTGTTTCCGTGGCGGCCTGCAACCTTGTCTCCGACCTGAATCTTGCGCTTCGATGCGATGAACACCTTAACCATCTTAATGATGCCAGGTGCGAGCTCATCGCCTTCCTTGAGGCGCTTGATCTTCTCGTTCAGGTGCGCGCGCTTGTTGTTGATGAGCTGGCCCGTGCGGACAACAGTCTTGTTGATCTGCTCCTGGATAGCCTCATCGCCAACCTGCACGTCGCGGAGGTACTCGAACGGAACTGAGTTGAGCAGCTCCGCCGTGAGCGTCTCATCCTTGCCGATGAGCTGCGCGCGCTTGTCGTCGACGAGGCGAGCCGTCGTCGCCTTACCCTTGAGGAGACTTACGATCTCCTTCATGGCAGCGTCGCGGAGCACGTTGATCTCGTCGCGGTGGTCCTGCTCAAGAGCAGCGATCTCGCGCTTTTCGAGCTCGATCGTGCGCTCGTCCTTGTCTGTGCCCTTGCGGGAGAAGACTTGTGCGTTGATGATCGTGCCTTCAACGCCTGGCGGCAGCTTGAGGCTGCTGTCGCGAACCTCGCCCGCCTTCTCGCCGAAGATAGCTCGCAGGAGCTTCTCTTCTGGGCTGAGCTGCGTCTCACTCTTCGGTGTGATCTTGCCGACGAGGATGTCGCCAGGCTTGACCTCTGCGCCGATGCGGATGATGCCAGACTCGTCGAGGTTCTTGAGCGCTTCCTCACCGACGTTCGGGATGTCGCGCGTGATCTCCTCTTTGCCGAGCTTGGTGTCGCGGGCGATACACTCGAACTCCTCAATGTGGACCGACGTGAAAACGTCATTCTTCACGAGGTTCTCGTTGATCAGAACCGAGTCCTCGAAGTTGTAGCCGTTCCACGGCATGAACGCGACGAGACAGTTTTGTCCGAGCGCGAGCTCTGCCATGTCCGTGCTCGGCCCGTCAGCGATGACTTCCCCAGCCCCTACTCTCTCTCCAGCGCGCACGATCGGGCGCTGCGTGATGCAGGTGTTCTGGTTCGAGCGGCGGTACTTAACGAGCTTGTAGATGTCTACTCCTGTGTCGAGCGAGTCATCGGTCATCGAGTCGGCCTTGATGACAATTCGCTCGGACTCAACCGAGAGAACCTGTCCGGCACGCTTCGTTACGATCGTCGCCCCCGAGTCGCGGGCAACGATGTGCTCCATGCCAGTTCCGACCACCGGGGCCTGGGCCACGAGGCAAGGAACAGCTTGGCGCTGCATGTTCGAACCCATCAACGCGCGGTTCGCGTCGTCGTTCTCGAGGAACGGGATGAGCGATGCTGCAACCGAAACGATCTGCTTCGGACTGACGTCGAGCTTTGAGACCTCAACTGGCGGAACCTGGAGGTACTCACCGTTGCGGCGCACTGGGATGGCAGCCTCAGTGAGGTTGCCCTTCTTGTCCATCTCAACGCTCGCCGGCGCGATCGTCTCACGCTCCTCTTCGAGAGCCGAGAGGTACACGATGTCGCCAGAGGCGCGGCCGTTGTTGTCTACTACGCGGTACGGGGTCTCAACAAAACCGAACTCATTCACACGAGCGTACACCGCAAGCGACGCGATAAGTCCGATGTTCGGGCCTTCCGGCGTCTCAATTGGGCAGATACGGCCGTAGTGCGTCGCGTTTACGTCGCGCACCTCGAAGCCAGCGCGGTCGCGGGTAAGACCACCGGGTCCAAGGGCCGATAGACGACGCTTGTGGGTGATCTCCGAGAGCGGGTTGGTCTGGTCCATGAACTGCGAGAGCTGCGACGAGCCGAAGAACTCCTTCACCACAGCCGCTACCGGCTTGTAGTTGATGAGGTCCTGCGGAACGAGGGTGTCGATGTCCTGCATGCCCATGCGCTCCTTGACGGCGCGCTCCATGCGGACGAGACCGATGCGGTACTGGTTCTCGATCAGCTCGCCGACCGCACGCACACGGCGGTTGCCGAGGTGGTCGATGTCGTCGATCGAGTAGCGCTGAGCATCCGAAGAGTTGCGGAGCTCAAGCAGGTAGCGAACCGTCTCCTTAATGTCCTCTGGCGAGAGAACACCCTGGTCCATCGGAGGAGCCTCACGGCCCTGCGATATGTAGAGTTTGTGGTTCAGCTT
>CANLJX010000134.1 GCA_947491545.1 Deltaproteobacteria bacterium
AGACGGCATTCGCCTCATCTCGATCCTCGACCCGGGAGTAAAAGCGGAGCTGGGCTTCCCTCTCTTCGAGGAGGGAGCGAAGCGAGGCTTCTTCTGCACGACAGCCGATGGGGAAGAGCCCTTCGTCGGGGCGGTCTGGCCAGGTCCATCAGTCTTCCCTGACTTCTTTCGCAAGGAGGTGCGCTCGTGGTGGGGCTCTCAGTACCTCAAGCTAAAAGCTCTCGGCATCGCAGGCTTCTGGAACGACATGAACGAGCCGTCGGTCTTCTACACTCCGGCGGCGGTGCAGGATTTCGCAACGGCCCTAAAAGCGCTCGCCGATAGGGGCGATTGCAGTGAGGAGCTCAGCAACCGCATCTTTTCCCCGAGCTTGGGACAGCGTCGCAGTTACTTCGATGAGTTTTTCCACGAGACAGAACTCGGGCGACGCCCAAATCGAGCAGTGCATAACCTATTCGGCACACTCATGACCCAGGCAACTGCTGATGCCCTGCAGGAAGCAGATCCGGAGAAGAGGCAATTTGTCCTCTCTCGCAGCAGCTATCCCGGCATGCACCGCTACGCTGCCATCTGGACTGGCGACAACCATTCGTGGTGGGAGCACCTGCAGCTCAATGTGCAGCAGCTCATCTCTCTCAACATGGCGGGATTTATGTTCTGTGGGGCAGACACGGGCGGCTTCGGTGGAGACTGTTCGCCAGATCTGCTCGTGCGTTGGACGCAGCTCAGCGTCTTCTCCCCCTTCTGCCGAAACCACGCTGCGGTCTGGGCACGCGCGCAGGAGCCGTGGGCTTTCGATTCTGAGACTCTTTCACTGTGCCGAGACGCTCTCTTGCTCCGCCAGTCTCTGATGCCGCACATCTATGGGGAATTCGTGCGCTGCGCGCTCTCTCATCAACCCTTCATCCGTGGGATGTTCCAGGAGGGCGCGGCGGGGATTCATCGAGGCTGCGAGAGCCAATTTATGTGCGGCGCAGGACTGTTGGCAGCTCCAGTTGTCGAGCCGGGCGCGACAGAGCGCAGAGTCTGGCTGCCCGCTGGAGAGTGGCTTCGAGTGCAGGCGGGGCCCAAAGGCCTCTCAGCGAGAGAGATCCTCACTACGGGCGAGCATATTGTGCCAGCCGGCTTGGGGGAGATTCCCCTCTTCGTGCAAAAAGGCTCCCTAATACCGATGTCAGCGGAACCGCAGCGGGCCTCGGGGGCGCTCGATGCAGCACCCAGGCGTTACCGGCTGCTCGGTTTCGCTGACGAAACGGCTTCGTGCAACCTGCTCCTCGACGACGGGGAGCGTTCCTACGGCTCCTGGGAGTCCTGGCCAAAATGCAGATGCTCTGTCGCGCGCATCTCGGGAGAGTGGTCAATGTCGCTCGTATTTGAGGGAACCGGCCCTTATCAGCTGGAAGTTGAGTGCGAGATATGGGATCTAAGCGGTGCCGTCGCAAAGGTCACGGCAAAGTCGTAGGCTCCAGGCTCAAGCCGTGACAATTGCTGGCTCTCTGCCTGCACAATCTGTTACACTTTTTTCTTCAAAGCTGTTTCCTGTGCCGGGTTGAGAGTGCCACGCCCTACACCCACCCAACTCAAGCCGATCGCCGCTCTTTTGATGGCGCAAAAACTGCCCCTTAGTTCCCCGTGTTGCCTCCGGGGCTCCAGCTCTGTACCATCCACTGGTAACCGCACGAGGATCTCCAACAGTCATGGCAAAGAAGAGATCAAAAGTTCCTCAGCCAGTAAACGCTGATTTGCCAGCGGCCGACGTCAAAACACAGTCG
Organism: Deltaproteobacteria bacterium; assembly: GCA_947491545.1. GTDB lineage: Bacteria > Bdellovibrionota_C > UBA2361 > UBA2361 > OMII01 > OMII01. Next base: position 1,773 of record CANLJX010000134.1, read on the forward strand.
CCGTTCCCTGAATTTGGTCCCCGCACCACCTGGGCAATCCTCCTCGGCGCATTCACGCTATTCTTCATGCGCTACATCCTGCAGTTCAATTCTATTGATGATATGTCGAACATGGATCTGCCATCTTTTTACAGTGGCAGCGTCCGGGTATTTATCAACGGCGCTTCTCCCTACAACTTTCCCGAGCTAGCGAAGGTGCTTGAGGGTCAGGTGACCAGGACGTACCCTTACCTCTACCCTCCGCCGAGCCTGTTCCTCTTCTACCCCCTATCGTTGCTGTCATTCGCGCAGGCCAAGGTCGCGTTCTTCGGGCTGAACACGCTTCTCCTGGCATTGTTGGCGTGGATCATCCCGCTGCGGCTGTGCCGACTTTCCCCCAGCCGCAACCTATGGATGGTGATTTTCTGCTTGGGGATGACCATGCTATTCGGCCCGATGGCAGAGACAGTGCGCAACGGCCAAGTCAACCTGGTGGTGTTGTCGTGCCTGGTGCTCTTCTGGGACCTGGCCAAAACAGGCCGTAACTACTCATCCGCGTTCTTTCTTGCCCTTGCGATAATCCTTAAGACCTACCCGGTCGTGCTTCTGCCCATGCTGCTGCTCTCAGGCCGCGGGAGGGTGGCTCTACTGACGGTTCTCTTCCTTGTGCTGGCGCTGGCGAGCTCCATCCTGCTCCTCCCGGAAAACCTCTGGGAAGATTGGCTCTTAAAGGTAGCACCTTCTGGCTCGTACACACGCGAACCTGAGGGCCTCTTCGCGCCGTCGACGATAGGAAACCAGAGCATCAATGGCCTCTTCTCGCGGCTGTTCACTGCTGAAGAATGGTCTAGCCCAATCAAAATTGATCCTCCTGTAGGAGCTTGGCTTGCGACCCTCTCCGCTGGACTTCTTGTGTTCCTGACCATCTTTGCCACGTTCTTGACCCGCAAAGACGCGAACGCGCTCGACAAATCGATGCTCATCTCGCTGCCGTGCATCTACCTGATAGCTCCCTTCTCCTGGTTTCATCACTTAGTGTACGTGCTGCCAACTCTCATAATGCTTCTCTGCGCAGACTGGCGTGGCGGCCCAACGAGCGGAGTCATTTTCCAAGCTCTGGTGCTGGTTGCTGCGCTCACCATGTCCTTTTGGATTATGCTGGACACGGAGTTCGTCGCCGTCATTGGGCTCTGGGGCTTGACGGCGTACGCCATCCTGAGCCCGAAAGTTGAACTTCCAGGCGCCGCGGCTTCTGCCTAACCCATTTGCCCTGGTGAGCATGTGCGGGTAATCTTGGCGGACAGCTCGCCATGGTCTTTAGCTCAGCTCTCTTCATCTTCTACTTCCTGCCGCTGTTCCTGGCGGGCTACTTCGTCACCCCCCGGCGTTGGCGAAACGTGTACACCGCTGCCGCGAGCATCATCTTCTACGCTTGGGGAGCACCGAACTTCCTTCTCATCTTCCTGGCTTCCTGCCTCGTTGACTATCTAATCGTGCGGCAGCTGGCAGCCGAGGCGGAGCCCTCTCGCCGCAAGACGCTCTTAGTGCTCTCTACGCTGATCAATGTCGGATTGTTGCTGTACTGTAAGTACTCAAACTTCTTTGTTGAGCAGCTCTCTCTTCTGGCGGCGGCTCTTGGCCTAAGCGCACCCCACTGGACAAAGGTTGTCCTGCCAATCGGCATCTCGTTCTTTACCTTCCACAAGATTAGCTACGTGGTCGATGTCTTCCGGCGCAAGTCAGAGCCAACGTCGAGCTTTGCAGAGTACATGCTCTACATCACCTTTTTTCCCCAGCTTATTGCGGGGCCGATCGTTCGCTACCACGAGATCGATCAGCAGATACGTCACCGCCAAGTCTCTTTCGACGGGCTTGCGGAGGGTGTATGGAGATTTACGCTCGGCCTGGCGTCGAAGCTTCTTATTGCAGATCCACTCGGAACGGTTGCCGATCATATCTTCAAGCTCAATCCGGCGAATGTCTCGACCGGTTACACCTGGCTCGGCACAGTCACCTACACGTTCCAGATCTACTTCGACTTCGCGGGCTACTCCTCGATGGCTATAGGGCTAGCGCTCCTCGTGGGATTTCGCTTTCCGGAGAACTTCAATCGCCCCTACGTAGCAGAGTCAGTGACGGATTTCTGGCGACGCTGGCACATGTCCCTCTCGCGCTGGATGCGGGACTACCTCTACATCCCGCTCGGTGGGAATCGGGTCGGCCCTGTGCGCCAGGCCACAAACCTCTGGATCGTTTTCTTGCTCTCTGGGCTCTGGCACGGGGCAAACTGGACTTTTGTGTGTTGGGGCGCATTTCACGGGGCATTCCTCGCCTTCGAGCGCTCCAGGCTAGCGCCGCTCTTCTTCAGGCTGCCGGCTCTCCTGCGCCGGGGCGTGACCTTATTCGCCGTAACGCTCGGGTGGGTGCTCTTCCGCTCAGAAACGCTGTCCGAAGCCCTGGCGCGCTGGTCGCGGCTCTTCGGCTTCGGTCCGGAGCCGAAAGCTACTGCCGCCTTTGCGCGGGCAACGGTCATTAGTGATGCTGGAATCACTGTCCTCGCTGTGGCCGCCGTATGGTGCGTACTCATCGAGCCGCTGCTGGAAGCCATGCAACACAACGAAACAGAACGGACCCCCCTCTTCCAGCGCGTCCCAGCTCTCTACCCTCTGGCGCTCGCGATATTCGTCTTGAGCATCCTCGCTCTTGAAGCTGGCCAGTACTCACCGTTTATTTACTTCCAGTTTTAGCTAGGCACCACGATGCAAAAAGCCAAGACCATTCAGGGCATCGTCATCGCAGCAATCGCCGCGATCTGCCTGGCGCCCCTCGCAAGCCTGATTGTTCCGATTCCCCGCACCGCTCTCCACGGAGTTGAGATGAAGTACCAGCTTCCAGCATGGTCACTGGGGGGCTTCGAGAAGGGTGCGGTCCAGTCAAAGACCGACCAGTGGGCCACTCGCTCGCATCCGCTCTGGGCGTGGAGCGTCAAAGCGATGAACCAGCTCACCTACTCCCTCTTCGGCGAGGTATCGCTCGACTACCGAACCTCGGTGCAGGGCGGCAACGAGGGATACCTATGGCAACCGATGTACCTTCGCTCATTCAATCGCGTAAAGGCCCCGCCTCGTCGCGTCATCAAGAGCGCTTTCAGTGATCTCAGGGCGCTCCAGGATTTCCTCGGTCCTCGCGGGATCCCGCTCGTGGCTGTAATCAACCCGAACCTTCTGGCTCTCTACCCCGAGCTGCTGCCCGAGAAATACATCGCGGTGCAGCCCCGAGAGAGCTCTTACGAAGCGGCGCAGAAAGCCATCGCGGCGTCTCAGCCGCGCATTATTGACGCCTTCCAGATCCTGAAAGCAAGGCAAGCCGAGTTTCCGTTCCGCTTCTTCGAGCCAACAGGCTCGCACTGGAATGATGTCGGATCCTGCCTCGCAGCGCGCGAGGTGGCATCCGAACTATCACGCAGCTGGAGTGAAGAGATCCCCCCTCCGCTCTGTGAACAGTACCGACTTGAAATGCCACCGAAGGGGCCAGAACTCGACCTGATCGAGATAGCGAACCTGCTTGAGCCCGAAAAGCTCTACAGAGCGGCTCCGTACCTGACAGACCATCCGCGCCCGACTCTGCGCAAGCCGAGAAAGGTTCTGCTGATAGGAACTAGTTTCCTCTTCGGCCTAGAGCGGCAGCTCCTGCAGCACGGCATTGCCGACTCAACTACCCTGCTCTTCTACTTCCGCCAATCGCGCCAGAGTGGGCAGGGGAACTTCCGGGCCTACAAGAGCAAGAGCCTTAGCGCCCAAGAGATCCTGTCGTACGACGCGATAATCGTCGACGCTAACGTGGCTGGTCCTGGCATTCTTGGGTACGGCTTCCTCTCCCACGCGCGCTCTGCGCTTGGAGTCTCAGCGCCGAAGCGAGAGGAGCGGAGGCGAAGTGAGCCGCGCCCTAAAGCTACTGGCTCTCGTTAGCGGCGCCCTACCCGGCATGAAGAGTCCCACTGCCGTTGCTCAGATAGCGGCGCGGTAGCGCGAGTTTGGGCGCTCACTGCTGGCGGCAGATTTTTGGCAGCCTTGCGACGAAGGTCGTATTCGCCGCGTCAGCTCGGTAGAGGAGATCGCCCCCCATCGCCTGCATGATGTTTCGACAGATGCCAAGGCCCAGCCCCGTTCCTTTTCCAGGGAGCTTCGTGGTGAAGAACGGGGTCATCATCTTCTCCCGGATCTCCTCGGGTATGCCCAAACCGGAATCAATGACTGATAGAGCGAAGCTTTCGCCTTCGTCAGCCACTTCGACCCGCACCCATGGGCCCGGGCTCTCAACCACCGCGTCAAAAGAGTTGCTCAGCAGGTTCAGAATTACCTGCGAAACCTGCGCCGCTCGGCATAACGAAGTCCATTCCGGCGATATCTCGCTGAGTTTCAGCTCCACTTTTTGGCTCATGAATTTCGCACCGCACAGGTTCAACGCACCAGAGACAAGGTCCCCTACACGGTGCTCCTTGATCGGATCGCGAGAAGCATCGCGCGAAAACGACTGCATGTCAGACACGATGGTCGTGATGTGGGATAGGCACTTCTGTATGCGAGAGACCTGCGTGGCAAGAACCTCTGAGCTGATGGCTCCAGAAGCGCCCAGGCGGCGGAGCACCTCGGTAGTCATAGAGATTGCGGACACAGGATTATTGATCTCGTGCGCCACACCAGCTGCCAGCTCGCCCAGGGTCGCCATCTTGGCAGCGCTAATGAGCATCGCTTCCCGCTCACGCTCAAGGCGGGCGGCTTGAAGTCGTGCAACTTGGTGCTCCACCTGGCGACGAATAAGGTCGAAGAGCTGGATCGCACTTTTCGGATTACTGAATACCCTCTCCGTAAAGAACTCAAGCACTGCTAGGACTTTCTCGCCGCACACTATAGGCAGGGCAACTCCGGTGAGACGCTGAGGGAAGTGCAACACAGCTGCTCGAGGAAACCGGGCATCCCTCATCACATCTTGAGTCCAGAAGATGTCCCGCACTTTAGCTGCGTATCCCGGCATTCCCTCGCTAAAAGAAAAGAGCGTCTCTTTGCTTTGCTCAAGGAGATCTTCAAACTTCCCTCCTCCTAGCACTCGAGAGAAAGCAGCTGGCACGACGTGGGCCTCACCCTCTGGGGCCATGAACACGAGCCCAACATCCCACTTGAGCATCTCGCACACACGCTCCATCGTTATTCGGCATACCTCTCTCTCTTCGGTGGCTCCAAAGATGTCAGCAGCGAGGGTATGCAGGAGGTTTGTGCCGCTCTCACGCCACGCCAGCCTTGCGTACAGCACTTCGATGCTTTCCCGAGTCTGACGAAAGAGGTTCGAGAGAATCATGTGATCGACGACCGGCTCAGCTATGGCAAAATCGCTGAAGTCGAGGCCGAACTCCTCCAGGTTCTTTATGCGGGCTATGTCGGGAGCGAGAGAAAGTATGTACAGCTCACCGTTCGAGCCGACGGGCACAACCTGCCCTCGCAACACAAACTTGGGACT
>CANLJX010000135.1 GCA_947491545.1 Deltaproteobacteria bacterium
GCCTCTCTGCCTAAGCGAGTAGCAACAAAAGTTGCGGGGGCGCGCAGGTGGTTCTCCACCTGCGCGCCCTTCCTATTCCAAGTGTCATCGATTGCGAAGGGGTGCCTCTCGGGGTAGCGTTAGGTCGCTGTGCGGTCGACAATTATCCCGATGAAATACCTAAGCGCCTCCATTGCTTCTGCTGCATGTATCGCAATCGCCACGAGCCTTTTGCTTGAGCTGGCGTTTGGGATGAGCTCCTCTGATGCGAGCGTTCCGCTACTTACAGTCTTAGCGGCGGGTGGTGGCGTACTCGTGCTACGGCTCGTTGCAGGCCTCTTTAAGGGCGAGGTGTCGTCCGATCTCCTGGCGGGCATATCGATAGTTGTATCGCTCTGGCTAGGGCAGTACATGGCCGGCACGCTCGTCGTGTTGATGCTTTCGGGTGGCTCGGCACTTGAAGACTTTGCAATGAGGCGAGCCTCGTCAGTGCTCGATGCGCTCGCCCGCCGCAACCCTTCAATCGCGCATCGCCGCGAGGGGATAGGGATGGTCGATGTCCCGGTGGATCGGATTGCCCCAGGAGAGGAGCTTGTGGTTTTGCCCCATGAGCTCTGCCCAGTGGACGGAGTGGTTGTTGAGGGACGAAGCTCGATGGACGAGTCGTACCTGACTGGCGAGCCGTATCGCATGTCAAAGACCCCGGGCTCTGAGGTGATTTCGGGCGCCATCAACGGCGAGAGCGCCCTAATTATTAGGGCGCTCAGGGCAGCGCGAGACTCTCGCTACTCGAAGATTATGGCTGTCATGGAGGTGTCGCGGCAGCGCAGGCCAAGGATGAGGCGGCTAGCAGATATGTTGGGAGCCTTCTACACCCCGCTGGCAGTTGCCATAGCCGCGGGCGCGTGGTGGTGGTCCGGTTCAGCCGAGCGGTTTCTCGCAGTCTTGGTTGTAGCCACTCCCTGCCCACTCATCATAGCGATCCCGGTCGCCATAATCGGCGCCATCTCCTGGTGCGCAAAACGAGGAATTATTATTAAGGATCCGATCGCCCTTGAACGCGCAGAATCGTGCGAAGTCCTCATTACCGACAAGACAGGAACACTAACTGTTGGTGAGCCTGTGCTTGTGGAGGTTGAAGCCATCGGCATGCCAGAGAATGAGGTACTGCAGCTCACGGCGAGCCTTGAGCAGTACTCCAAGCACCCTTTGGCGCAGTCTGTTGTCGACGCGGCGAATCAGCGCCAAATTGTGCTCACTGACGTGAGCGAAGTGAGCGAGATCCCTGGACAGGGGCTTGTCGGAACGGTGCACGGCCAGCGGGTGCAGATCACGGGTCGGAGGTCGCTGCCGGACGGAGTGGTCGCGCCATTCCGCCATGCTGAAGCTGGGCTTGAGTGTGTTGTGCTTATTGACGGGGTGGTCAGAGCGCTGCTGCGTTTCCGCGATGAGGCACGGCCAGACAGCATCGACTTCGTTTCACATCTAGGCCCGCACCATAACTTTAAGGACGTGATTCTCCTCTCAGGAGACCGCGAGCAGGAGGTCCAGTTCCTGGCAGCGCAGCTCAAGATCGCCAAGATCTTCTCTGGCAAGTCTCCAGAGGAGAAAGTTGCAATAGTTCGCGAGGAGACTGCGCGGCGAGCGACGCTGTACCTTGGTGACGGGATCAACGACGCGCCAGCCCTCACTGCGGCGACGGTAGGCATAGCGTTCGGCCCACGCAGCGACATCACATCCGAGGCGGCGGGGGCGGTTATCCTGGATCCCTCGCTCCGCAAGGTCGACCAGTTTCTTCACATCAGCTCACACATGCGCCGAGTTGCGCTTGAAAGCGCAGTGGGTGGCATGGCGCTGAGTGTTGTTGGGATGGGCTTCGCCGCGGCCGGCTTCCTTGCCCCCGTTTGGGGTGCCTTGCTGCAGGAGGGGATCGACCTTTTCGCGGTTCTCAATGCGCTGCGCGCATCGTCGATGGGACGAGAGCAGAGCAACCACATTTAGCATCTCCGCCTAGACGAGGGCGTTGGCTTCTGGCACGCCCCTTGAACAGACCTCTGTAGAGGTGGTCGGCCGTCCAGCGCCGCAGAATCCCCTCTGGGAGGATCGCATGAGAAGAACAGCAATCGGAGTAGCTACTTGCCTAGCGTTCATAGCGCGTGTTGAGGCGCAGGCGCCTACTGACTTCGATGGGGATGGAGTATCGGATCTTACGAGGGTATCGAAAGAAAGTGACAACTCTTTGACATGGGAGGCCCTTCTCTCATCAGACGGCGCCACGCTGCCCCTCGGTTCGATAGGGACGGATGGTGATGCCCCGATCGTTGCCTCCTGGGGCATCGAGGGGCCACAGGTCGGCGTTGCTTCGGCAACTGACGGCGCCAACACGATCACATGGTCGATCTTGGACGGCAGCAGCCAGACCACGTCTCGCACGTTCGGAAAGCAGGGAGACCTAGTTGTTTCAGGTGGAGACTTCAACGGAGATGGCAAGCCGGATGGGGCCGTTGTTCGGCTGGTGCGTGGAGAGGCGCAGTGGGATGTGTCGTACGACCTCTTTGATCTCGCAAGCAGCACCCCGACATACGAAACGCTGACGTTTGGTCAAAGCGGAGACCGCGTGTTCTTCGCGCGTATCGATGGCGGAGCCGTAGACTGGATCGGTGTAGTTCGAAAGAGCCGCAGTAATCGGTCTGTTGCGCGAGTCAAAAACCTCGTGACAGGGGAGGTGCGTCAGTATACCCGGCTGCCGAAGTTCGCGTCGGCAGGATCGCGCCCGCGGGCCTTTGGCGTGCGACAGGCGAGCGGGCCAGACCTGCTCGGATTTGAAGTTATCAGCGGCAGCGCAACGACCATTCGGGTTTACTCGCTCTCCGGCGCCCTTGTAGGCCAGCATCGATTCGCCGGGAAAGGCCAGAGCCTTGTGGGGGATTTCAACGATGGCAGCGGCTTCGAAGTTGCTTTCCAAGGCTCTCGGGAAAGTGGGGTTTTTAATCCTGTGTCTGGGGAGGTGCGTGAAGCCCAGTTCCTCGGCGGGACTGCGGTAGACGAGATCAACATTAATGCAGTTGGTTCCGCATCAACTCCCGGCGGAAATGACGACCAAGATAACGACAATGGCAATGGTGGAGGAGGCAACGGCGGAAGCGGGAAGCCAACCGGATGCTCCTCGATAGTCCCGTGGCCTGGGAGCCACATCTACAAGACGGTTGGTTCAGACCATTTTACTGACATCCGCAGAAACACAATCGGTGTCATTCTTAAAGTTGGAGCGAGCGGGCCGTTTCCGCAATGCGTGTCGGCGATCGACAGCAGAGGCGGAACGATTGCGTCTCTTGGGTTGTACGAGCGCGGGTTCGGTTGGGCGGCTCGGTACTACGCAGGGTACGGCTGCGGAATAAGCACGCCGCTAAACGGCAGCGCCGTGGCGTCGCAGGCACGCCGCGGTGCAGGCAGCTCAAAGATCTACGTTAAGTTCGATAAGGTTTGCTACGGGCCGATAGAGGCTTCGCGCTGCGTCAACAGTAGCTCCTGCTAGCCGAACTGGAGCTGGCTGAAACAGTGTGCCGGGCCCCAAGCCGTGCCAGCCGGACGGTAACCCCCTGATTCTCAGGCAATCAGCGCTCAAATAGCCTCTAGGACTCAAGATTTTTTGGGGCCGTGCCGACCCTCAAAGTAAGAGGAAGGCATATGAGCGGTTGCTACCGATGCGGTCTCTCAGAGGGAAGCGAGTCTCGTCTTTGCGAGACGTGCTACCGGAGCCGGTTTCACCGAGGCCTGCTCGTCACGGACGAGCCGTGTCCGGATTCCGAGGGTGCGATTGAGCTCACCCCTCGCGCGCAGGCGATCGTCTTGAGTGGCGGTGCGCTAGCGTACATCGGGATCGTCAGCTTCGTGGTGACCTGCTTCGGGCATTTCTCGGGGGTGACTGCCGAGACTTCGCAGTACGAGTTCTATTCGCCGAGCACTAAAGCAACCCTCGGTGAAATCAAGGCGCTCGACTCCTACAACCTCGAAATTCTGAGCTCGGCACAGTCAGGGATCACGGGGACTGCTCAGAGTAATGATGTTTCACAGAGCTAACGCTCGGATTTACTCCAGCAGCTCCCGCGCAATAATCATGCGCTGCACCTGGTTTGTGCCTTCGACGATCTGGAGCATCTTCGCTTCGCGCATGTAGCGCTCAACCTGGTACTCCTTGATGTAGCCGGCGCCCCCTAGGAGCTGAACCGCATCGGTGGTGATGCTCATCGCTGTGTCTGTCGCGAAGCACTTCGCCACGGAGGAAGAAAGCCGAGTCTTTGCGGGGGACGCGCCCGCAGTGTCCAGGTCTTGTGCTCCCTTCTCAACCAGGAGCCTCGCAGCCTCAAGCCGAGAGTGCATGTCCGCGACCATGAACTGCAGCCCCTGAAACTCCGCCAGAGCCCTTCCGAACTGCTTCCGTTCTCGCAGGTGCTTGAGGGCAGCGTCGAGAGCGGCTCGCGAGAGCCCGTTTGCGCAGGCAGCGATGTTGACTCTTCCCCCTGCAAGCCCAGAGAGAGCCACCTTGAAGCCTTCGTGAACTGGCCCTAGCAGGTGAGAGCGAGGCAGCTCTGCTTCGTCGAAGAAAAGCGATGCGATCGGCGAGAGCTCGCACCCCATCTTCTTTTCAGGTGTTCCGATTGTGAGACCCTTCGTAGAGGCCGGCACGATGAAAGCCGAGATCCCCGTGCCCGAGCTGTCTTTGGTGCGAGCGAAGACTACGTAGAGATCCGCGAACCCAGCGCTCGTTATGTAGATCTTGCTGCCGGTGAGGAAATACGAGTCGCCACGAAGCACAGCTTCCGTAGAAAGCGCCTGGGCATCTGAGCCGGCGTGGGGCTCAGTCAGCGCAAAGGCGCCGAGCGCCTCGCCTGAGGCAAGCTTGGGCAGGATGCTCTTCTTCTGCTCATCGCTTCCGAACCGTGCGACAAGCCCACACACCATCGCGTGCACCGAGATGAAGATCGCTGGCCCCATGTCGTGGCGAGAGATCGTGTCGAACACGGCAGCCGAGGTTGCGGCTGAGGCGCCGATGCCACCGAAGCTCTCGGGCACTGCCAGCCCGGCGACCCCTGCTTCCGCAAATGATGTGAAGAGCGCGCGCGGAACTGTGTTGTAGCAGGACTCGTTCTGGTACTTCGGAACCTCGGAGCGGCAGAGCCGCTCGATGGTTTCTAGGATAAGCGTATCGGCTGCAGAGGTAGGCATGACTCATAGGATACCCCCGAGGCGGCTGGGTTGGAAGAGGGGGTTGTGTGGTTACGAGGAGCGGCTGCCGGCCTCCGGGCGCGAAGGCAACACGATCGGCAGCCGCGGCTCGACTCCTCGCGCGAGGTCGCTACGGATAGTCTCGCTAGCGACGCTCAAGGCCTCTGCGTGCTTGAGGACTGACTGGATAAGGTCTTCGAAGGAGTCTAGGTAGTCGCGCTCCTGGTCGGCCATCTTGTCGTCAAATTGTGAAACCCCCCAGAGCGGGTTTGTGAATGGGTTTAGCACGTGAGCACGCTTGAGCTGCTCCCGGCGCTTGCAGATGAGCGCAGAGATGTCCACCCAGAAGGAGAAATCTTGCTGATCGTCGATGCTCTTGCCGTTACGCCAAAGGTAGATGTTGCGCTCAGTCTCAGCCAGGAACCAGAGCGGGGGAACGGCCTGAGGCCCGCAGGTTAGCATCTCCCGCTTTCGCAGCTCGTTCTCGACCGACTTCAGAACTCCCAGCAGCACGCACCCCTTTGGCAATTTTTGTTCAGGGCTGCGCAAAGAGTGCGTACTCGGCTTTGCCGTGGGCTTGGTTGGGTTTGCCAAAGTAATTGATCTCCCTTGTTTTTTATTGAACGCAGAGCCTCAAGGAATTAGCAGCGACAGCCGAATGCAATCTGGAAGCCAAAGAGCGGGGGACCATGCACGCAAAGAAGCAGTCACTGTTGGTGGTAGACGATTGCCCGATGAGCAGGCACCTGCTCAAGGCGATTCTCTCAAGCGCGGGGCTCGACGTCGTTGAGTGCAGCTCCGGCGTACAGTGCATGGATTACCTTGAGCGCGAGCTTCCGGCGCTGATACTGCTCGATGTGATGATGCCCGACGAGGATGGCTTCCATCTCCTCACCGAGATTCGCCGGAAGCATTCGGCTGATGTGCTGCCGATACTTCTCGTCACCGCCTGCAACGAAGAGAAGGATATCGTGCGCGGGCTAACCTCTGGCGCAAATGACTACCTAACGAAGCCGTTTGATCGCACGACATTCCTGGCGCGCGTCTACAACCATCTGACGCTGAGCCAGATGCGGAAGCAGGTTGATGAGCGGCGTGGGCGGCTCTCGAGCTTGCTGGATGTGCAGAGGGCCCTTGGGGACATGATTCCTGAGGCCGTGATGGTGCACAATCAGGAAGGCGCGATCATCTACAAGAATGAGGTGCTGCAGAAGATGTGCGGCGGCGACACGCATTCCCTCGCTCATCATGTTCTGTGCACCTTTCTGCCGCTCGATCTCATTGCCGCCATGGAGAAGGAGTTCCTCAAGCAGAAAGGTGGCATTGTCGAGCAGGAGTTCTGCCTCCTCAATTCGCCGATACACCACTTGCTTGTCCGCTCGGCTGTGGTGGAGATCGGCCGCGGCGAGGCAGCCCGGATCTGGAGCTTCACCGATGTGTCGAAGATGCGCGCCCTAGAGGCTGAAACTCGCGCACAGCTTGAGCTGAGCTCGGTTGGCAGGTTTGCCGGGGAGGTTTCCGAGTACATGAAGGCGCTCCTGGCGCACATCTCTGAGTTGACGGAGCGGCTCTCAACAGCGCAGGAGAACAACGCCCTCGCAGCGCAGTATATCGACTCTATCGGGCGGTACCTGTGCCAGGGGCAGGTGTTCGCCAACAAAGTTCAGTCGATTGCGGCGAAAGATTGTGCAGTAGCGCATGGCAGCGAGGACCTGAACGAAGTGCTGCGAGTCGTTGTCGAGGCTGCTCAACTAAGCGTTGGGG
>CANLJX010000136.1 GCA_947491545.1 Deltaproteobacteria bacterium
CCTTCTCGTTCTCCTGCACCTGCACTGGGCTCCTAATTTTCATCCGGGTATTTCAACAGGAAGGGCGCAGTCAGCCCGAGCCAATTTCTTGATTATGATCAGGAGATAATTGCAGGTGCAGGAGAAAGAGGAGGAGCAGGGTGAGGATTAGGAAAAGGCACTCCGTCCGCTTTCAGGTGTGCAAGCACGTTCACGAAGTAAAGTCGCGGCTCTTGTCGACTGTTGCTCGGGACTGCTTTGAGCCTAGCCCTGAGCGACTCGCCGAATCTTTCCGCTGTCGGTTCTCTCTATTGAGTCAACGAGGCGCAGCGCGCTTGGCAGCTTGTACCGAGAGAGCTTCTCCGAGAGGTAGGTGGCGAGCGCCGTAACGTCTATCGATGCGCCCTGTTGCGGCACAGCCTCTGCGACCACCATCTCTCCGGACTGGGTGTGCTCCAGGCCGTAAACGCGGGAGGCCTGGATTCCGGGGTAAGAATTTATGACGCCCTCCACTTCCTCCGGAAAGACCTTGTTGCCAGCCACGTTGATCACCGACTTCTCGCGCCCCTTCACCGTGATCGAGCCGTCGTAGCTCTGCACAGCGAGGTCGCCCGTGAGAAACCAGCCGTGCAGCAGGGCGTCGGCAGCGGGGCGGTAGGGAGCAAGGTATGCGTCGAACATCCCCGGACCACGCACGGCGAGGCTCCCCATGTGACCAGCAGGCAGCTGCTGGCCGGCTGGGTCGAGGATCGCTGCTTCGTAGCGCGGGAGCGCCCTGCCGACCGAGGCTCCATCCCCACCGGAAACTAAGCCGGAGCCGAGCGGAAGCCCCACCTCAAAAAGTCCGTAGAGCTGCTCAACACTCGTCCCGAAGCGCTGCTCGAACGTCCGTGCATGTTGCGGGTAGAGGCAGGAAGAGGTCGAGACCACCCGCATGCTTCGAGGAAGGGATAGCCCGCTCGGCGCATTTATGAGCGACTGCACTACTGCCGGCGCGCCGTAGAGCATCTGCGGCGAATGTTGCTGTGCGCTTGAGATGAGCTGCTCAGGCGAGTCTCCGTCTGGAACAACGACTGCGATGCCGTAGCGAACGTAGGTCAGGATTGACACCACGAAGTGGTATGCCATCGGAAGCACCCACAGCACTGCATCTCCCTGCGAGAGCTGCAGCCCTTCCACCGCCGCCTCAGTTCGCTCGAATACGGTCTGGTGCGAGAGCACCACTCCTTTGGCTGAGCCGGTCGTCCCAGAGGTGAAGCGGATCACAGCCGCATTCGGCACTCCAGGTGCGACTTTTAGGTGATACTCCCGCGGTCGCATCGCGATCGAGAAGCGGCCACGCTGAGTTTCCGTAGAGCGCGGAAGATCGTGCGAGAAGGAGCCCTCGTGCAGAACTCCGGCCAACGGCACGAGCTCCAACATCCGGTTGACCTCTTGCGGCCGCAGGTTCTCAGAGATCGGCATCACTACTGCGCCGCTCGCGAGCCCAGCGAAGAGCCCGACAAGGAACTCAGGACCATTGGCAGCCACCAAGCCCAGCCCCACGCCAGGCCTAATGCCAGCCTCGAAAAGGGCATGCTTTAGCTCTTCAGAGCGCTTTAGGAGCTCTCCGAAGGTGACGCTCTCCCCACGGGCGGTAACCGCGACTTTTGAGGGCCAGAGCTCTGCGGCTCGGGCTAGGAAGGAGTAGGCGTTCATTGGGGGGAGTATAGGCTGCATTTTTCTTGGGAATAAAGGGTAGGGGGCGTTTCCGGTACGGGGAAGGGGAGGTCCCTGTGCGCGGCGAGGATTTTTACTGGTGGTTTGGAGGACGGAACCGGAGCTGGGACCGGCAACGGCTGCGGCTGCGGCTCCGCAGCGACTAGGGGAAGTCTCTTTCCGCATACTGGGATGTTCACGTTTACGTTCGCGTTCACGTGCACGTAGCCTTGCCCGGCTGAGGGGGTGATACAAAGAGAGCGGCGAGAACGGCGAGGGGTTAGGACCGAACAGCCCTCTCGCTGTCCTCTTTGTGAGCTGGATCTGTTGCTAGCGGCAGGAATGGCTTGATCGGGTACGTTCACGTTCACTTAAACGTACCCGTACGGGGCGAAAATTTTTACTAGCTTCTTCGGAGGCGGAGCCCGAACCGGAGCCGGTGCCGTTCCCGGCTAGTGCGCCGCGCCGCGGCATTCAGTTGGCGACCACGGCAGCGGGAACGGTTTCGGCTCCCAAGCAACTGGTGAAAAACATTCACAGAGGATATTCTCCGCTCCAGCGAATCTTGCCGCCAGCAACGAATTGATTTTCACAAAGAGAGCGGCGAGAACAGCGATCGATAAAAAGGGGAGCACTATGAAATCCTCCCTTCCCTCGCTGCCCTCTTTGTGTCCGCCCCCAGAGAGGGTGATCCGGGTGGCCTAGGGCGCCGAGCGTATAGCTACGGCGGAGGTGTAGGTCTGGGAAGTGCCCTCCTCGGTGCGCAGCCCGACCTTGAACTGCACGATTGATGGGAGGGAGAAGGCGCGTGGGCCGGCCCACTCAGGCAGCCACTCGTTGCTGCGCTTGTCGAAGAACTGAAACTCAAGCGAGGAAAGGTTCTTGGTGATTGGGAACCGGATCGCATTGGCGCAGGCGCGCTGCTTGTTTCGGCTGATCGGGATCTCGTCTCGTATCAGGAGCATGGTTGGGTTCTTCGTGTCTTTCTGCTCCGGGTCTGGCTCCACGCGGTAGGTAATCTGCACCAGTCCCGAGTGGGTGCCGCCGTCGGGGACATACTGGCCCGCTTCGCGCGCCAAGAAGGTGAGCGAGTCTGTGCGCGCCTCGCCCTCGCTCTTCTGTTCGCTGACGAAGACAGGGGGTGCCGATGACTGTGGAGGGGCAGAGGTGTCGCACTGCACGCTTGCTCCGGTCTTTACCGCGAGCTGAAGCTCTCGCGAGATACGGGTCAGGACGGAATTTGCGATGTAGAGGCCGTCGCGCTGGTCGTCGACGACTGACTTCGCTGTAACGAGCCCCATGATCACCTTGTAGTTGAGCGACATCATGATGGCCAGGATCGCCACGGCGAGCGTAACTTCAAGCAGCGTCAGACCGGCTTGGCTAGAGGGCTTCCCTGTTCGGCGCTTCAGCGTTGGAGCCACTAGATTCCAGGGCCTCGCGGGAAGAGGTAGTCGATCTTGAAGGAGTCTCCCACGCCGTCGCCCCAGGCGATCACCAGGGCAACCTTCCGCATGGCAGGGTTCTGGACATTCTCGAAGGGAAGGTCCCAGTCTTGGAGCCTAAGCGAGGCCCGGAAGTTCGACAGCGCTGACTTCTCATCGTCCGATGCTGACTCCGGAACGCCGAGGCTCGTGAGAATCTCGCTCACCGGCACGCCCTCCTGATCTGGGAGGTCTAGCGCCGGTCCGGCAGCCTCGATCGAGGCCATAATCCTCCTGGCAGCGAGCATCGCCTGCTGTGCGTTCTTGTCCCTGAGGGTGCGGTTGATTGCGGAACTCTCAAGACCCACGATTACCGATGCCGCTACAGCGAAGAGCGCTAGGGCAACCACCAGCTCGATGAACGAGAATCCACGCTGCGTAGGGTTCTTCTGCCTCACGAACGATCCTTCTGGCTGAACGTGTACTGGTAATCTTTGTACTCGTTGAAGATTTCTGCCAGGCCGGTCCATGGGTTAACGAGGATCGTTTTCTGCATCCCGTTGCCCATCGTGACATGGATCACTCCGAACTCGGATGCGTTGCGCGGCGAGAAGAGCAGGAACGGGTTCTTGCGCTTTTCGCCCACCTTCACCTTGCCGCGGGGGGTAACCACGTCCTCGAAATACATTTCGCCAGGAAGCTCAATCGGCTCAGCGAGTGAGGGGAGTGAGGGCGGGGGGATGACGGTTGTGTCTCCACCAGCATTGGGGCTTAGCAGGTTTGCAAGCTCAAGCTGGAGCGGCGGCAGGTTAACTCCGCTCGGGTTGAGGTCAAGGCTATCGTCAGGCCGCACCACACCGATTCGGTATCGGCGGTTTTCCAGATCAAACTCCATCCGGTAGTACACTTGATCCATCACTGCCTGGTTGTTGATGAAGACGATCGTGTCGGCGAGTTTGCGGAACGCTGCGCCTTCACGCCACGTGTCAACAACACCGAGCCGAGTCGACACGAGTCCGACTGCCAGCCCGATGATGATGACCACCAGCACGAGCTCCGCAACCGTGAAACCTCGCTGGGTGCTGGCTCGAAGTGGGCGCCGCATTAGCTGCCTGATTACGGTCCTTTGAGTGTGATGTCTTGATTCGAGCCAGTTCCGCCCGGCTTGCCGTCGGCTCCGAGCGACAGGAGCTCGAAGCTTCGGCCGCCGTCAGACACCTTGTACTGAATCGGATTTCCGAACCCATCGTTGACGGCCTCGTTGCCCTTTATGTCCTGCAGGCTGCCCGGGAACTGGTTGTTCGATACTTGGTACACCGTGAGGTCGCCCTTTAGCTGCTCAAGCATCGCCTTAGTAAGCTTGGCCTTGGCCTCTTGGGCTCCCGAGAAAACCCCCTTGAGCAGAAACGAGAGCACGATGCCGATAATTGCAACTACGATGATAATCTCGATTAGGGTCAGTCCACGCTCGAAGCGCGACAGTGTGCGCCGGGAAGCTGTTCGGCGAGGGACGATGCAGTCAGAAGTTGTGCAGAGGCTCATGCTGATTCTCTCTATCGGATGTTTTCTGTGTTTGGCGTCGAGCGGCGGCGCAAGCTGCCCAAAACTTAGGGCTGCCAGCCATCGATGGCGCTTCCGATGATGATACCCCTGGAAGTAGGTGACGCGAAACCCTGAAGTTTTCCGCCCAAAGGCCCCGAATCTAACCGGCAAAAACACCCTTCAGGGCGCGTCATTTCGAATAGTTCCCCCCTTTCGCCGCTAAGCCTAGGTTGGCCCCATCATGCTCATGAGCTGGGTAGCCGGGAGCAGGATCGCCACGACTATGACGAAGACCGTCATGCCGAGGAAGATAATCATGAAGGGCTCCAGCAGGCTGGTGAGCCCAGAGATGGACGAGTTGGCCTCCTGGGTGAACGTTTTGCCCGCCTTTGCGAGCATCACCTCGAGCTTGCCGCTCTTCTCTCCGATGCCGACCATCTGGCAGAGGAGCGGGGGGAAAAAGCCGCTGCGAGCCAGCTCCTTGCTCAGGCTCCTTCCCTCACGGACGCCGTCACGTGCCTCTTCCAGGGCGCGACGCATGTGGACGTTGCCGATAATGTTCTTCACGATGTCGAGTGCGGACAGGAGCTCCACGCCTCCGCTGAGCAGGGTCCCGAGGGTGCTTGCGATCCGAGCAGTTGAAACCTTGCGGTAGATCGTGCCAAAGACCGGAATTTTGAGCAGTAATCGATCGATGCTCTCACGCCCCTTTGTGGTGGCGTAGTAACGCTGGATGCCGACCACCACGAGCGCCAGACTGAGCCCCATAGCCCACCAGTATCCGATCACGAGGCCCGAAAAGGCGATCACCATCCTGGTCGGCAGGGGCAGGACCAGCTTCTGCTTAACGAAGATCTCCACGATGCCAGGAACGACGAATGCAACGAGCAGAAGAACCACGATGATGCAGAACGAGAACATGAGGGTCGGATAGGTGAGCGCCCCAACTACTTTGCGGCGCAGCTCAAGCTGCGCTTCGTAGTAGTCGGCTAGATTGTCGAGCACTGTGTCAAGAGTGCCGGAAGCCTCTCCGGAGGTGACCATGTTCACGTACAACCGCGGGAAGACCTTCGGATATGCGGCCAAAGCTTTAGCCAGCGACGAGCCCTGCTCGACGCGCTCCTTGATATCGACCACGATGCGTTTCAGGCCCTGGTGCTGGAGCTGGTCAGCCAACGCCAAGAGGGCCGCCACAAGCGGCAGGCCCGCGTTAGAGAGCGTTGCCAGCAGCCGGGTAGCGAGGGTCAAATCGCGCAGCGTTACTCGGTCGCTGCCCAGCAGCCGCTTAACATCCTGGCTCTTCTGCTTAGAAGCTTCTGCAGACTCCTTAATGTCGGTTGGGAAGACGTTCTGGGAGCGCAGCCGCTGGCGGGCTGTGCGGATGCTGTCGGCCTCAAGGGTGCCTTTGAGCTTCTTGCCGGCGGGATTAAGCGCTACGTATTCAAATACCGGCATAGTGTCGTGTCTCTACAGTCGCTCCCTAGATCACGTCGTCGTGGCTCGCCAACAGCACTTCCTCAACGGTCGTAAGGCCAGCCAAGACCTTCTTTCCACCGTCGGCGCGCAGCGTGGCAAAGCCGCGCCTGACCGCCGAGTTCTTGATTGAGTTCGAGTCAAGCCGTTGCAGGATCTGTGAGCGTACCTCGTCATCGATCATCAGCAGCTCATGAATACCGAGACGGCCGGAGTACCCGCTGCCCTGGCAGTGCGGACAGTCCCCGTTTCCAGGACGGAAGGCCTGGCGCGTCGTTATTTGAGCTGGATTGAGAGAGAGCTCCCTTAGTTCGGCGTCGGAGATCTCGTACGGTACCCGACAGTGCTTGCACAACCGGCGCACAAGGCGCTGTGCCACGACGGCGAGGAGACTGGATGAGACGAGGAACGGCTCAACCCCCATGTCGATCAGGCGCGACACGGCACCGGCTGAGTCGTTTGTGTGCAGGGTGGAGAGAACTAAGTGTCCGGTGAGCGATGCTTGAATGGCGATCTCCGCCGTCTCTGCGTCTCGAATTTCACCCACCATCACCACGTCTGGATCTTGACGCAGGATGGCCCGCAGGCCGCTGGCGAAGGTGAAGTCGATCTTCGGGTTGACCTGCATCTGGCCGATGCCGTCGAGCTGATACTCGATTGGGTCTTCTACGGTGAGGATGTTTAAGTCGGGTTTGTTGATGTGGGTTAAGCAGGCGTAGAGCGTTGTTGTCTTACCGGAACCGGTCGGACCGGTGACGAGTACGATGCCGTTTGGCTTATCAAGAAGCTTCTTGAGCTTCTGCAA
>CANLJX010000137.1 GCA_947491545.1 Deltaproteobacteria bacterium
GCCCACTTAGGGTAATCTGTAGCCTGTTGCCGACTAGCAGCTCTTCCCCGGCGGGGTTAAGCACAAGGTTCCTGCTGCTAAGCTGGTGCTAAACATGGTACGAAGGGGCTCTCTGTCGTAGGAAGAGCTGTACTGAACAAGGTCCATTATGAAGCCGATGCCCCACATCATTACCTATATGACCCCCCTGCCTCACTCAATCGAGGCCGCGCGCTCGATTCATGAGGCTAAAGCCATCATGACCAGCGAAGGGATTCGGCACCTTCCTGTTGTGTCAGAGGGGCAGCTCGTAGGGATGCTCTCGGAGCGCGACCTTAAGCTCGCCTTCGCCATCGCCGCCACAACCGAATCCGAGGACGCGTTAACCGTAGGCGATGTATGCAACCTGGAAGCGTACATCGTTGAGTACAACACTCCTATCGACCAGGTACTGGTCAACCTCGCTGAGATGCGCGTTGGCTCCGCCTTGGTCACAAGAAACGGAAAGCTGGTGGGGATTCTAACCACCACGGACATCTTCCGCAGCTTTGCTGAGATCCTCAAAATTGCTTACCCGGATGCGTAGGTAGGGCGAAAAGCTGTCCCTTCCGCTCCCTAGAAAACCTGCGGAGTTTCAAAGCAGACTGTAGTGGAGCATAGCGTTCCTGATATTCATCCTAATCCTTCTCTTTCTCCGGCACCTGCACTGACTTCTGCTCATAATCAGGAGGTCAACGTGGATTGCCCAAGACATTCGTGTTGCGATACGCGGACGCGGACAAGGACAAGGAGAAGGACGAGGACGAGGACGAGGACGAGGACGAGGACGAGGAATCAAGTACAAGTGCAGGAGAAAGAGGAAGAGAAGGATTATGAACGAGCGGTCGGGTATTAACGCCCGCCGGACAGAACCAGCTCTTCCACAAAGCAGGGCGGACAGCTTTTTCGCGCCGCCTCTATCAGCGACGAAGCTGAAAGATGGCAGTCTCTCCTTCCCCAACCACCTCAATTTTACCATCACGCTTTAGCTGATCGAGCGCGGCACGAACCTCGCGCTCGTCTCCAGCAACGATCGGCCTCTCTTCTTCCTCGTGAACGACGATCAAGTTGTTAAAGTACAGGCCGTCCTCGGCCTCCGGATGGCTAAGAGCATCCACGATCTGCTTCTTGATAGTTTCTGGGCTCGACATGAGTAGGCCTCCTGACAACTGGCTTATCCGCTGCCAACTGGCACCTTCGGACTACCATCCACCGACAGTAGCGCAGTTGCCGAACGGAGGGCAGTAAAATAATTGTGCTCAAAAGCTGTCCACCCCTCCGCGCCAGAAAGCCACGTCCTTAGGCAACCCGCGGATTTACTGGTGGTTGAATATTAGTACGCGACCGCGATAAGCTTCTGGACCGATGTCAAATATGAACCCGGCAACCTTCGCGCTCGCCCTGGCACTGCTGTACTTCGTCTGGCCTATTGACCTCGTGCCCGACATCTTCGGCCCTCTAGGAAGAGTTGATGACCTGCTGATTCTCGCCCTTGTAGCCTGGCAGGCTTACAGGATGCGCAAACGGTCTTCGACCAAAATGAATGCAGGCAGCGGCGGAACAGAAGCTGTGACACAGCCGAAAAACCCGTACCAAGTGCTGGGGCTTGCACCAGGAGCCTCGCAAGACGACATCGACGCTCGCTACCGACTACTAGCGCAGCAGTACCATCCGGATAAGGTGAACCACCTAGGGGAAGAGCTCCAAAACTTGGCCCACCAGAAGATGCTCGAAATAACCGAGGCGTACAAAGCCCTCACAGCCTGAACCTCCCATCATCCCGGCACCGAAGAGATTCTCACTGCCGACTGAACAGTCGTTCAAGCCCTCGGCAACGATCCTGCGTACCTCAAAGAATGCGCGTGCGCGTACGTTTACGACCCCTCGGGAGTTAAATCCTCTCCGAGCGTCCATTCGATCCCTCCTGCGGAGGGCTCAAATGGCGCGCTCCAATCTCATGATTTGCCCGGCTTTGCCTGTTCCGCTTCTGCTATTCCCTCGCTTGCGCGAGGGGCAGAATCGGCGCGATGCTCGCCAGCTCGCATCGCATTTCGATCACTCGGGAGTTCAATCCTCTCCGAGCGTCCATTCGATCCCTCCTGCGGAGGGCTCAAATGGCGCGCTCGGAGAGGATTGAACTCCCGACCCCAAGTTTAGGAAACTTGTGCTCTATCCAACTGAGCTACGAGCGCGTCTCTTTCACCCTACCAAAATCCACCTATGACGCCAACCAAATGGAGTCTCCGACAATCTCGGGAGCGCGGTATGGAGGTACTGGCGAGCTTTTTCACAAAAAGCTGTATTTACTGGCTTTTCGGGTAGAAGGTTAGTGGGTTAACGGCAGCCCAGTTAGCGTTTTCGTCTCGCACTCGGGTTTCAAAGTGTAGGTGTGGCCCCGTCGTGTCCCCGGTGGAGCCCACGTCAGCGATGTAATCTCCTTTCTCAACGTAGTCGCCTTTGTCGACGTGGTTCCGGCTATTGTGTCCATACACCGTCAGGATTCCATTTCCCCTCAGTACCACTACCTTGCCGTAGCGGCCCCATGAATCTGAAACCAGCGCAACCACTCCGTCATGTGCTGCAAGAACGGGAGTCCCCTCACGCGCTGCGAGATCTGCGCCCTCATGAAAACGGCTCCAGCGCCATCCGAAGTGCGAGGTCTGCTTAGCTCCTTGTACGGGCGTCCCCAGGTTGCCGACAAAGCTTTTCACCGGCGTAATGCTGACCATTCGCAGCGACGCTTTCGGCTCGGAAGGTGGCTGGCTTGAGAAAATTCGTGCACTCGATGACAGATCAAGCGGCCCAACTGAAGGTATGCGAAGAACTTGTCCGACCTGAAGCTGCCGCGGGTCTATGATTCCATTGTGCTGCTGTATCTCGCTGGCTGAAACCCCGAACTTCTCGCCTATCTCGTGCAGCGTGTCTCCGGCAACAACAACGTGCGAAGACTCTTTGGGGGTGATGTTGCTGGGCACAAAAAGGCTGCAGCCCGCGAGCACGCTCGCCATCACTGCATAGGGCACGAATCGCCCGAAGAATCGGCTCATGAGCCTCCTCAGCGAAATTCCACCGGCTCAAAAACAACGCGTTTCATGGCGTCCGCACTTCGAGTCCAACTCGCTAAGCGGACCACTCCATCCCATTCAATCGGTGCGACGAGCGTCCCGCCCTCTGATAGCTGGCTGAGCGGCAAGTCAGCTTCGCTCGCTACTGCGTAAGAAACGACTATCGCGTCGAACGGCGCGATATCTTCCCACCCCTTCCGCCCCTCTCCGCGGCGCACGACGATTCCATGTAGCCCCAAGGTGTCGAGCTGCTTGCGAGATGCCTGCGCTACTGAGGTGTTGTGCTCAAGCCCGAAAACCTGCGCTCCCCCCGCCGCCATCACGGCACAGAGGTAGCCACTGCCGAAACCTAGCTCGAGCACCCGCATCCGGCGGCGAAGCCCCAAGAGCGCCATCATCCGGATCTGGATTGAGGGTCGCGTGAGCCACTCACCATGCGAGAGCGGAAGATCGATATCATCGAGAGCCTGTTGCTCAGTGCACCCCTCGGCGAAGCCGATACGCGGGATCGCCGCGAAGGCCGTAAACACAGCTCGCTCGACATCCTCGTCCAGGATAGCCGCCTCTTCAACGAGACGCTGAACACGACGTACCCAGCGTGGGTCGCCTGTAAGAGATTTAGCTGCTTGCATAGGTCGGAACCGGGGAAAGACCCTCTTTCGGTGACACTTGAGGGTTCCCTTAGGACACCACGAAGACACTGTCTTGGAAAGAGAGAATTCGCCCTACTTCTGGGTCGGCTGGGCACCTAACTTCTGGAACAGAATAGGCGGCTGCGATAGTGGCGCCCCGACCAGCCTCGCCTCAACAGCATCAAGCCACTGAACGCTGGGCAAGTCACGCCCGAACGCTCCTACGATCTTGCTAGCGGCTCCGGGAATAAAGGGCAGCAGCATAACGCCAAGCCCGTGGATGGCGTGCAAAACGTAGTTAAGCGTTACCTTGGTTGCTTCCATGTCAGTCTTGCGCGATGACCAAGGGGCTTTCTCGTCGACGTACTTGTTGCACTCGCGCGCAAACTGCATCACGCGCTCAAGCGCTGCCTTAAATGAGTGCCCTTCTAGCTCTCGCGTCACATCATCGAAGGTGCTGCGAAGTCCGGCTTCAAGGGCTCGATCGAGGTCGGTGATCTTATCTGCATCGATCTCTGGAACGTTGGGTCCGCAGTGCTTAATGGTGAACGACGTGATTCGATTCACCAGATTGCCGAGAGTGTCAGCGAGCTCGCCGTTGTGACGGTGCTCGAGGTCATCAGGCTTGAATACCGAACGCGACTTTTCCGAAGCAATCGAGGTGAGGTAGTACCGAAGCGTGTCAGGGTCTCCTCCGGCCTCAAGGTAGTCGCCTATCCACACCGCAGTTCCCCGAGATTTTGAAATCTTCTCTACCGCCCCACCAGGCAGCTGCATATTGAAGAAGTGGTTGACGATCACCCCGTTCGGAAGTCGCGTCGAGCCCTCGGCGGCGAGCATGGCAATCCAAATGATGCAGTGGAAGACTGTGTTGTCCTCGCCAATGAAGTGGTACACCTCTGCGTCGTCTGACCGCCACCAAGCGTCCGCAGCCGAAGCGCTCTGCCCCGCACGTTGGCACAGCTCCTGCGAGAACGAGATGTAGCCGATCGGCGCATCAAACCAGACATAGAGCACCTTGCCCGTCGCATCGGGGTCCTGCAGGGGAACCGGAATCCCCCAGGAGAGGTCTCGGGTCATCGCTCTCTTAACGAGCCCGGTGCTGAGAAGCCCCGAGACGTACGCCTTGGTCTGTTCCCTAACCTTGGCGGTCTCAAGCCAGCGCTCCACCTCCGTTCCGAAGCGGGATAGGTCGAGAAACCAGTGCACGGTGTCCTTTACAACCGCGGGCTCCCCAGAGAGCACACTACGGGCGTTCTTGAGCGAATCAACATCGAGCATCTTCCCGCAGTTTTCACACTGGTCACCGTTCTGATCCGGGGTGCCGCAGAAGCCACACTCGCCCTTCACGTACCGGTCAGGAAGAAATGCTGCCCGTGCCTCATCGTAGAACTGGCGCGAGCTCTGTTTCTCAAAGTAGCCCTTGTCGTGAATATGCCTAAAAAACCGCTGGCTTTGGGCGGCGTGGAGCGGACACACGCTTGTGCCGCTGTAGATATCGAAGCTGATCCCCATCCCAGCGAAGTCTTCCGCCTGCTTGGCGCGGTAGTAGTTCGCGACCTCGGCCGGGGTCTTCCCCTCTTTCTCTGCGGTGATCATGATCGCGACACCGTGGTCGTCGGAGCCACAGACGAAGCGCACGTCGGCACCGGCAAGCCGCAGGTACCGCACGTAAATGTCAGCCGGGATATACGCTCCGCCAAGATGCCCAACATGAGGGCGGTTGTTTGAGTACGGCAGAGCCGCGGTCACCAAGACCTTGCGCTTTTTGGAGGCGGTTGCGGCAGCACTCATGGCGGTTACTATCCTTGAGAATGACCCTTTAGAATCACGAACTCCCGCCGGAAACTGGCTTGGGACCCGGGTATCCTTCGTAGTAGCATCATTAAACGATTGCGCAGGGGAAATGTAAAGCTGCCAAGCGGCGTTAGGCGGATTGTTACGGGGCCGGGAAGCCCGAAAGCAGGATGAGCAACCACTACAAAACGTTGGGAGTTAACAGTGCCGCAACGGCGCAGGAGATACGCCGGGCGTACCGAATCCTGGCGCGCCGCTACCACCCCGACCTCAACCCCGGCGAATCGAACGCAGAGACCTTCAAGCGGATAGCGCAGGCATACGCAGTGCTGTCGGACCCAGCCCAGCGGCAGCAGTACGATGCGGAACTTGAGAAGAGCCGAGAATCATTCTCCTCAGCCTTCGACCGCGCTCACCGTGAGTACCGCAGGCAAGAGAATTCCCAAGGCACACCGCGACAGTCGGAGAGCCCAAGACCGAAATCGCCACCAAAGAAGGAGCCTGCTCAGGAGCAGGAAAAGGCTCGAAGCAGTTCAGCTAAAAACGAGAGCAGCGCAAAACCGAAAGCGAGTCGGGGCTTTGGCTTCTCAGAGATAACAGCTTCTTCGCGCAGCAAGCTTTCATCCCTGAAGAATAGGCTCCTGAAGGGGGGAGGCAAAGCTAAGCAGGCTGGCACTCAGGTATCCCACATCTCCCTAATGGAGGTGTCTGTGTCGATCTTTGACGCAATTCGAGGAGTACGCCGGACCGTAGAACTCACTGATCCGAACGGAGAAACAAAAAAGATCTCGGCGCACATCCCTCCAGGAGTGAGAACGGGAAGCATCGTTCGCTTCCGCCGCAAGGAGGACCCAACCGAGGAGGTGATTCTCATTATTCGTGTCGCGCATCATCCCTGGCTCTCGATGACCTCAAAGGGGCTTACGATGGAGATTCCGCTTTCGGTCAGTGAGGCTATTCAGGGTGGCAAAATTCAGGTCCCATCGCTTGGGGATCCGCTGCTCGTTTCAGTTGAGGCTGGAGCCCAGAGCGGCAACGAGGTGCGGCTCAAGGCCCAAGGTGTGCGGCTAGCGGACGGCTCCCGTGGCGATCTCTTCATCCGTTTTATGGTGAAGCTCCCGGAGAATACGAGCGCGTCAGGGCTGAAAGAGAAATGCGCAGAGCTCGCAAGCTACTACACAAGCAATGTGCGCCAGGGCCTGCCGCGGAGCATCCTCGATGACTAGTGCCTCGTCTAAAAAGTTCGTTCACTTAACGACGTTGCAGCCTTCCACGAGGCACTAGCCACATCTATAGTGTTTTCGGCGCGAAAGGCGCCGAAAACGAAC
>CANLJX010000138.1 GCA_947491545.1 Deltaproteobacteria bacterium
GAGAACTCATCACAAGACTCTTGGACATCGCTCCTCTCGTCTATCACTGGGATGCAGGCCGGCAGAGGAGTACCAAGCAACGAAGACCTAAACGAGCTTAAGAGCTGGTGTCGTGAGAACTCATCACAAGACTCTTGGACATCGCTCCTCTCGTCTATCACTGGGATGCAGCACGGCAGAGGAGTACCAAGCAACGAAGACCTAAACGGGCTTAAGAGCTGGTGCCTATCACACACAGGAACCGATAGATGGCGCCTCCTCCTTTCTCACGTAGCAGCGCGACAGGAGGGATGCGCCATCTCAGAGACCACCGAACTCGATGTGCTAGCCGCGTTTCGCCGGAATTCAGACACCGAGCCCCAGCTTGGCGGGTCAAGGGCGTAAGAAGCTCCTTGCAGGCGCTAAGCCAGAGCCTTAAGCCGCCAGCCAGATCGGATACCCCGCCGGCAGCGGAAGCCCAAGCACGTGCCGCCGCACGAGGTCGAGCGCTACGTAGCTCGCGTACACCCGCACGTTCTGACGCTCGTTAGAGTACAAACAGCGCTGCTCGAAGCTCCCGTGTGGGCTCGACACCCCAACGAAGAAGGTGCCGACTGGCTTCGCGTCGCTTCCGCCGTCTGGGCCCGCGACACCACTGATAGCAACGCCGATGTCGCTCTTGAGAAGATCTCGCACGCCCTGCGCCATTTCGCGTACGGTCTCAGCGCTCACAGCGCCGTGCTGTGCGAGGGTACTAGCTAGAACTCCGAGCTGCTGCTCCTTTACGTCGTTGTGGTACGCAACAACCGATCCGCGGAAGATGCGCGATGACCCAGGCGTGCGGGTGAGCAGCTCCGCTGCCATCCCGCCGGTGCACGACTCAGCAGTTGCAATCGTGAGCTGCTTTAGCTCAAGCGCCGACTGCAACGCTCCCACGAACGGGATCTCTGGGTCTTCTGTGTACGTGTTCCCTCTGCCGAGCGCTGTGCGCGCCTGGTCAACGAACTCTGTGAGGTCAGCGCGCGCGCTCTTTAAGACTAGGTGCACCTCAGGAAAGGCAGCGCGGTACGAGACTACCACGTCCTCTGGAAGCTTGAGGGCCTCGATCACCTTCGCAAGCGACGACTCGGGCACCCCGAGCAGCTTGAAGGTGGCGCGGTGAATGAGCGGCACGTCGCCGCACTGCTGCTTGATGAGCGGCAGGACAGAGCTGCGGAACATCTGCTGGAACTCGCGCGGCACGCCTGAGAGCGAGCACACGATCGCTCCGTTTTCTCCCTGGGTGATGAAGCCAGGGGCGCTGCCGCGCTCGTTTGTAATGATGCGAGAGCCTACCGGCATCACGGCTTGGCGCCGGTTGGTTTCGTCGAGCGCGCGGCCGCGCTTTGCGAAGAACTCTTCGACATGCTTGAGCGCAACTGGGCACTCAAAGAGCCCCACGCCTGCGAACGACGCGACAGCGTCGCGCGTCAGGTCATCGCTCGTTGGGCCAAGCCCGCCGGAGGTGATGATAATGCTGCTAACCTCTGAGAGGCGCGAGAGCCCGCCGACGAGCTCGCTCATGTCGTCGTCAACCGTGAGGACTCGGCGCAGCTTGAGCCCTAGCTCTGAGAGCTCTCTGGCGACGAAGTTAGAGTTTGTGTCGACGACCCGTCCGTCGAGCAGCTCAGAGCCAGTGGCGAGGATAGAAACAGAGAAGCTCATGCGTTCGGCTTGCGGCCGAGCGGAGAGGCCATGGCGACTGCTTCGTGCTCACGCCGCATCGCGTCGAGCGCCGCCATGACTGCCGGCGGCGCCTTGGCTGGGCCGGAATCCGAGGCGATCTTGGCGCGCATCGGATCGACGTACTTCCCCTTGTCGAAGAGTCCGTAGTGAAGGTGTGGGCCGCTTGAGAGCCCGGTGCTGCCGACTGCGCCGATGACTGATCCGCGGTCAATGTGCGAGCCTTTGCGCAGCCCTTTGGTTATCTTGCTCAAGTGCATGTACTCGGTGGTGTAGCGCTGGCCGTGCGCGATGCGCACCATGTTGCCCGCGGAGGGAGAGTAGCCGGCGAAGATTACCGTGCCTTCTCCGACGCTTCTGACAGGTGTGCCAACTGGAGCTGAGAAGTCTACGCCGTGGTGCGGACGGTTTACTTTCAGCACTGGGTGAAAGCGCGCCTTGGAGAACATCGACGAGATGCGCGTGTACTGCACCGGGTAGCGCAAGAAGCCTTTGGTTGGTATCTGACCCTTCTCGTTGAAGTAGCGCACTTTGCCGTCTGGCGTCACGTCACGCACGACAGCGTACATCTGTCCGCGTATGCGGAGCGACGCGGAGGCGATCGCGCCGACGTCGACTGTCTCGCCGTCCTCGTTGACCTTCTCCTCGAATACGATTGTGAAGGTGTCTCCTGGCTGGAGGTCCTTGTCGAACTCGATGCGCTCGCCCAAGAGGTCAACGAAGTCGTCGACGACAGAGTAGGGGATATCTTGTGCGTTTGCGGCGCTCACGAGCGAGGACTGGATCGTTCCCGATGCCTTGCGAGAACGGAGCGAGAGACGCGCCTTCTCGATGCGCGACGAGTAGCCGTCTTGCGAGTTGCCTTCGACGATCATCGTGTCGCCGAACGAGAGCTGGCGGCGAACCTCTACGATCTCGCCGTCACGTCGCTTGACCTCGAGCTTTTCTCCGGCCTTGAGCGAGCCGACCTTCTTGTCGTGCTGCATGAAGGCTTTTGCGAAGTCTGTAGTGGCTTTCGGCGTGCCGCGCAGCGCTGCCCAGAGCGAGGCGATCGTTGTGCCCCTTTGGACCGTGTGGGTCAGCTCGCCGTCGTTGAGGGGGTTTTCAAAGGGGTTGAGCGGGGTGTGGACGATAAGCTCTGTCTGCAGCCCATCTGAGTCGAGCAGTCCCTGAAAAGGGCTCTCCTCTCCGAACAGGATCTGGTCGGAGGCTCGCCGCACGTCGAGGGCCCTGAGGTAGCGCTGGCCGGGGCGACTCGTCGTCGCGATAAGTATGCCCCCCAAAAGGAGAATTGAGAGCCGAGCGGCCCAGACCTTGCGTGCCATAGCCGGTCGAATGTACCTGTCGAGGTTGTAAGGTACAAGGGGAAAGCACTGCACCAAACTTCGTTTTAGTTTAAGATCTATTCAGTTCGGCAGCGCGCCCTAATGCCCCCCGCTTCGGCACACAGCTATACTGTATCACTCATGGTCATCCTCGCCCTCGACATTGGCACAGTCCGCGTTGGTTGTGCATCCGCAGACGACTCTGTCCGGATACCGTTCCCGGTGGCGGTGTGGCCACGGGCGAAGTACCAGGCTGAGCGCGAAATTTTAAAGCTGATTGAGGAGCGCAGCGCGAAGCTGCTCGTGGTTGGGATGCCGCTTGGGCCGCGCGGCGAGAGGACGGCCATCTGCGATTCCGTAGAGTCTTTTGTGCGCCGACTTGCTAAAAGAGTCTCGATACAGATTGAGTACGTAGACGAGTCGTTTTCGTCGCTCGAGGCCTCCGCGCGCCTGAGGGAGAGCGGCAGCAAGCGAGAGGAGATCGACGCGCATGCTGCGTGCCTGATCCTCGAGCGGTACTTTGAACGGGCCCAGAAGGCTTAGCAGTGCTTCGCAAGATTATCCTCACATTCCTCTACATCTTCGTGCCCCTCGCTGCGGTTGCTGGCGCGTACGGCGCCGTTGAGTTCTACTTCCTCGCTCCAGCAGACCCGAAAGCGTCTGCGCCGGTGATGGTGGACCTCACGGCGGAGAAGGGCTTCAAGGCGCTGGCAAAGGAGCTTGAGTCGAAGGGGCTGGTGCGCAGCAGCCTTGCGTTTCGCGCCATCGCCCGAATGCGCAAGCAAGACACGGCTCTCAAGGCGGGCGAGTACGAGCTCTCTGCCTCGATGACTCCTGAGCAGATCTTAGCGAAGCTCGTGCGCGGCGAGATGGTGCTCCGTCGCTTCACGGTGAAGGAGGGGATGCGTGCGTCTGAGATCGGTCCACTCGTTGAAGCGGCTGGAATAACCTCGCGCGCGGACTTCGACGGCGCGCTGGCAGACCCAGCGCTCGTGCTCGAGCTCAACGTGCCAAGCTCCTCGCTCGAGGGCTACCTCTTCCCTGACACATACTCATTCTCTCGCGGCACATCTGGCCGGAAGATCGTCACTGCGATGAAGCAGCAGTTCGACGCCAAGTGGAAGCCAGATTGGGACGCTCGCGCCAAGGGTCTCGGGCGCACGAAGCACGAGATCATCACACTCGCTTCTATCGTCGAGAAAGAGTCTGGCAACGTCGAGGAGCAGCCGAAGATTGCGGGCGTTTTTTACAACCGGCTGCGGCTCGGCATGCGGCTCCAAGCTGATCCGACCGTGATCTACGGAATTCAAAACTTTAACGGCAACATCACGAAGGAAGACTTGCAGACAGCAACGCCGTACAACACGTACGTCATCCCTGGGCTTCCGCCGGGCCCCATCGCGAACCCAGGCTTAAGCGCGCTCTCCGCGACGCTCTTCCCGGAGCAGTCACCGAACCTGTACTTCGTGGGGAATGGCGCTGGCCGCCACATCTTCTCGACCAACCTGGCTGACCACAACAACGCGGTGAACCAGTTCCAGCGTGGCGGCGGTGTCAGCGCGCCTCCAGCGCAGCCCTCCCTCCCCGAACAGGCTACTCCTGTTCCGCAGTAGCACCACTATGGAGAGGCAGATCCAGCAGCTCGTTAGGCAGGTGGTGCGGCGTGAGGGGCGCAATCGGATAGTCTCGCTCGCGCTAGTCGCTGCGCCCTGTGTTGCCGCCACGGCTGTATGTGTTGTGGCGTTCCTCTTTTACCCGGCTGCTGTGGCGCTCGGAATTACGGTAGCTGCTCTCCTAGGACTCACCTCAGTCATCAGCAGGAAGATAAAGTCGCTCTCTGTTTCGCGACGAGAAGCCGCGATGATGATCGACGCACGCCTGCCGACCAAGGATCGTTTGAGCGCGCTGCTGCACCTTCTCGACGGCGCCGGCGCAGGCACTCCGCACGCAAACTTGATCGAGTTTCAGCTCGTGCGCATCCTCGGAGCTGCGCCATCTCCGCGCGAGGTGGCACCGCTTCTTTTTTCGCGCCGAGAGCGGCGCTCGCTTGTGCTGACACCGCTGCTCGTTGTCGCTGCGCTGCTGCTCTTCTTCTTTCGCCCCGTGCCTCCGATGGTGCAGCTCGCAGCGGAGGTCGCAGCGATAGTGAACCAGAACGCGTCGCTGCCTGAGCCAGTGAAGGAGCAAGCTCTCTCTCTCGCAAAGGCGATCCAGCAATCGCCGCGTGATGCACAGAAGATACAGGAGCAGCTCTCTCGCACCCGCGAGGAGGTAAAGCAGGCGATCAAAGAGGGCGCCTCAAAGAGAGATCCCCGCGAGAAGACGATCCCGAGCGCGCAAGGCGGCACGTCGACGAGCCCGCAGCAGCAAGCGGGCTCGCAGAAGCAGCCCGGCGCGAAGCAGTCGCCGCAGCCGAAGCCGCAGGGATCTCCTCCGGCGGCTGGCGCTGTCGAGCTGCCGAAGCAGGAGGGGCGAGGAAGCGGGAGCCGCGACGATGTGCAGAAGAGCGGACAGGGGGAGGGCGCCGGCGGTTCGGCGCAGAAGAACGACAGCGGAAGCGGGCAGGGGCAATCAGGCTCAGGATCGGGAGCATCCAAATCTCAATCGGGCAACAGCGGCGCCGGAGCCGGAGAGCGCAGCAACCAGCCACAGCAAAACACGCAGCCTCAAGGCGCTGAGCAGCAGCAGGGGAGCAGCGGCGCATCACGAGATCAGCAAGGGCAGCAGCAGGGCGGGCAACAAGGCGGAAAACGTTCGAGCGACTCGGGCGGCGCTGCGGCCTCGGGCCAATCTTCTGCGAGAAGCGATCAGGGCGGCCAGCAGCTAGGGGCCTCTGCTGGGCAGATGGATCAGAGGAACCAACAGGGATCGCAAAGTGGCGGTGCAGAGCAGCCGAGCCAAGGGGGCGACA
The DNA here is from genome assembly GCA_947491545.1 of Deltaproteobacteria bacterium. GTDB lineage: Bacteria > Bdellovibrionota_C > UBA2361 > UBA2361 > OMII01 > OMII01. The sequence continues at coordinate 5,938 of CANLJX010000138.1, forward strand.
AGAGCTCAAGCTCGCAAAACAGCTCCTCTCAGCAAGGTGGCTCTCCTGACTCAAAGACGCAGCAGGGGCAGCAGGATGCGCAGAATCAACAGGGGCAGAGCTCTCAGAGCGCTGCGAACCAGCAGCAGGGCGGGCAGCAGGGGCAAAGCTCTCAGGGCGCTGCAAACCAGCAGCAGGGCGCGCAAAATCAGCAGGGACAGAATTCTCAGGGCGCTCCAGGGCAGCAGCAAGGAAGCTCCAACCAGCAAGGGCAGGGGAACCAACAGGGACAGAACTCCCAGAGTAGTCAGGGCCAGCAGCAGGGCTCACAGCAAGGAAACTCCAACCAACCAGGGCAGGGGAATCAGCAGGGACAGAATTCCCAGAGTGGCCAAGGTCAGCAGCAGGGCTCACAGCAAGGAAGCTCCAACAAGCAGGGTCAGGGGAATCAGCAGGGCCAAGGAAATCAGCAAGGCCAGAGTTCTCAGGGTGGTTCAGGCCAGCAACAGGGCCAACAGGGACAAAACTCTCAGGGTGGTTCGGGTCAGCAGCAGGACGCTTCGAACGCGCAGCAGGGTCTTGAGCAGCTAGAGAAAGCGCTTGAGCAGATTCAGCAGGGGCTCTCAAAAGAGATCTCGCAGTCCGGAGCTAGCGATCAACAGAGCAACGACCAGAAGCAGGGCGGTCAGAAGAGCGGACAGCAAGGCGGGCAACAAGGTGGCCAACAAGGCGGACAGCAGGGTGGTCAGCAGGGCGGGCAACAGGGTGGTCAGCAGAGCGGGCAACAGGGTGGCCAACAAGGCGGACAGCAGGGTGGTCAGCAGAGCGGGCAACAGGGTGGCCAACAAGGCGGACAGCAGGGTGGTCAGCAGGGCGGGCAACAAGGTGGCCAAC
>CANLJX010000139.1 GCA_947491545.1 Deltaproteobacteria bacterium
TGAGAAGGCTCTATCTTTCTCAGTGCAGTACAAGTGGCCACTCCCGGGGCACATTACAACCGACCCCCTGCGCGTTAAGCAGGTTCTCATCAACCTCCTCAGCAACGCAATTAAGTTCACCTCTCGAGGCTGGATAGAGCTTAAAGTCGAGTACGACAAATTCCCTGGCCAAATCTTCTTCACAGTAACCGACTCTGGAATCGGCATCTCAGAAGAGCAGTCACGACTTTTGTTCCGTCCATTTTTCCAAGCCAACGAGTCGATCACGCGACAGTATGGCGGGAGTGGACTGGGCCTGAGCATCTCCCGCCGCCTCGCGAACGCGCTTGGAGGCGACATCACGGTGGTCAGCGCCGCAGGAAAGGGCTCATCTTTCAAGTTCTGGCTCTCTCCATGCATCGGAGCCGATGACAGCCTCATCAACGAGGTCCCATCTGAGCAGGTAGAGTCACCCCTCTCGGCTCCGGCAAAAACGTTCTCAGGAAAAGTTTTATTTGCTGACGACGCCCTCGACAACCGACGGCTGGTCAACCATCTCCTCGAAAAAGCCGGGGTCTCGCCCACCCTCGTGGAGGATGGCCGGCAAGCAGTCGACGCTGTATTGAAAGAAAGCTTTGATCTTATACTCCTTGATGTGCAGATGCCTCACGTCGATGGACTGTCAGCAGCCCGCGCAATTCGCCAAGCCGGAATCAAGACCCCGATTGTAGCACTCTCGGCGGGCGCCATGACCAGCGATGTCCTAAAAGCGATCGACGCCGGCTGCTCCATGCATCTCAGCAAGCCCTTTAGCAAGGAGAGCTTCATAGGGATGCTCGAACGGTTCCTGCCGATTGCGGTGCTCGCAGCCCCTCAGGACAACTCCCTAGCCACGCCTATTCTTACTACTAAAGGTCTTCTCGACGACGACACTCTTCCTCTGGTCATCGAGTTTGTCGGCAAACTGCCAGAAAAACTCTGCGAACTCGAGTCGACAGCTCACGACCGAGATTCGGCCAAGCTAGCGTCACTCGCTCACCGACTTCGAGGAAGCGCCGGATTGTACGGCTATCCAGAATTGAGCGAGCTCTGCGGAAGGCTTGAAAAACTGGCTAAGACGAACCCCAACGAACCGACAGCCCCCCTCGTGAGTGAGATCGCTACGGTAATTCAGAGAATACGTGCTGGCTGTCCGGCACCGAAAAGCTCGCCAACTTCGGATGCTCGCCCCGTCAGGTGAGAACGCTTTTGAGCAGCTCGGCGCACCAGTGCGCTCGAATCACGAGAGCGCTCGAAGAAACAACCCACTATCGCGATATCCTACCCACTTCCACGAGCAGGCTCGCGATAGCCACACCACTCCAAAAGCAAGCATCACCGCCGCAACATCATCGAGCACGTAGTGCCAGCCAAGATACACTGTGCTGTTGATCGTGAGCAGCGTAAATGCCCAACTCGCGCCAGCCAGCAATCGGCTTACCTTCCACAGAAAGATACTACCAATAACCACCACTGCTACGTGCAAGCTCGGCAGGCCAGAGATCAAGTACACCTGCCCTTGAGACTCAAGAAGACCGCGCTGCAATCCCGCAATCTGGCCATCTGCCATGAATGCGTAGAGCTCACTGTGAACGAATACCGGGCCTGTGGAAGGCATCCCATACACCCACAGAACCCCGAAGAGGTATGCCGCAATCAGTGCGCAGAGACACTCCTGCGTAATCTTCCGGGGAACAGCCACTACGAAGAAAGTCGCAACAAGCGATAGGTACCGAAAGAAGAAGAGATAGTGCCCAGAGACCGACTCAAGAGCGCCAGTCCCAAACCAAGACAGCAAAATCTCCGAGCACATCTTTCCACCGCACAGGAACCGATCCGACTCAATGAGCCACTGGTCCCACGAGCCACCACTAACGTGCGGGATAAGATTCTTGAGAATCGCAAACTCAGCGAACATGATTACTGTCGCGCTCAAGAAGCGGAAGTCTTGCAGCAGTTGTCCCAAGGAAATGCGTTGGAGCACCGCAAGTCCAAAAGCAGACCAAGAAACATCGCTTATTCGCCAACGCCTCTCGTGCACTACCTTCAATGCGCTAAACAGAATAAAAATGAGCAAAATGAATGCGTAATTCTCTATGCTAAGAGTGAAGAGCAGAAGAAACGGCAGTCCGAATTTAATTGCAGCACCGCCAGTCGACACTGCAGCAGCTGAATCGCTCACACCAGAGAGATGAGGCAGCGGCAGATTTAGCGCCGCATAGAGATCAGGAAGCGGACGCCCGAGCAGCGAATACACCGCAACAGCGAAAAAACCGAAGAGTAAGACCAGCCACTCCTGTGGCATGAGAACCTGGAGTACCCTTCGCATCACCTCTCTCTATTCGAAACCACCCGCATCGAACGGGTAGTTTATAGATTGCTCCTATTGTCACCAGTCGGAAAACTCGTCGGATTTCTTGAGTCCCCGCAAATAATCGACAAAGGCGCTAACCACCTGATCTCTAACCACTTTGCGCCACACGCGACCCTTTTCTCCAAAAAGGCAGCCCCAAAAACAACTTTGAGTTGGTCCATCCTTGCCGATATACTGGCTAATAGAGAACTAACAATTGCGCTTCGCAGGCTGCCTCAATGGGGCATCGTACGAAGTGAGAAGCTCCGCAAGTAAAGGTGCGGAAGGTTTCTTGAAAGGTTTGTGCGTCCGTAAGGATTCACGGTTTTGTTGATTTGAGCTCACCACCGAGCGTTTCTCCCGGAAGGGTTCGGTGGTGATTGCTCTTCTCAACTTTAGGTTAATGTGTTTTTACACGTTTTTTTCCTAAGGTTTCTTTGCTGAGCTTCCACTTCATCCCTTTTTCTTCATCTTTCTTCATCCCCTAAAACTCCATACGAAAGATTTAGCTTGACGTTACACGTGTAGCCTCCGTCAGCACTTGGCTAATCGACAATCAAAGAAACGAGCAGCTCAGGCTCAGAATAAGAGAAAGCTTGCTGCGAAAACCAGCACCACCGCCAGCCGATACCAAGCAAACGGCCGCAGGCTCCAACGGCTCACAACTCCGATAAAAGCTTTGATCGCAACCACAGCCGACAGGAAAGAAACAAGGAAACCAACTGCGACAACAGCCAGCTCCTCAAGGAGGAATATCTGCACTGCATCGACCAGCTCGAAGAGAGCAGCAGCACTCAGCACCGGGACCGCAACCAGGAACGAAAACTCCGCAGCCGCACGCCGGGACAGCCCCGCCAACATTCCTCCAACAATAGTTGAAGCCGACCGCGACATCCCCGGCCAGAGAGCGAAGCACTGCACACAGCCGATGAGAAAGCTCTGTTTCCACGAAAGGGAGTCTACTTCAACACCTGAAGAGCCGCGTGACCCCCGGTCGACCACCAACATCGCAACAGCACCCACCGCAAAAGCCACAAGCACCGGTGTCGGCGAAAACAAGTGCTGCTTGATCTGATGACGGAAGAGGAAGCCCACGACCAATGCCGGCGCCGAAGCCAGACCGAGCTTGAGCAACCCCCGTACTCCCCGCAATCCCGGCTCAAACCACGCCGATGTACGAGAGATATCTTTACCCAAACCCGACAGCAGCGCGAAGAACCTCTCACGATACAGCAGCACAACGCTCAGGATGGCCCCAAGCTGGATGATGACCTTGAACTTCTCCTCTTTCTCTCCCGTGAAGCCCAGCAGATCGCCAAACAGGATCAAGTGCCCAGTACTTGAGACCGGGAGAAACTCCGTCAACCCCTCAACCAATCCAAGAATGATCGCGATTAGCCAATCAGACACGCGCAAGCTCCAAAAGAATGCCTTTTACGCTACTGGCACCAACCCAACCGCGCAACAGAAACTCGACTCAGCGGACAATACCACCAGCTTGGTATCGAAGAAGAGCCCTAGCTTCTTCCGCCGAACCCCAGGGAGAGTATATGATCCCGCTCGGTGCGAGCCATCCCCTGGAGTTAGCCAAAACGAAGATGCCATCAATCTGCTGCGACTCATTAGTGCTCGGGGGAGGCCTCGCGGGAGCTGCAGCAGCATCGGCCTTAGCGAAGAGAGGCGCGGACGTACTGCTGTGCGAGGCGTGCCCCGAACTCGCGCATAAGGCCTCCGGGAACGCGTATGGGCTCATCATGCCCTACATCACAGACCGACCATCCAACTTCGAGCGAGCATACTCCGCAGGATTCACCTTCACTCGCGAGTTGCTAACGGGCGACCTGGCAAAGAGCAGCTTATTTCACCCCTCAGGAGGCATTCAGCTGCCGTCGACTCAGCGCTTAGAGCGACTCGTCGCCACCCAAAATCCCCTGCTCTCTCCGTGCACCGTCCATCGCGTCTCAGCAGAAGAAGCGAGCCAGCTCTCCGGGATCGAAGTTTCTTCAAAGGCCTTCTACGCCTCCGAAGCAGGGTTTGTCAGCCCGAGAGACCTCGTGCACGCAATGGTGAAACACTCAGTCAAAGTAAAAACATCGAGCCGCGCCGTTTCACTGCAACGCACCGCCGGCCTGTGGCGCACCGAAATCTCAACCGGCGAAGTCGTTGAGAGCCAGTCCGTTGTTCTGTGCGCCGCGCACGAGAGCACAAGCCTAGACTGCGCCCAGCTTCTCCCCGTTGAAGCAGTGCGAGGACAGACCCTCCTCCTCTCGCCTACTGCGCACTCTCAGCAGCTTAAGACACTGTTGTGCTTCGATGGCTACATAACTCCAGAATCCAGCGGGCTCCACCTAGCAGGCGCCCTGTATCGCCACCAGGACCACCGCACAGAAGCGCTCAGTGAGGACAGCACGGAGATTCTTGAGCGCCTCCGGCGCTGGACACCAAGCCTCTTCCCCGCCGGCACCGCGCCACAAGCAGCTCGCGCCTGCTTCCGCACATCAACCTTTGATCGACTACCCTACGTGGGAGCGCTCCCCGACTTCTCTTCGATGCGCAGCGAAGCACAGAGCTACCAGTCCGGAACTGACCTGCTTGCAAGAGTGCAGATGCGCCCCCTGCCGGGAATGTACGTGAGCCTAGGACACGGCAGCCGGGGATTAAATTCCTGCCCGATGAGCGGCGAAATCGTGGCTCGACTCATCTCCAACGAGCCACTTGGCGCACTGTCTGATGTCGCCCAGATACTCTCACCCGAACGACTAGCCTTGAGAATCCTCTCCGCCGCCGTCGCCTGACGGATCTACCCGTCGCACGAGCCCCTTCGTCACCGCCTCGCGCCGCGCCTCTGTAAGCACGCTCGCCACAGACGCCGCCACGTTGAGGCTCTCAACAGGACCGAGCCGCGGAATCGAAACTCGCATGTCAGCAGCCTTGAGAACAGGCTCCGACAGCCCACTACCCTCTGCACCAAAGAATATCGCGGCTTTTTCTGGCCACTTCACGCTGTACAGCGGGCGCGCCGAGTGTGGCGTGGTTGCAACGATCGAGAACCCTTTAGCCTTCAGCACGCCGAACAGGTTGCTGTACTCGGGCACGATACAGAGCGGCACATGCTCGGCAGCACCCTCTGCAATTCGGCACGCAGCACCAGAGAGCGAGGAGATGTTCGGCGAGCACACAATCACCGCCGACACCCCGAAAAAACACGCAGTTCTAAGAATTGCGCCCACGTTGTGCGGATTCTCAACAGACTCAAGCACAACAATTACGCCTCGCTGCAGATCCGCGATACGCCGCTTCAGCTCTCCAGGCTGCAGCCCAGCCAGAGGCTTCGCCTCAAAGCAAACCCCCTCATGGTGATCTGTCCCCGCCACCCGGGCCAGCTCCTCACTGTTAACCACTCTGGCAGGCAAGCCACGCCTCTCGGCCCACCTCAAGACCCCGAAGAAGGCCTCCTCGAAACTCTCCTGAACAAACACGCGGCGAATATCCCCGCGGCGGGCATCAAAGATCGCCCGACAGCACTGAACGCCGACGAACTTCGTCAGATCCTCCCGATGCACCGGATTCGGGGGCGGGCGCGACCCCCCTCGCCCGCGCGGGCGCTTCATGGTACTCGACTGGAAGGGGCGCTTAGGCATGAATGGAAACCTTACAAACTACATCTGTATCACTCGAGCCGGACAAGAGGGCTTTATCGACCGCGAGTGTGAAGCCCTTGAGCCTCGCCCGCAGTGTACCGAGCTTGACACCGGGGTGGTAGAGCTTTCTGGCTTCGACCCACGTCACTTCACCACTTCCCCCCTTTTCTTTGTCACACAGCTCCTCCCTCGCCCCGAAGAGCTCCGTGCGCCCTCCGTCAAGCAATGGGCCAGGCTGCTGCTAGAACAGCTCACACAACTCCTCGGGGAAGGTAATGAGCCCTGGGGCCTGCACATCTTCGAGCCAGCTTCCGCAGATAGCGGCAAGCAGTATTCGCGAGCGAAGCTGATTGAGAAGGAAATATTAGCGCTGCTCAAAGAGAAGCGGCGATCACTTCTCAAAAGCCTCCTGCCAACACCCACCGCAGAGACCACACTCATTCAGCTACTGCTTATCACCCCAGAGCGCGGCTTCATCAGCATCGCCACGCCGCACGACCGCAAGCTAGCCGGACCAGCTGTCTCTCCATGCCTCGCAGGCTACGTCGCAGTACCCGACGACCAGACTCCCCCATCAAGAGCCTTCAAGAAGCTCATAGAAGCCCAAGACGTCTTCGGGATCTCACTCCGCGCAGGGATGCAGTGCGCTGACCTCGGCGCGTCTCCAGGAGGCTGGACGCACGTGCTAGCCAAAGCAGGCTGTCGCGTCTGGGCTATCGACCGCAGCCCACTCGATCCACCTCTCATGAAAAACAGAACAGTCACCTTCGTTAAGGGCGACGCGTTTGCCTGGA
>CANLJX010000140.1 GCA_947491545.1 Deltaproteobacteria bacterium
CTGCGGCAACAGCTCAGAGTCATCGGTCTTCGCTGAGCAGCTTGAATCCTGAGGAAAGTCCTTTGCCCCGTCCCTGTCGTTATCGATTCCATCGTTGCACTGAGGCAGCGGTAACAGCTCAGAGTCATCGGTCTCCGCTGAGCAGCTTAAATCCTGAGGAAAGTCCTTTGCCCCGTCGCTGTCGTTGTCGATGTCGTCGGCGCACTGCTTACAGAAGCAATCTACAACAACCGCGTTCTGGGAGTGGTCAGCTTGAACAAGGCGCTTTCTTTCGGTGCCTGGCACAAATTCGCACTGCTTGTTGTCCTTGGGGCTATGAAAGTCACCGGTGAGAACGCGGCCATACCTCACATGGTCTCGTGAGCTTGCCCCAAGGAAGACTCGGCACAGCTCAAGCAGCTCTTTCGGTTGTGCCTCTACCCCATCACAGCCAGCAACGCCGAAGTAATTTTTGGCCAAGTAGTAGCCGATCTGTCCCGAGGCTTTTCTGCATGGCGCTGCCAAGGCCTCGGTAGCGGGCGTAGCGACACACGCTGCCACCAATAGGGCGGTGATACCTCGACATATCCGTCCAAAGTGCTGAAGTTTTCCCATAGCTCCCCCTTTGCTACTCAACACTGCCCGTCGGCATAGGGGAGGGAAAACTTAAGCACGCCGGTCATTTTGTCCACGGATTGCGGCGAAGGCGCTCCGATTGGTGAGCCGTGTCAGATACTTGAGGTGGCGAGCACCATGCGTCAGGGTTGTCGAAAGAGCTGGGTGTGAGAATCTTTGGAGCTGAACCCCGAGCTTCACCGCGCAAATGGAGGCTGAAAGCAGCCCCTTAGATTTGCCGCGGAGTGCAAGTGTAACGCGCGCGTCTCGTGATTGCCCGCGGAAGCTCTCGAGCTGGGCGTGGAGTGGCGCTGTGTGCGCCACGAGCTCGAATAGCGGTTGGGCATTTGTGCGTGAACGCGGAAGGTTCGCCGTAGGCGAGCGCACAGCCCGCTACGCCGCAAGCTCTCCCGCCCTGTACCGCTTCAGGTACACAGCCAGCAGCGACACCGCACTCGGCGTCATCCCCGGAATCCGCATCGCCTGGCCAAGTGTCGCAGGCCGGTGCTTCTTGAGCTTCTCGCGTGCCTCGGCGCGGAGCTGGCGCACGGCGTCGTACGGGAAGTCAGCTGGGATTGCTTCTGTCTCGATTTTCTTGAGGCGCTTTACCTCATCCTCTTGCCGCTCGAGGTAGCCGCTAAATTTGGTCTCTATCTCAAGAGCTGACATAAGCTCCCCTGTGAGCGCTTCTGCTGGAGAGAATCGCTCAAGGAGTGCCGTAATGGTCACCTCTGGGCGCCTGAGAAGCTGCGCGAGTGTCACGCTGTCCTTGAGGGCAGCCGTGCGCTGTGTCGAGAGCCAGTCGTTGTTCTCTGCCGTCGGCTTGATGCGCTCTGTGTTGAGCCACTTTGAAGCCCGTTCGTAGGCAGCTTGGCGCTCCTCGAAGCGGCGCTGCTGCGAGTCGCTCAGCAGCCCGCGCGCAATCGCTATGGGGCAGATGCGTGAAGCCGCGTTGTCTTCGCGCAGGATGAGCCGGTACTCGGCGCGCGAGGTGAACATGCGGTACGGCTCATCGACGCCGCTCGTCGTGAGATCGTCGGTCATGACGCCGATGTACCCCTGGCCGCGCCCGATCGTGAGCGGCTCCTCGCCGCGTGCTGCGAGCGCAGCGTTCGCGCCAGCGATGATGCCCTGCGCTGCGGCCTCTTCGTAGCCGCTCGTGCCGTTGATCTGCCCCGCGAGGTAGAGCCCTGCGATGTTCTTCGTCTCGTACGTGGGTTTAAGCTCGCGCGGATCGACGAAGTCGTACTCAACGGCATACCCAGGCGCGAGGAACTCTACGTTCTCAAGCCCCTTAATCTTGCGGATGAACGCCTCCTGCACATCGAGCGGAAGGCTTGTCGAGATCCCGTTGGGGTAGACGATATCAGACTCAAAGCCTTCGGGCTCAAGGAACACGGTGTGGCTCTGCTTGTCCGCGAAGCGGAACACCTTGTCCTCAATCGAGGGGCAGTAGCGCGGGCCGCCCGAACGGATCTGGCCGTTGAACATCGGGCTGCGCTCCCTGTTCGAGCGAATGAGGTCGTGCGCCTCTTCGTTGGTCGCCGTCATCCAGCACGAGATCTGCGGCCGGTTGATAGCATCCGTCATGAACGAGAATGGCTGCGGCGTTGGGTCGCCTGGCTGCTCGGTGAGCTGTGAGAAATCGATGCTCGATCGCCTGAGGCGCGGAGGGGTGCCGGTCTTTAGCCGCCCGAGCTCAAACCCGACGGCGCGCAGGGAGTCGCTAAGCGAGTTGGAGGCTCTGTCGCCGAGGCGCCCTCCTTCTGCCTGCTGCTGCCCGGTGTGCATCAACCCGCGCAGGAAGGTGCCGGTTGTGAGCACGGCCGACGACGCTGGGAGGAGCGAGCCGTCCTGGAGCCGCACCCCGGTCACACGACCGAACTCGACCACAAGCTCCGCCGCCTCTCCTTCTATAATAGTGAGGTTTGGCACCCCCGCTAGGTATCGCTGTACCCACCCCTTGTACAGGTCCCGGTCAGCCTGGGCGCGCGAGGCCCGAGCGGCCGCCCCCTTGCTCTCGTTTAGCATGCGGAACTGGATGCCGGTTGCGTCGATGGCCCGGCCCATGAGCCCACCGAGTGCATCGACCTCTTTTACTAGGTGACCCTTCCCCACCCCGCCGATGGCCGGGTTGCACGACATCTGCCCAATCCCTTCGCGCCGCAGCGAGAGGAGCACCGTCGGGACCCCGAGCCGCGCCGAGGCGTAGGCAGCCTCGATCCCAGCGTGGCCGCCTCCAACTACAACAACCGGTGTTTTGACAGGTGATTTCACGAAAAATATACAAAGACTGGTAAGTCCCCGATTCTACGGGGGATCGATCTCTTTCTCAACTAGTGTATCCAGCTACTTAGAATCATTAGGGAAGCCCCCTGGGTTTGTTCTCAGCACCCACGAGGCGATAGCCTTCATCAATTCGGGTAGGAAACTTTTGCCCGCTTCTCTTCCGCCCCCTCGAGCTGAGTGGGGCAGTAGCCTAGCGGAAACTAGAGCCCTTGAGCGGCACGCAACTTTAGCAGCCGACCGGGCGAACGCCTACAGAGACCTACCCAGAGCTGTTTATGAAAGCCGTAGTCACAGCAGTAAAGCGCCTCCTCGTCGCAGACACCACCCTCGTGTTCCTGTGCGCTGCCATGTTCTCGTCCTACGGGACGGTCATCGCGCTCTCGTACCACAAGACCCATGGGTTTACCCCGGCAGTGAAGGCCCCCCAGCTCCGAATCGCTAACGCCGGGGACCTCTCCAAGAAGCTCCTGAGCCAGGTATCTTTCGTCTCCTCTATTATAAAGCAGCATGCTCCAAAGAGCGTACCGCACGAGCAGCTTGCCCACCTGATTGTAGAGGAGAGCTCTAAAGCCTCGGTTGACCCACTCTTCGTAGCTGCCGTCATCCGGTCAGAGAGCAGGTTTCACGCGACTGCCCTCTCGAACAAGGGCGCTAAAGGGCTGATGCAGATCATGCCTGCCACCGCAGACTACATCTCAAGACTTGAGAAGATAAACATCCACGGAGGCTCCGGCCTGAACGACCCGCGTACCAACGTACGCCTCGGTGTCGCGTACTTAAAGTACCTCGAAAAGCTCTTCCACGGTGACCGCGAGCGGATGCTGATCGCTTACAACTGGGGCCCGGCCAACGTATCCCAGTCGATTAAGGGAAAGCGCACCCCGCCGCGCCAGAGCGTTAACTACGCCCGCGAGATCATCAAGCAGCACCGTCAGTGGAAGTCGAGCCTCCAGCAGGTGGCCTTCACCGGCTCTCCCCTCGCGGCTGTTCGCGCAATGGTTGGATAGCGAGCCTGCCCTCCCCCATCATCACTCTCCATTTGCGTAAATATAGATATTCCCCCTATTCTCGTTGCTGCGCAGCTCCAGGCATTGCGAGGATATGGGTATGCAGCCAGCTCAAGAGAAAGACAGGCCTTCAGGCGGAGTAGAGAGAGATCGAGCCCTCGTGCCAGAGCTCCAAGAGATGAGCCGACGCCTCGACATGAATGCTTCAGCCCAGATCGCTGAGGTGCGTGACTCTCTCATGCGCCTCATCAAGGCGGGTAAAATAAACCCTCCGAAAACCTCCCCTGCCGACAGCCAAGAGCTGACTATTTCGGAAGCGCTGCGCCGCATCGCTCAAGAAGAGGGGCTTCCGTCCTCGCACCATGTGCTTGAGCGGCTGCCGGCACGCAAGATCGCTAAGGCCGTTCGCATGCAGAAAGAGGCTGCTCCCGAGGAGCCGAAGGTCGGCTCCATGACAACTCCCGAGCTGACCGACTACATCTCCCAGGAGATTGTGTTTCACTCCTCGTTCAACGGCGAGCGGCTGCGCCCCTCGAAGTCAGATCGGATGGGGTAACTCTCTCGCTACCCTAAGGCAGCGATAGCCTTGAGCCGTTAGATCGCCGCACGAGCCCTTCGCGAAGAAGCCCCTCAACCGCTCGCTCAATGCGGGCTCGCTCTGCCTGTAGAAGGCGAGCGATCTCGGCTTCCGTTACCGCGCCACGCTCCGCCAGTGTCTTGAGCACCGCCGCTCGAGCCTGCCGGTTTGACCCGTGGTAGGGAGACTGCTTTGCGTGGTGCTTGCTGCGCGTGTTGATCCCGCGCCTGTGCCGCTTGAGCTCACTGCCGAGATCCATCAAGGCGTAGTACCAGTCACGCGGATTGCGGCGATCGAGCGTCTCTTCGACGAGCTGCAAGATCTCAGCATCTGATACCGACTTGCGCTTCAGGAAGAACGTGTAGAGAAAAACGGAGCGCACGTTTGTCTCGATGATCGGAACCGCGACATCAAACGCGAACGCGCACACCGCACCGGCAGTGTAGCTGCCAACTCCCGGAAGCGTTCGGATGACAGCAGGATCTCGCGGGAGCTTCCCTCCAAAGTCGCGCACCACCGATTGCGCCGCACGCTGCAGATTAAACGCCCGGCGGTAGTACCCAAGCCCCTGCCAGGCGCGCATTACCTCAGCTGTTGACGCACCAGCGAGCGCACTCCATGTAGGAAACCGCCTCAGGAACTCCCGATACTTCGGGACGACGCGGTCGGCTTGCGTCTGCTGCAGCATCACCTCGCTCACCAGTATTCGGTACGCGCTGCGGGTCTCCCTCCAGGGAAGCTTCCTGCCATGCTCGCGGTAAAAGCCGCGCACGAAGGCGCGGAAGGCTCGCGTGGTCGGCCGCCCGCGCTTGAGGAACGCGTCGAGTCGAGCGATTGAATCTTGAGCTTCTTCCGGCATGCCGCTACAGACCGTAGCACAGAGCAGAAAAACTCTGCACGCTCGTCACTTCTTAAAACGAGAGAAATTCCGTACAGTGCCGGCGTGGAAGGCATTAAGTACCTCTACAATTCAGGAGCTGTCTTTGCGGTGTACAAGCCGGCAGGCGTGCACTCCGTTCAGCTCCCAGACGGCCGGGGCGGCGATTCTGTCGCCGCGCTGCTCGTCGAGAACCGCCCGCAGCTTGCTAGCGCAGGGAAGTCCCCAGAAGATGCAGGGCTCGTTCACCGCCTCGACTTCAGCACCAGCGGGGTGCTGCTCGGAGCCTCGACGTGCGAGGCCTGGCAGGCGCTCTTTGATCAGGTGTCGCAGGGCAGTGTGCTGAAGGAGTACCTGGCGTGCGTTGAGGGGCGCCTCAAGAGCGAGCAGACGATCTCCTCATTTATCGGGTCGCCGAACCGCGGAGCAAAGAAGATGCGCAGCTACCCGAAAGACCCTGGGGAGAAGGCCCGCGCCCTGTTCGGAACCACGCTCTTTAAGCCTATCTCGTACGACAGCGCGCGAAACATCTCGCTCGTCGCCGCTGTGGCCTCACCCGCAAGACGGCACCAGATACGGCTCCACGCCAGCACCCTCGGGCACCCGCTCGTTGGAGACTCGCTCTACGGCTCAACCACAAACTTAGGGGACCTCGCGCCAACACCGCGCGACTTCTTCTTGCACTCGTGGCTTGTCGAGTTTGCCCACCCCGAGACCGGCGTTGCCGTCACCGTGAAAAGCCCCTTCGCTGGCGAGCTCTCTTGGACAGGCCCAATCACACTCTCCTAAACCCCAAGCTCCGCTAAACCTCCCCCATCGGCTACGGCAGCGGCTCCGATTCCGGTTCCGGTTCCGGTTCCGGTTCCGGTTGCGCCCCATACCGCACCCCCCAAACTAAACACCTCATTTGCGCTCTGTCCCTCTCTCGTATAAAGCTACCCCCATGACGAACCGACTCCCCCTCCTCGCCTCCGCCATCGCTGCCCTGATTGCGCTCGTTGCCCTCGCTCCAAGCGCCTCTGCTGACCAGTCGTTCTTCGACTCGATGGACTTCTCTCAGGCGCAAACACCAGCGCAGCTTCAGACCCTCGTTGCGCCGGTCGCTCTCTACCCTGACCCGGTCCTCGCGCAGATCCTCCAGGCTTCGACCTACCCCGACCAGGTCTCGCAAGCCGCGCTTGAGGTTCAGATGAACCCTGGCCAATCAGTGGACTCCGAGCAGTGGGACGCGAGTGTAGTCGCCGTGGCGCACTACCCGCCCGTTATCGGGATGATGGCGAAGCAGATCTCTTGGACGACGAAGCTCGGCCAGGCGTACCTGAGCCAGCAGGGAGCTGTGCTCCAGGCAGTGCAAGCGCTGCGCGCCCAGGCGAAGAACATGGGAAACCTCAAGACCACCAGCCAGCAGCAGGTCGTTGCGCAGGACAACTACATC
>CANLJX010000141.1 GCA_947491545.1 Deltaproteobacteria bacterium
TGTCCAACATGCTTGAGAGAATGGGCATTAGGACGGACCCGCAGCTAATCCGCGTAAAGAACGTGGCATCGGTAATGGTCACAGCCGAGCTGCCCGCCTTTGCTCGGCCAGGCTCCAAGCTTCCTGTTACCGTCTCGTCTCTCGGAGACGCCAAAAGCCTCTTCGGCGGAATTCTGCTCTTCACGCAGCTTAAGGGGCTGGACGGCAACGTGTACGCGGTTGCTCAAGGCGCTATCGACCTAGGTGGATTCTCAGTCAGCGACCAGGGAGATTCTGCACAGAAGAACCACCCGACAGTGGCAACTATTCCAGGCGCAGCGATAGTTGAGCGCGCCATTCCGTTTGAGCTGTTTCAGTCAAGCAAGGTTCGGGTAGTCTTGCGCAACCCCGATTTCACCACGGCCAATCGAGTTGTTGCTGCGCTCAATAAGCGGCTCGGGCGCCCGGCGGCTATAGCAGTCGATTCTGGCGCTGTTGAGTTCCTCCTCGACGATGCCGCGAAGGCTAATCCTGTCGGGATGCTTGCTGCCCTTGAGCAGGTTGAGGTGCACCAAGACGTTGATGCAAGAGTGGTAGTGAACGAGCGCACCGGCACGATCATTATGGGTGCCAAGGTTACGCTTGGCCAGGTTGCGCTCGCGCACGGAAACCTCAACGTCTCCATTCGGCAAGAGAACCAGGTAAGTCAGCCGAACGCCTTTGCGGGTGGACAAACGGTTGAGTACGACAACGTTGACATCAACGTGGGCGAGGATGTGGAAGCTCTCAGGATTGTGGGTGGAGAAGTTACTCTGGGGGATCTCGTGAAGGCGCTCAATTCTCTCGGTGCGACACCGCGAGACCTTATAGCGATCTTCACGGCGCTGCAGCAGGCTGGAGCGCTTAACGCAGAACTAGTGGTGATGTAATGGACGGAATCAAAGGATTAGGAAAGCTCGCAAATATCTCTGAAGCGAAGGTGCCTGAGAAGCCCTTGCCGCTCAACCAGGACCCAAAGGCTGCGGCTGAGCAGTTCGAGGGAATCCTGGTGCAGGAGATGTTGAAGTCGATGTGGAGCACGGTGCCCAAGGAGGGGCTTCTGACGGGAAGCCACGAGGAGAGCATGTACAGGGACCTCTTCAATGAGGCTCTCTCGAAGTCGATATCGGAGGGCCAGGGGATAGGAATCAAGGAGGTTATCCTCAAGGATCTCAATGCGTTAAGTAAAAAGAAGTGACCTTTTTAAGGAAGCCAGCATCTTACGTGATAGAAGGACCTTTTTAGGCAAAGGATTGAGTTATGAAGGTACCGGGTTCAGAGATTAAGGACGCGCTCTTCAACCGAGCACAGGACGCTCGCAATGAGAAGGCTGCTGGGCGCAAACAAGGCGCCTCTGCCGAGGCAGTGCAAGGGTCACTTCAGGCTGCCCTCGACGACACCATGCAGATCTCCTCTGTAGGCACGATGCTCAAGTCTGAGCTCGACCCAGCGAAGATGGCGGAGGAACGCCGCGCAAAGATCGAGGCGCTCAAGGAACAGATCAAGAACGGAACCTACAAACCTCCCATGGAAGGAGTTGCTCGCGCCCTCGGAGAAGAGGTCTCTCTTGAGATCCTCCTGAGCGGCGGAGTCGTAAACGGAGCAGAATAGCCGAATGAAGCTTGACGCTGGCACGATTCGGTCGATTGAAAAGCTCCTCTCGGCCGAGCTGGTGGAATACGACAAGTACCTCAAACTGCTCGAACAGGAGCAGAAAGCAGTAGTAAAACTCGATGCTGATCAGGTAACGCTCCTTGGCGCCCAACGCGGCGAGGTCGTAGACCAGCTCCAGCTGCTCAAAGACGAGCGCAGCAAAATCATCGCAGCCGCCGTCGGAAACGACTCGTGCAGGGCATCCGAACTGATTCAGCAGGCCTGCTTGCCAGGCGACAAGAAGCGATTGATGGGGCTCATTGAGAAGATTCGTGAGAAAGCGAAGCAGGTGGAGCTCAAGAGCCGCGAGTTCAACCAAGTCCTAAGCTACTCGCTGGGCCTGGTGAACGGAGAGCTATCGATACTATGGTCGGCCAGCCAGCCGGTCACACGAGTGTACAACTCGTTTGGGTCAATGACGAACGGAGTTCAGCCGGCGCCGCCCCGTAACGGCTCGCTCCTCGGCGAAGCTTAGTAGCGGCGCAAAACGCCCCTGCCTCAGCAAGATTTTCCCCTGAAAAGCCGCAACTGCCTGCAATCTTTTGAGGGCACAACCCTTGCTCAACTTAACGCAGGAGAATCCCCGCGGCACAATCTGCCGCGCGGTTACCCACCTCTTTTATGGCTAACTTCGGCGCAAAGATCCTCGGCAGCTCGGTAAGCTCGATGACGGCTCAGCAGGCCCTCATCGCCAATACTTCCAACAACATCGCAAACGTCAACACTCCGGGCTATACGCGGCGACAAATTGAGATTGAAAGCCGCGGTGACGTGGCAAACATCGGAAGCATCCTCCAAATCGGAAGTGGCGTTCAGCTCGGAGATGTGAAGCGAAGCACCAACGAGTTCCTAGAGTACCAGCTCCGCCAGGCAAATAGCCGCAAGGGTTATGCCGACATCCGAAACGACTACCTCTCGGCTATTGAGACGGTCTTTGCTCTTGATGGCCCAATGACTACCATCGGGTCAGCGCTCAACAGCTTCTTTGGTGCCATCAGCCAGGTAGGCGTGAATCCGTCGAACATCGACCTGCGTATAAACGTGATGCAGCGCGGGGAAGACCTGATCTCATCGATCAAGACGGCCTACAATACTGTTGCTTCGGTGCAAAATGAGCTCAACAAGCGCGTTGGCCTCGAGGTAGAGACGATCAACTCGATGACGAAGGAGCTGGCAGCCTTGAATGGCCAGATTGGCCAGCGAGAGGCGTCCGGCATCGGCGCGATCGACGAGCGGGACCAACGCGACACACTGCTGGCAAAGCTCGCAAGCAAGATTTCGTTCACGACACTTGAGACTGGCAATGGGATGATCAATTGCTACCTCTCGAACGGCTTTCCGCTCGTCAACCAAGAGACTTCGCGTGACCTTACAGTTACAGCCTCTCCGAGCTTTGCGACGACGACGCTGCCGCGCTCGCTCGCTGGCGACGTTTTGACGTACGTCACCTACGACTTCGGCTCTGAAACGGCTCCGTCGCACCTCGACCTGACGCAGCTCCTCAAGAATGGCTCGGGCAGCCTAGCTGGCATCTTGCAGCTCCGCGGCACCACAGATCCTTCTAACACGTCCCCCTTTGAGGCTGAGGGAGAGCTGGTTGCAGTTGCTTCTCGTATTGAAGCCATTACTCGGCAGCTTCTTACGACCGTCAACCAGGAGTACCTCGGTGCTGACGAGAGCAATCTGTTGCCCGGCTTCCAGCCCAGCAGCGGTGACCTCAATGGCAACGCGCCTGGGGTATTCGGCCTCTTTGACTTCGATTTCTCGGGAGTGAAGGACGTTGATGGCGACGGAATCCCAGAGGTATCCGACCTGCTCGGAACTGCACCGAGCATCGGGAACTTCTCGTCGATCCTGAAGCTTGGATTCACCGACCCTTCAGCCTTCGCGGCAGCCCGTGACAACGACGCAACGCAGGGCTCAACGGTATTCCCGCAAGGTGACGGCCAGAATGCGGAGGCGATCGCTGCGCTTCGCTCAACTACGTTTGCCTTGTCGCTCGGCAGCTTCACCTTCAGTGGCACCCTGGAAGAGGCGTACAACGCGACCGTCAGCTACGTTGGCAACGCGAAGTCTACCGCGCAGCTTGAGGTGGACGTGGCAGCCGCAAATCTGACGAGTACAGCCAACAAGCGCGACGAATTCTCAGCTGTAAGCCTAGACGAGGAGTTTGCAAACCTGATCAAGTACCAGCGTGCCTTCCAGGCCGCTGCCCGGATGATTAAGACAGCCGGCGACCTGCTTGACCAAATCGTGAGCCTGATATGACGAGAGCATCAGAGATTCAGACCCAGCGCCAGCTGGTCTCCCAGACCCTTGAAAATCGGCACCGTGTGATGAAGTTTGCCAATGAGGTAGCCAGCGGCGTTAAGGCGGCTCTGCCGAGTGACACGGTTGATGGGGGAACGATTGCCCGCTATCGGCAGACTCTCGAAAAGATCGACCAGTACACAACTACCATCAGCCGCACAAAGAGCTTGATGACCTTCCAAGATGATGTGCTCAGCCAGGCAAATGACCTCATGATTCGTGCGAAAGAGATCGCGCAGCAGGGCGCTAACGAGTCAGTAAACCAGGTCGCCCGTGCCCACTTGGCCGAGGAGGTTTACCAGATTCGAGATCACATGGCGAGCCTCGCCAATTCGACGTACCAGGGGCGATTCGTGTTTGGAGGAGCGGATGACGACGACCCTCCCTACGACGAGGCAGCCTATACCGAGCCAGCTACTGGCGAAGCGTCCAAGCGGTACGTGTTTGACGCTGAGGCCGGAACATCGACCACTCGCACGCTTGCTGTTACCGACGACCTTTCCATCTCGATCCTCACCCCGGCGAACACAATCTTCGGGACAGCTCTTGAGTCGCTTGAAAGGCTCGGGCGTGCGCTCGGGGGGTACGCGACAACACCGGCAAGCGGAACGCCAGACGGCGGCGGCGCAGCGTACACCTTCCCTACCGACTACAAGCAGCAGACAGCCGATGTGCTCAGCACGATCAACATGATCAATGATGCCCGCGATAACGATATCCTGCCGGAGCGAGTAAGCGTAGGCGGCAGGCTGCGACGATTGGAAACAGGAGAGTCTCTCTTGGCCCTGACTAAGAATAGTGCGTTAGAGGTGCTCTCGCGAATTCAAGATGCCGACGAGACCGAGTCAGCAGCCAATCTGGCGCAGGCGCAGACAGCCCTTCAGGCCTCGTATTCCGTCACGGCCAAGGTGCTCCGTCTCACGATTCTCGACTACATTTAAAGCTGCAGTCGCTTTAGTTGAGTGGTCACTTGTAGCTGCCCTCGGGGCCGCCGCAGGGCCACTCCACGGCCCGCTTTTGACAATTCCAGCGGGACGGGAAATGCTGTAGTCCTTAATCCTACAGGGGGGCCTATGGGTTCAGATTTAT
Organism: Deltaproteobacteria bacterium; assembly: GCA_947491545.1. Classification (GTDB taxonomy): domain Bacteria; phylum Bdellovibrionota_C; class UBA2361; order UBA2361; family OMII01; genus OMII01. Next base: position 5,071 of record CANLJX010000141.1, read on the forward strand.
TCGACAAACGGAAGGAGCTTTGGGCTAGGGCATTCGCGATCGCCAAGCCGTACGAGGCGTACATAGCAGACAGCCCGGTGGCGCACCAACAGCGCTGGCAAGAGTCTCGCTCGCGGGTCAGCCTCTCCCCTGCGCAAAGCAAGCTTCTCGCCAGCTTCAGGCGCAAGCTGAACGTCCTGGTCCTGTCGGGTTCATGGTGTGGAGATTGCGCGCGGCAATGCCCTATGCTCGCCGCGATCGCAGAGGCGTCCCCGACGATAGACCTTCGCTTTATTGATAACCAGCAAGACCCAGAGCTGCGCGATGAGCTGCGAGTCCATGGAGCTGCGCGAGTTCCGGCAGCCGTGTTCCTCTCTGAGGATATGTTCGAGGTAGCGCGTGGCGTCGACCGCCCCCTATCGGTGTACCGACGCAAGGCGCAAACAGAGCTCGGCGCAGCGTGTGACACTGGTCTCGTTGCTGCGCCGGCAGATGAGGCCGCAGCAGAGCTGCAAGAGTGGCTCGATATATTTGAGCGGGCGCACCTGCTCTTGAGAGTCTCGCCCTTCCTCAGAAATCGGCACGGGGACTAGCCCGCATGACGAAGCGCGTAGTGCTCATACCGGTATACAATGAAGAGGAGCATCTCGAAGGGCTCCTCGCGAGGTTGCGCCAGGTGTACGACGACGATGTGCTCTTCGTGGATGACGGATCGGTCGACTGTTCCGCGGCTCTCTTGAAGCAGCTTGAAGGGCCCCGAACACGCATCATTATGCAGCCTGAGAATCGGGGATATGGCGCGACCTTGCTGCGCGGCTTCGCGGAGGTGGTCAAAGCCCAGTATGACTACGTCATCACAATGGACTCCGATGGACAGCACCGACCCGACTGGATCGCCCGCTTCTTTCGGGAAATCGAGCAGGGGTGGGATATCGTTTCTGGAAGCAGGTACCGCGAAGAGACCGATGGGAATGGTTCCGCGCCGCCAGATAGGCGCCGGATAAATGTTGAGATCACCCGTCTCGTGAACGAGGCCACAGGCTTTGCCCTAACAGATGCGTTCTGTGGCTTCAAGGCGTACCGCGCGGCAGCTCTGGCCAAGCTTCAACTTACGCTGACTGGATACTCAATGCCGCTGCAGCTCTGGATCCAGGCCAAGGCCCTTGGGCTCAGCGTGACTGAGCTTCCTGTATCCCGAATCTACGACGACCCGAATCGCCGCTTCGGCGGAGAGCTCGACGATCCGAGTGTTCGTCTTGCATACTACCTTGAGACTATCCAGGAGGAGCGCAAGAGATGGAACGTGTAGCGTTGGTAGTCGCACCTCACCCAGATGATGCCGAAATAGCGATGGGGGGAACCATGGCCGCACTTCGGGCGGAGGGTGTGAGAGTCGTCCTGTTGGATCTCACCGATGGGGAGCCAACACCGCATGGTGACCCTGAGACTAGGGCGCGTGAGGCTGCGGCTGCAGCAAAGATTCTCGGCATCACTGAGCGCCGCAACCTCGGGCTCAAGAATCGTGAGGTCTTTGACACTGCCGCGAGTCGCATAGCGCTTGCAAATGTTATCCGAGAGGTGAAGCCAGAGCTGCTGTTTGGGCCGTACTGGGAGGATGCTCATCCAGACCATGTTGAGGCGAGCAAGCTTGTTGACGCGGCGCGATTCTACTCCAAGTTTGTCAAAGGTGAGCTG
>CANLJX010000142.1 GCA_947491545.1 Deltaproteobacteria bacterium
CGCGGGCCAGGAATTGATTACTTTTTAACTCTTGTCCTACTCTACACGCTTCTCAAGCCGCCCGAACGGGCAGAGGAGAGGTTTTATGCAGACGTTGTATCGGCTCTCAGCAGTGCTGACAGCCTCAGGTGAGCGCCCGGTGATCTTTGAAGGCTCGGTAACAGAGCTTACGAAGCAGTTTCCCGTCGAATTCTTTCCGGTCCCTCTCAATAGCCACGTAGAGGATATCCTCGGTGGACGTGGAGGGACCCTTCTCTACCGCCTTGAGCAGGCAGACGTAGAGTTGTGGCCGAAAGAGCCCCAAAAGTGGCAGCTGGCTACCGATGACCCTCGGTTCTAGCGATCTCACAAGTGCCTCAGGCCGCATCGACGGAGAGGCACCTTTTCTAAGGTTTCCCTTCCGTCGGCGGCTTGAGCTCTTTAGCTTCAGAAAGGCGCGCCCCTCTAAGCCGCGCCCTCGAGCAACTTCACGATAATAGCTTTCTGCGCATCGAGGCGGTTCTCCGCCTGCTGGAAGATGATAGAGCGCGGATCGTTCACTAGCTCACGCGAAATCTCGTACCCTGCGTGAATCGGCATGTCGTGCATCACCTTGGCTTTCGACCCCTCAAGCAGCTTGTGATTCAGCTGGTACGGCAGCATGAGATCGATACGCTGGGCTTTCTGCTCAGCAAACGCTGGGTCGTTGAAGAACTCCATGTCTACCCAGGTATCAGTGTAGATGTAGTCAGCGTGCTTCGCCGCGTGCCGCACATCCTTCTCCCAAGAAAGCGAGCCACCAGAGCGCGGGCGGCTGTTCACGGACTCCATCACAGCACCCTGGTTAGCGAGTGGAGTGACAAGCACAAGATTCACGCCGAGAGCCGCCGTTGCCTCAATCAGCGAATTGACCACGTTGTTGTGCACGCCGACGTAGCACAGGGTGAGCCCTTCAACTGTTCCGGCATCCATCCGGATGGTGAGCATATCCGCAAGGCTCTGGCACGGGTGAAAGAGGTTGCAGCAGCCGTTTACGGTGGGAACCTCAGATCCTTCCGCAATGCGGGCTAGCTCCTCGTGCTTCTTCATGCGGGCAACAATTAGCGAGACGTTGCGCGACAGGTACTTGCTCTCGAAAGCGATGTCGGTGAGCTCAAAGTTTGATGTGGCCCAATCGATGTAGATGGCGTGCCCACCCATCTCTGTCATCGCTGCTTCAAACGACACGCGCGTGCGCGTCGATGTCTTCTGGAAGATCATGGCGATGCTGCGCCCGAGCATTGCGCCATTGTAATAGGTTCTGTGGCCTTTCATGTACGCAGCGAAATCGAGCAGGGCCCGAATCTCGTCATTGCTCCAATGTTCCCAGTTAAGCAGCTGCTTCATCAAGGGCCTCCGTGATCGGGCTCATACTGTCCGATCTTCAGGCAAAATACCACACGAGATTGGGGCTGTGCCCGACGTGAGCAGCCTTACACGTGAGCAGCATATTCCCTGGCAAGATACCGGCTTCACCCGTTAGGTACAGGAGAAACTATGAGAATCGATCGCCCCCTCTTCCTCTCGTGCGCTACGCTCGCCGCGATTTTTTCGGCTGGCTGCGCCTCAAATTCCGAGCTGGCCAAGGTGCAGGCCGAAGCACGCGACGCGCAGCGCCTCTCCGAGCAAGCTATGGTCAAGGCTCGCGAGGCAGATGCCCGCTCACTGAGCACCGAGGAAGCTCTCAACCGAGGCTTCCGTCACACCATGCGCAAGTAGGCATCGGCCGCTTTACGCGACGCGCAATGCTCGTGGCGTGCGCCTGGCTGGCGACTCTTTCGGGAGTCGCCAGCTCGGAGCAGCTGCCACTGCCACCAGAGGGCGAAGACGTCGTCGGAGCCGTGGGCACAACTCCCGTCCGACGCGGCCAGTCACTGCTTGATATCGCGCGCACCTTCGACATCGGTCACGACCAGATACTCGCGGCGAACCCTGGCATGAATCGCTGGGTTCCGCCTGTCGGCGATCCCGTTCGAATACCAGCTCGGTACGTGCTGCCGCCGGAGCCGCGCACAGGGGTGGTGCTAAACTTGGCCGAACTGCGGCTCTACTACTTCTTGCCACGCGCCGGCGTTGTTCTCACCTACCCTGTTAGTGTGGGGAATGTGGACTGGCGCACGCCTCTTGGCACCACGCGCATTACCGGAAAAGTGATCGATCCCGCATGGGTACCAACTCCAAATATCCGCGCTGAGCATATCGAAGCAGGCGACCCACTGCCGCCTTTCATTCCCGGCGGCGCTGAAGACAACCCGCTCGGGCGACACGCCCTGCGGCTCGGGCTCAAAAGCTACCTCATTCACGGCACCGACGAGAGTCGATCGTACGGCATCGGGATGCGCGTCAGCCACGGCTGCATCCGCCTCTACCCTGAGGATATCGAGGAGCTGTACGACATCATCCCTGTGGGCACGAGTGTCCGGATCATCGACAAGCCAATCAAGGCAGGCTGGCGGGATGGCATACTCTTTCTTGAAGTGCACCGGCCGGTGGAGCGAGATGAGCGCTTCGTGCTGCCGGAGCCAAACCCTGAGGAGCTCGTCCAGCTCATCAATGCCATGGGCCAGGATGCCCAGTTTCTGGATCAGCAGCGCATCGCTGAAGCCTTTGAGCGTGGTGACGGCATTCCAGTCGCCATAGGCAGCCGTTAGCAGCGAAAAAAAGCTCTAGGCGAGCTCTTCAGGCGTTATTACCCGCATGATTTCACTCGGAGTTCCATCCCGGACAATCACTCCGTGCTCAAGCTCGATTATTCGATCCATCCGGGCCAGGGTCTCAAGCCTGTGTGCAATGGTGATAATCGTCCGGTCCCGGAGCGCATCCCGCAGCACGCCTTGAATGATAGCATCCGTTATCGCATCAACACCGCTGGTCGGCTCATCCATGATTACGAACGGCCGCCTTGACAGCATGACCCGCGCCAAGCACACGAGCTGCCGCTGTCCGAGACTCAGGTTGCTTCCCCCCTCAAGCAAATTAGCCGAGAGGTCGAGCGGAAGCTGAACCGCATTGAGCGCTTCAGACACCTGCTCGTCTGCAAACTCCCCCATTCGATCGACATTTGAGCGCACTGTGCCCTCGAAGAGGTAAGGATCCTGCGGAACAACGGCAAAGAGCGATCGGGCCTGCTCTATCGGCATGGCGAGGATCGACTCGCTACCGACTTTGATATCCCCCGAACGCACGTACACCATCCGGAAGAGCGCCTGAACAAGGCTCGACTTTCCCGCTCCCGTCCTGCCAATCAACCCAACTTTGGTGTTGCGCTCAATTGATAGTGAGAGCCGCTCGAAGATGACCGGTGTCTGCGGACGATAGCTCATCGAGTACGCCTCAATGCGCAGGTCCCCATCGGGCACCTGCGGCGACTCCTCACGAGGGGGCGGCACAAATCCCTCTTCGGTCTCCTCACGCGGCAGATCAACGTATTCAAATACTCGACGGGCATGTCCGGCAGTCTCGAATATCAGCCCAAATGACCACGTGAGCCACGAGAAGACTGAGCCGAGGCGAAACGATGCGCTGACGACAACTACGCCCATAACCGGAGAGAGCGTCCCGTAGTGAAGCCCTAGGCACACGACCACCAGTACCCCCGTCCCGTAGAGAGCGATGCCGACATCAGACAGAAACCTGCCCCAAGCCTCAATCGTGCCACGCAGGAAGTGCATCTGCATGAAGCGGTACAGGGAATCGCTCAGTCTTCCCATCAGGGCAGAGAGCTGCCCGTACAGCACAAATGCCCGAACCCCCTCAATCACGTCAGTCTCGCGATGAATCACCTCTCCGAACCGAGCCGAACGCAGCATCAAGACTCGCTGCAACATCGGGGCGATGTTTCGCTGCACGTAGAAGAAAAAGAGTAGCATCGGAAATGCCACAGCGGCCGCCCACGGGCTTGCGATCCCCATCACCGCGGCGGTGACGGCAAGCTCAACCACAGAAGCGGTGGAATCGCCGAGCCGAATCGGCGCTGTCGCGCGGAGCTGATCCGCATCTTTCACGAGGCGATTGATGATCTTTCCGCTAGGGTACTCATCAAAGAAGGTAGTTCGAACACCTCCTACGCCGCGCACCATCTTCTCAAGCAGGCCTCGAGTTGCGATCTGCCCCCCGCACTCTATGACGCACCACTCCGTAAACCGGGCGATGATGACAACCACCGCAAGCAGCGACAGGAGGGGGATTGCCGGCTCCAACTGGATTCCCCCAACGATCTGCACTGGAGAGCACTCCGCCAGCGACCCACACTCAGCGAGCTTGCCGCTCAACCACATGAAGAGCTGGTAAAGCACTGCTGGCACGAGTGCGAAGACCACGTTTGGAATGAGCAGCACTCCCACGTACGGCACCTCCCACAGGTACCGCCACAGGACCCGCAGGCTCCCCTGTACCTCACCCGCCCGCTCCTCGGTGGTAAACTGATCAGCGTTCATGCTCCTCCAGGGCAAGCAGGAATCGCGAAAACTCTGATTCAGCGCGGTTGGCTAGCTGCTTAGGGTCGCCATCTTCTGCAATACCGCCGTCTCGCAGCACGAGAACCCGGTCACAGCGCTCAAGCTCAGCCAGCCGGTGAGAGACCATTACGAGCCCTCTGGCTGCAAGGAGAATAGCGTCCATAAGAGCTTTCTCAGTGGTCGAGTCCACTGCGCTCAGGGGGTCGTCTAGCACGAAAATCGGTCGCCGAGAGATGAACACGCGCCCCAAACTGACACGCTGCCTCTGCCCGCCCGAAAGATTTATCCCCGACTCACCAACCTCCTCTTCAAGACCCCGCGGGAAGAGTGCAAGATCCTGGGCGAGCTGCGAAGCCATCACCGCCATCTGCACATCTTCGAGGGAAGCCTGGCCAGATAGGTCAATGTTCAGCCGCATTGACGCATTCGAGAGGAACGGCTGTTGTGGCGAGTAGGCAACTGCTGAACGCAGCCGAGAACAGGCGTCTGCCCGCCACAGGGGCGCTGTGCGCCCGCAGGAGAAGCGCACGTCGATCTCCCCATCTGATATCGGTAGTTCGCCAAGAAGCGCCTCAAGCAAGGTTGTCTTTCCGCTTCCGACGGGTCCTACGATCGCTGTCCGCTGATCGAGAAAGAGCTCCAGATTGAGACTGTTGAGGGCGGTCCTGTGATTGTGCCGAACGGTTACCCCCTTGAACACAACTGCCATCGGCTCGCCGAGCGGAAGTTCAACTCCCTCCGGCGCTGGCTTGAGTGCGTCCGAGAGATTCGGCTGGCTGAGCAGGTCGAGAATACGATGCGCCCCGGCAGCAGCAGAACCGTACATCGATAACGAGTACGGCACCCACTGGAGCTGTGTCACGATGTGGTCGAGGAGCCAAAAAGAGGAGAAGACCTCCATCAATGAAACCGACTCTCCCTGGCTCGATGCAAACAGGAAGAGCGCCAGCAGGGGCAACATCGACCACGAGTAGCTGAGTGCCCACACGATGATAACAGCAGCGTGGCGGACCGCAGAGATGACTATGTAGCGCCCGAGCTGGTCGTTGACCTCTCGCTCTACCGCCCTGCCCCAGCCCAGAAACCGAACGAGGCGAATGTTCTTGACCCATTCTCCGATCGCCGTCGTAAGCCTATCCTGTTCGAACTGGGCTTTCTTCTGGAAGATCTCAACCGACCAAGCCCCGAGGAGCGCCAGCGGCAGCACCACAAGAGCAGTCCCCATCCCCACTAGCCCGGCTGTGCCAGAGACGAGCCACAGCGCTGGCAGCAGCACCACACACGAAATCACTAGCGGGACAAACTGCTGCAACGCGCCGCTGAGAAAATCCTCAATCGACTCGACATCAGAGCCAACAAGAGTCTTGAGCTGTCCCTTCGAGAACCGCTCTCGCCCTGCAGGGGCGATGTCGGCGAGTTTCTGGTTAACGAGCAGGAAGAGCGCGGCCTGCACGCCGCGATGAACCTGAAGGCGGCGACAGGCGTTCTTAAAGTCAATGCCTGCCTGCAGCAGCTTGAGACCGAGGAACAGGGCTGCCAGCAGCATGCTGCTCAGTACAGGGCGCTCCGGCTGGAAGAGCTCCCGAGTGATAAACACGGCTACCAGCACGACGAGAGCGCCTATCCCGCTCCAGAGCGCCACTTCGCGGATGAGGTCGCGCACCCCACCAAAGACCCAAACAAAGAGTCCCCATACCGAACGAATCTGCGGCGACCTCTCGACTCTCATGCTACGGATCTTCGCAAGCTGCCGCTCGACCGCTGGATGCAGCGGTATGTCGCAATACGAAATGGCTGCGAGCAGCTCACGACGTTGGCGCGCGGGAGAGCGAAAAAAGAAGAAGTGAAACATGCGAAGCGAGCTCCAGCGCCGATTGTAGACGGGTTCCTGCCTCGATGCCATTGGGCGTTACAGAGGAGAAATCCGATTTCTGCCCGCAGCTCTCTAGTTACGGCCTGGTATCGTAAATTTCGTCGTGAATCTGGACACCGCAGTTCCGATCTCCACCGGCGGCCGCTTTGTTGCTATGACAGCGCGCCAGGTCAATGTGTAGGAGCCTGGCTTTAAATTGCGCGCAGTCAGCTGATTCTTCTTCTTGCGGTATTCCCAGGAGGGGCGCCTAAAAGTTCTTGCCGGAATGACTGATGCCGCACCTGCCCCGGCAGCTTTGACGATCGACACCACGTAGGTGACCTCAAGCCGTCTCAACGCTTTCCTCGCTTCCCCCTTCGATAACCCCTCCTTCCGTTGCAGCTTGCGAAGGGCTC
>CANLJX010000143.1 GCA_947491545.1 Deltaproteobacteria bacterium
TATGCCATCAGGAGAGCAAATCCTGGTGAGCCGAGCCTTTGGCTCGGAGAGAGAGGGAGGCAACTCAAACAGCACAGGCGGATCCGTAGCACTCGTAGGCGAATCGCCGCTGAAGTACCGAGTAGCGTTTTTAAGTACCGCCGGGAACCTAACCGATCCGTCAACCGGACCACCAGCAAATCGGATCTACCTGCAGCCATTTGTGGCTACAATCACGAAGGCCTCCTCTGGTAAATGGGTCGTGGAGGTCGTGAAAGTTCCCGCAGAAGGCGACGGGGATTTTAGGGATCTTTCAATGAGCGCGGACGGGCAAACGATCATCTATTCTACTAACAGCGCAGAGCTAGGCGCTAATAGCGCCCGGTTCGACACTTTCGTGCAAGACCACGCAGGAAAGACGCCGCCAGCTCTCGTGTCTTCTTACGCCCGCGCAAACAATCTCATGACCGTGGGTGGGAGCCTCTCGTACTCAGGAGAAGTTCGGCTCTTCAAGATGGCGCGCTCCTACAACGGGAGCCAGGCGCAGTTCGACCTATACTGGAACAGGGCTGCCACTGCTAACGACTACCCCTCGCAAGTTAACACCGATGCTAACGGCGCTCCGAGCGCACTCGGCGTTTTCTCGGCGCGTATGGGACCAAACGGCGATTATGTTGTGTTTTCGAGTGCCGCGCGCGACCTGACCACCCTCCCCGACTCCACAGCCCTCGTGAACCGCCAGACCTACCTGAAAAGCCTGTCGTCGGGTCTGGTCTGGCTTACGAGTCAGCGCTCATCTCTTGGGGGCGGCTACCTCTTCGGCCAGGGAGGCGACAGCAGCCTTCCGACTATTGGCGGCGCGGGTTTCAGCGCGCGGAAATTCTTTACCGCATTTGAATCAAGTGCCAGCAATCTCGCGCCTCTGACCACGACAGAGAGCCAGGTCTACCGAGTCGCCATCGAGCTACCGCCACCTCCCCTCTCCGAAGGCGCACCGATTGACAGCCCACCCGACCTCGTCGTCAAGAAGCGAGCGGTAACAATTTTCTTTCAAGAATTTAGCCCGCCGGCCAGTCAGGCATCGGCGACCCATCCCGCCGCTGCTGCGCGAGTGCGGTACTCTGTGACGATAAAAGAAAACTCGACACGAAAGCGCATTCAACTTGTCACGGCTAAAAACCGCGTTACTGTCCGCAAACTCTCTCCGGGGCGCTACACCGTGCGCTACCGAGTCAGCAGCCCAAAGCCCGGCGGCGGAACCATCCAGTCAAAGTACAGCCCTAAAGCCCCTATGACCATCAAGTGAACCCGGGCCCGACTCAATCCACGGCATTCGCACTAAGAAACATCGCCCTTTCAAGCGCCGCAAAGAAGCTCTGATACGGCTTCGGATCGGTAACCGGGCGATCGTTGAATTGTGCGTTTGCGCGCACGATCATCTCGGTCTTCCCGCGCGGGCGCACCGAGACGGTCATACGCAGGAAGTAACCGTCGACTTTTGTCGCAGAAACGGTGCCTAGCTCGAGGTCAGCCTTATCGACAACGAACGCCAAGTCCTGCAGTGTCGCTATCACTGCACGCAGCGTCTTCTCTCGGTCGGTAGTGTCGAAGGCGCGCGACTGGATCGAGCGGAGCTGGACCTGTGACTGCTCGGTGTCGAGAATCCTCTCGTGCATCGGGGCGCAGCCTCCAAGAACCAGCATGGCGCAGCAAGCGACAGCGATAAGGGTCTTCATGTTGGTCTCCTAAATTCCGTGCGCTTCGAGAAAGAGCGACTTTGAGAGCTTAAAGAAAAACTCCTGGTACAGCTCAGGGTCATCGAGGCTCTCAGAGCGCGACACCTGCCCCATATCGTTCCAGACTATGCGCTGAAACGTTATGCGAACGGTGGACTCCTTCGGCGAGATAATTCGAGTGATGAGCGACACACGAATGCGCTGCGTTACATCAATCGGCATGTTCTGGCTAGCGAAGGCTGCAACGAGGATTTTGCTTGCGACCTGCGTGGCGTCGGTTGCGTCTCTCGTCTTCGAGGCGACGAGAACCCCAAGCCTTGCTTCCGACTCGTCGAGCTCAAATCCCATGTCCTGAAGGACCCCTAGCGAGGCCTGGAGCAGTTCGCCCTCGTTGTTAGTGTCGAACCTACGAGTCTGTTGAACGCGTAGGTTTGCTGCCTCGGGTTGAAGGGTGAGGGCCTCTGGGGGAATCGCCGGGAGGCAGCCGGAAGCCACGGCAGCAAACAACAGCCCGAGCAGAAATCCACGACAACGACCGGATTTTGACGACATGCAACCTGCCTTGCGCCTGCTGTTCAAGCCACTAGAAGGTCGACGAGTGATACTTGAAGTCGCGCACTCGGCCGCCCTGGTCGAACTTGATTATGACGGTCAGTGTCTTCTGGGTTGTAGCCGCTGCGCCGCTGCTCGACGAATACGACGGAGCAACTCCTCCCCCAACTCCGCCGTCTCCAATGAGCGCGCCTCCCAGGATCAGGGTTGCAATCCCCCCCTGGTCGACTGAGTACGCCCTCTCTGTAGAGATCTTGTCATAAATCCAAACCTCCCGGCGCTCCTCATCGGTAGTAACCACGTTAGGCGAGCCGAGCGCCTCTGCAACTTCTGCCCCAGACATACCAACGCGCACTTCGCGCTGGACGGCCCCTACCGTGATGGCTGACTTTCGGTCGCTGGAAACGGCATCGCGGTGGTACTGAGCGCCGGCACATGCAGTGAGAGCGAGAGGAATGGCGAGCAGAAGCTGGGTGATGCGCATAGTGACTTTCTCCGTGAAATCCCTTCTTTACAGTCTAGAGCCACGGGTATTGGAGCACAACCGCGAAAATCCTCTCAAAGAGCGACCTATTGGGGCTTGAAAGATCCGATTCAAACGGCAAAGATCCCCCCGGTCGTAGCTTTACCGAGAGGGGTCTGTGAGATCGCTATTTGTCATCGCATTAATGTCCGCCGGCGCCCTGCTCGGCGCTGGACCAGTTATCGCTTCAGGGGAGGAGGAGCGCAGCAAGACGGGGTCCACTCACCACCTGGACCTCTCCCTACCTCCGCTTCATGCAGATGGGGTGCTTGTGGCCTCAAACCCCAAAGCTTCGCCAGCTGTAACGCCGGTAGCGAAAGAGGTTTCAGACGCTAAGGTTCCCCCTCCTGATCCGAAGTCGCTTGAAGACGACATCGACGACACGAAGCTTGAAACCGACGTAATGCCGCACGTTGAAGAGGATTCCGCCCTGGGTCTCGACGACATGGGCGATGTCGGTGGCGACTTCGAAGAGTAGTACGCGAACATTCCACCCAGTGTGGCGCTGAGCCGTTATTTCTGTGCTCGGTACATTAGTGTCAGTAACAGGCCGAGCAAACCGACAACTAAGTACGTTAGAGGGCCTGCAAAGATTGCTGACGGTTGTGCCAAGACGGGTCTCGCTGGGTCACTCGGAGCGACCCACAAAGGCACAGTGTCCCCAACGCTAAGCTTTCCGAGCATAGGCATGCGCGTCTCCCCCCGCTCGGTTCGGCCGTTTAGCTCGTACTCCACGTGCACGGGGATTTTCTGACGGGGTTTCGGTGGGCCTGCCAGCGGCTCCACGGCATAGACCCGACCCTCGATCCGCACCGCACTATTCACGAACTGGTACGCATCCCACCCCTTAAAGGCACCAAAAACTGACAGAAAGAGCGCTATAGCGACAAGAAAGCCCCGCATGGTTAGAGATTAACCCGCCACCTTCAACCTCGCAAACCACACCCCCGCGAAAGTGCTATTTTTCTTCGGTGTATGTTAGTCTCTCGGCCGGCCAACCACCTCTCCATGCATGTAGGAGTTCCGGCCTTTGAGCAATCAACCTGGTCGACAAGAGCCCACACACAAACCCGATCCGGCGGGATCGGTTCTCCCTGGGCGAAACAGCGCAGAAGCCCTGGTATGGCCCAGCGCGAAGCTTGTGCTCCTCGGAGACTTACTAGCTACCTCCACTAATCTAACGCGGAGTGATGTCGACATCTTCATCCAAGAGCTTGCCCCGCTTTTGAGCCCGGCTACCTCAGAGAACGTCGTCGCGAACCTCTGTGACGCTGCGAAGCCATTCCTCGCGGCTGGTGCGCCAGTCGCTATAACGTTAAAACTCTGCTCAGATCTCCTGGAGCAATCTCCTCCAGAGGACCAGCTGACAACAGAGCTTTTTACGGAGCTCTTTAAGGCGGACGCAGCTCTTCGCAGCTTAAACGCGAAAGCGCAGGGCGGAGCTTGCCCGCCCCCTGACCTTACACAAGAGCGCCGAACGCTTCTCCCGTACCTGACAGCGCTCAGTTTGCTCCGTCCCGGGTTGTCGGGTCGTCAGGCGGGCAGTTCCGTCCGTGCGCTCGGCGAGATCTTGCTCCTAGCGCCCTTGGAGCCGGGACGTCCCGCTCAAAACCACCGACTTCTCCGCGATCTTGACCCGCTTCTCGCCGAAAGCGCTCAGGCTGAAGACCTAAGCTGCCTCGCCGCACTGCTTCGCAATGCTGCCCCTAGTGGCCCGGCTGCCGGCGCGGCCTGTTTCCGTGCCTTCTGCTCCATCGTCCCCCAGCTTCGCGCCGAGGCACCTTCAGTGTGGGGCGAAGTTAGGGTCGCCACGCGCGCGGCGATTCGGGCAGGCTTTGGCGATGCATGGCAGATTATCCCGGCCCACGCAGAGCTTCGTCGCGCACGCCGCACTCCTACGCTGCAGCGGGCGTACCTCCTCTCGATGGCAGAGCTTCCAAAGGACCCTGCAGCTCCCGAAAAGTCCGCGAATATGGCTCTCAGTATCGCTAACCTTTGGGCCGCGCTCCCACCCCCCGATGGTGCCTGCCGTGACCTCTCGACCGCTCTTTCGCAGCTTGGCGCCACCGGGCTTTTCGAAAGGATTCTTAGAGTAACGGCGCGAGGGTTCGAACTTGGCGAGCCTGAGACTGTTCACTTAGAGGCCCTAGCGAAGCTAGCGGGGGCAGAGCCGCCCGCCTCAAGCTCCCAGCCCCTTCCTGCCAAGTTCCGCCGACGACTCAAGCTCATGCAGGCATTAGGCTCTCTGTCGACGGACCACGCCGCAGCATTTGAATTCGACCTACGCCGCCTTCCAGGGCATGTTTTCAGCCCATTGGTTCGCTCGGCCCTCTGTTTAGGGGACGTCCACCTCGTCCATTCCGACGAGTTTCGGTCATTTCCGGGGCACGGCGTCTTTATTACGAACCTCTTCTCAGCGGCCTCAGATCCCCCCCTAAAGCAGCAACTTGATCCCCTTAGAGCAGTCTCCTCGGTGTTTGATCACAACCTGCCCCTTCTTCCGCAGGTGAAGGTTCTGTGCACGCCAGGACTGCTTGTATTCTCGCCGCCCTCGACGCACACCCTGCCCATCAGGAGCGACCAGCGACGACACTTCTCGCTCGCCCTCTTCAGCCAAAGTCACCGCCAGACCTCGATCGTGCACGCTCTTCTGGTCGACACCACATGGCTCAAAGCTAAAGTTTCTTTCTGCCTAAAGGAGTGGCGCCCTGACTGGTCGGCGGCGACGGCGTCCGACTCCGCCGCTGACCTCAAGGCAGCCGGTCTTCGGCCGGAGGGAATCCTTGCAGAGAACGGCCAGAACAAGGTGATAGCTCTCGATGTCTCGTCACCACAAGTGCTCCTTCGGGGGTTTGCGGCCTCGGTTCCCGAGTCAGCCGGACGAGCTGCTCCGGAAGGGCTCGGTCGTGAGATCGGCCGCTATCTCGCCACGACGCTCGAGCTGTTTTCAGCCTGGCGCATAGGAATGGCTCATGTCCACAAGGGTCTTGCGGGTGTTCCAGCCTTTATCGACGAGCAGGGGTCAGCCGCGGAGGCCGGCGGGTTCACACCTCCAGCTATACTGGACCCCAGACTAACGCCACTGGTAGATGTCCTAACCCTGCATCACGCTCTGGCGACTACCGGCACTAAAGCTCTTTCAACAGACCCTATCCTGGTAACGACCAAGGTCGAAGACTACTCCGATACTATTGACGGGGACTTCGTTCTTGATGTCCGCACCCTTGCTGCCCGCTCCCACGGCCTGGAAAAAGAGCTCTTCGAATCCGGCACGCCCCTACTAACACCGAGGGTACAGAGAATATGGCTGGAGAGGTTCCTGCCCTCTTTAGAGAGAAACCCGCTTCAGGATCTTAGATTTGTTGAGCGACGGGACCTACGCCGCCGATAATCGCCCAGCTCTCCTCAATCCAATATTGAGAATCTTCTGTAATAACGCCTCGTACGAAAGACCGGCTTGAAGGGCCGAATCGGCAAAGTCCTCGCCATGAGCGATCTCGGGGTTAGGGTTGGCCTCAATCACATAGACCTCCCCGCTCTCTTTCAAGCGAAGGTCAATGCGCGCGTACCCCGTAATGCCTAAGGCGCGGTAGGTTCGGCGGCACACATTCTCTATCTTTGAACGCAGCTCGGCTGTCAGATCAGAGGCTTCCCGACTCGTGATACCGTGCTTCTTCTGGTATTTCGCATCCCACTTGGCTCTCCGCGTTGCAATACGAGGGGCTCCCTCCGGCATCTTCTCGAACACCAGCTCCCAGACCGGAAAAACCGTCAGGCGTTCATCGCCGATCAACCCCACGTACAGCTCCCGACCTTCTATGTACTCCTCCGCGATTACGTCGGTGTTGTGCTTCTCGTGCATGAAGCTGACCCGCTCTTGAAAGTCCTTGTCGTTATCGACAATTGACGACTGCGAAATACCGAGCGAGGCCTCCTCA
>CANLJX010000144.1 GCA_947491545.1 Deltaproteobacteria bacterium
CAGCGGAACCAGAGCCAGGCATCGATGTCGAAGCTTCCCTCCTTGTGAGAAACCTTGGAGAGCCTGTTGAGGTACATTCCAACCGCTACTTCCTGAGGCTTCGCAGGCGCAGGCTCCTCAGCCAAGACCAGGGTCGCAGAGATAGAGGAGAGCGAGAGGAGTGCAACGGCGAGTCGAGTCGCCCAGGCTCCTATCAATGTGCAAAACGCACGTTTACAAGCTCTAAACATACCTGGCGCGCCGTCTTCTTCGTACACATTCGGAATGCCCCTCTAGGGGTCTACCACATAAGGAACATTGGCAAAACCCGCCCAGCGACTGCGAACGCAGTCTGCAGCGCAGAGCACTCCCCTGAGCATGCCCTATTCTTGGCATGGTAGTGGGGTTAGTCCTTCAGCGTATGAATAATTGCATGGCTGCTCACCCCCTGTACATTGACGCGACCAACCGAGTGTATCTCATGCAATATTCCGTGCAGGTCTTGAACCTCATCCAGGACTACTCCAAACTCCACGTCCCACTCACCGAGGGTCTGAGCGATCCAGCTCACCTGGGGATGTCGCCGAGCAAGATCGAAGAGCGCGTCAAAGCAATGGCCTCCTAGCCCCCCAGTTGAAACCGAGAGCACCAGCGCCTCTCTACCGAGTATCCTCTCGTCATACCCAAATGCGAATCCGATGATGACACCGCTTTGCAGCATCCGCTCTGTCCTGTAGGAAACTGTCGATGGCGGGAGACCGCACGCCTTTCCAAGGTCTTTCATGGAGACAAGCGGGCGTCGCTGCAACTCGACCAGCACCGCTTCATCCACTGCATCGATGTTGGCCCGCGTTTCAGTCACCGAGTACTGCCATGCGTTTCGCCCACCTGAGCCGACATGCGCTAGCCAGGGGACGAACTGGGATAGCTTAAGAATTGCAGAGATATTCCTCTCGAGAATTACCCCCTCAAATTCCTCGTCTATTTGAGCGAATAGGTCGGTAACGCCCGAAAGCCCTTTGGCACGCAACCCCAGGACGAACTGGTAACGTCCGATCAGCGATGCCATCCAAGAAACTTGACTCAGCGATTTTAGTCGGGCCACGAGGGCCTTGACCCGCTTTGAGCCCGATGGGTTAACGGAAAAGAACACGCGATACGGCGCTTGGCCCCGTAGGTAGGGGTGGGTCCAGCACAGAGGCGAGAGATCAAGGGACTTCTGAAGAGACTGGATAGCGTGTCGAACGGTATGCCCACGCAGGTTAAGTCGCCGCGCAACGTCCTCAACCGAGGCACGCGCATCCCAGGTAATCTCCGTTAAAATTCGCTGCTGAACTGCTGGCAGTCGTTTCATAGCCCTTTAGCCCTACTCGCGCACTACCGCAGTCGCTGCTCTGGTCATTCAACTCACCGGTTAGGCTTAACGAAGCAACGCAGAGCTTTCGACACCTTCCACGAAGACCCCTAGGACTAACGCAGGACAAAACATGATGCGAGGGAAAATCGGCAAAACTGCCTCGCTTGGGGGCTCGCTATTCAATCTCACTCGGTGGGAATGGGTAGTCTCTGACCTTGTGAGCATAGAAGAGGGGGAGAGTCTGCACTGAAGCTATGCGAGTGTCGAAGTTCTGCCGCATATCGCACACGAGTGCAGCAACTTCGGTTTCAGCCTGCACCGAAACACCCAGACGATAGTCCCAGTAGCCTACCTCAAAGGAGAGGCTTGATACAGCCGGGTTTTTCCTAAGAAACGCCCGGAAATCGGCGTGCGTCTCTGACGGAAACCCCTTCATCCCTACTAACAGCATGTAGTTGCAGAGACCGACCTCAGAGCCCCGCAACTCGTTGAGGTCAGCACAGATGATCCCTCGCTCGCGCAGCTTGCGGAGCCTGTACTCAACGGTCGAGGGCGGAATTTCCAGCACTCGTGCTACCTGGGCCGAAGAAGAGAACGTCTCATTACTGATACAATGCAGTATGCGGCGATCAACGAAATCGACGTCGTGCTTCTCTTGGTCTGCGGAATACGTACACTCTGAGTACAACCCATCCCCCGGAAGAAGGACCTTCTCGCCAAATTCGGTGTTGCTGACAGCCACAGCGACATCTTTCTTTAGCACAGCTCCACTGAAAAGCTCCGAGAGCTCATAGTTGAATCGAGCAAGCTCTAGCGCATCTCGAACTACGAGAGAGACGAAGAAGTCGTATTCACCACTCAACTCGAGGACGACGCTCGTAGCTGGGTAAGAGGCCAGATGCTGGGCGATTTCCTCTCGGAACCGCTGACCTTCGACTGAGAGGCTGATGTAGATCGAGTGCAGCGAATACCCAAGACGGAACACGTTGATCATGACACGTCTCGAAATGATGTCGCGAGCTTGGAATTTCGCCAAAGCCGCTTGCACAGCATGTGGTTTGCAGCCGACTTTTTTGGCTATTTTTGCCGCCGGTGCAGCAGCGTCCATTACCGTGAGATACAGGATTTCACGTTCAACTGCAGAGAGAGATTCAAGCCTCTTCATGTTTCTAAGGTTCCAAAATGCCAGAAGGTGTTTAGAGCTTAACGCAAGTTCGCAGACAATTGCGCGAATACACTACTAAAAATGGAGCCGAAGGATTCAGATGAGTTTTCCGAAGTTGTCTAGCCAACTAGGGCGAATTTTTCGCGTGCCTAGGAAGCTGCAGCTATCGAGCCAGATTGGATAGTGGCACGCCATACTGGACTCGTATCAGCATTGAAGCCGATGGCACCGCTGCGAGCTGCTGCTCACTTACCAGCAGAACGCTCGAGCCCATCATGAAGGTGCCGATTTTCTGGCCTCGTCGAACCGCGATCGGCACTTCATGTTCTACCGTTGTGGTTGCCTTCCGGCCCCAAGGATATCGATTGGTAACCAGATCACTGTACGCAAGCTTGATACGCCCCACATTAGTAGCTCCAACCATAACGACAGCGACTAAGCCCTCGCTACTCTCAATAACGGACACCACGCGCTCATTGACAGCAAAGAGCCGATCAATCGAGGCGAGCGCCCAGTCGTTTACTGGCCATAGTTTTCCTGGGATATGTATCGTTCTGACGATATGCCCATCGACGGGGGAGTGGATGTGGTGAGCATCCTGCGGAGAGAGGTAGAAGTTCCAGAGCTGTCCCCGCTCACAGCGCTTAGCCACATCATCGCCCGCGAGCAGCTCTGAGATAGAGAAGCTTTTTCCTTTAACCTGCGCCACCTCCCCGGATGCTGAGAGGACTTGGCACGACCGCAGGGTTCCATCGACCGGGCATACTGGCCCCTCTCCTATTGGGCGGAATTCGGGCTTAAGGTCGCGCGTGAAGAAATCGCCAATTGAGCAGAAACTGTCGAGCGGCCTCGTCGCAAGGGTGGGGTCAATCGAGTATGCCTGCGCGAAGAGCGAGATAGAGAATCGTGCCAGCGGCCGAGGAAGCGGCAGTCGCGCTGCGTGGCCAACGAACCAGCTAAGGTACGATTTGGGAAGGAATGAGAGGAATCGCATGTAAGGCGGAGAAACTACCCCGGCGGTCACTCCACTGCAACACGGCCATAAACTGAGCTGGTCGCCGGCAAACATCGAATCATCCCGTAAAAACCCACTCCTCGACGGCTCCGGCTCTATCTCAAGGCTGTTTCAATGCCTCTCCAGTGACGGATCCTTATCTGTTACGTCTCAGGCACGCTTACCACGTGAGTTACCGAGCGAGCTCGAGGCGCGCCCTGCAGCTCTTTAGGGGCGCTACCCTCGGGGTTGATCAGACTAGTGGACGGCGATGGAGGCTTGACCGCCAAACCGTTTGCGCTGCCCACTGTACTCGCGAGTCTCGTTTTTCCTTCCTCTTTATAAAGGATAACCGCCTTTGGCTGATTGAGACGAACTCATCTGAACGGCCTTGGAGTTTTGAAGATGTCGGACCAACGAGCAGATTAGCTCATTCCACCGGCCGTCTGAGGCTGTCCCGCACCCTGCAACGCCGAAACGAGGTTGCTAACTGCCGCACTTCCCTGCCGAACGACGCTTTCGTACGTGCGGCTTCCTACGTGTGGAGTGAGATGGACGTTTGCCAGACCAACGAGCGGATTATCCGGTTGCACCGGCTCAGGATCGAGGACGTCGGCTCCATATCCTGCGACCTGCCCGCTCCGTACAGCATCGGCCATCGCGCGCTGATCAATCAGCGCACCGCGGCTTACGTTAACGATGTACACCCCACGCCGGCACATATTGAGCCGCCTGCGGTTGATGAAGTGCTGATTGTCGCGCGTTAGGCTCATGTGAACAGAGAGGAAGTCCACCTGAGGAAAGAGATCCTCATCGCGAGGGGCGCGAGAAATGGTCGGCGGATACTCTGAGAAGAGCGAGTCACTGAATACCTTTGTGAGGTGCTCAAGATACGCAGTGTGCTGACCGGACCAAGACGTATTGAAGACCTTCACGTTCATGCCAAACGCCATGGCGCGCTTCGCTACCTCTTTGCCTACTCGGCCAAAACCGAGGATGCCGAGCGTTTTGCCCGCAAGCTCACGGCCGGTTTGTCGGCGCCACTCGCCCCTGTGGACAAGCGCGTTCTGTTCAGGGATTGAACGTGTGAGGCTTAGCAGCAATCCAAACGTGAGCTCGGTCACTGTGGTGTGATTCACACCCGGAGTGTTAGTGACCTTGATACCCAGCTTCTCGGCCTCAGCAAGGTCGATCTTATCGAGACCTACACCGTATTTGCTGATGACCTTTACGCGTGGCCGCGCCGCCTGCAAGACCTTGGCGTTGAAATCGTCCTCGCCACAGAGAAAGGCGTCGAACTTGTTTCCGTCTCCGATATACGACAGGAGCTGCTCCTCGTTAAGAGGACCGCGAGCCTTGACCACTTCAAAGCCAGAGTCGAGGAGCTTCTTAACGTGCGCACCCGGGGTGTCAATGAAACTCGATGTGGAAACAAGGACAGAGAACGTCATACAAAGTTCGAGCACGCTAGCAGAGCATCACGCCCTGATCAAGCTAAGAGGTCGCCCACCAGACGTGACTCAAGGGCCTGAAAAACCTCGTTTTCTGAGCCGAAATCACGCGTTCCGACCTCAAAGGTCATCGAGAATCGCAGGTAAGGGCCAGCCTCTTCCCACGGGACTGTTATCAGCCCATAACGGGAGATCAGCACATCCGCCATTTGCTGGGCTGTTTTTATCTCAGCTCCGCGGAATTCCGATGGCACCTTTACGTACAGGTAGAATGTCCCGGGAGATTCCACTGCCTCGATACCCGCCCTGTTTAAGATCTCAGCTACGCGCCGAAGCCTGCGCTGGTACTTCTCGCGATTCCGCTTCAAGAATCCCTGACACTCATCCAGAGCGTGAATCCCCGCCTTCTGGATCGCAATAAACTGCCCGTTATCGGTGTTGTCCTTAACTAGGGAGAACGCCTTAATGAGGGGAGCGCCTCCCGCCACAAAGCCTAGGCGATACCCCTGCATATTGTAGCTTTTCGATAATGAGTACAGCTCAAGCGTGACATCCTTTCCACCGTTAACGTGCAGCGGAGAAACGAAGGCCCCTTTGAAAACGTAATCTGCGTAGGCAGCATCCTGCACAATCAAGAAAGAGTAGGTGTGCGCCAGCTCCACCACCCGCGCAAAGAACTCAAACGTTGCAACTGCTCCAGTCGGGTTGTTCGGATAATTGAGTAATAGGATCTTTGGACGCTCGCGCTTAATTATTGCCTCAAGCTCCTGAAGATCAGGCAAGAAGGAGTGTCGCGCCTCAAGCGGCAGAGAGAGCAATCGAGCCCCCAACCACTCGCTTGCTTTTGGCAAAACCGGGTACCCCGGCACCGTCGCGATAACTGTTTCTCCGGGATTGAGAAAGGCGAGCGGGATTTGGGCGAGCGCGGTTTTTGTGCCAACGCAATGCATCACCTCTGTTTTCGGATCGACCGTCAGGTTGAAGTCTCGATTGAGGTAGCGGGAGGCTGCTTGGGCAAACTCCAAGATGCCGTTGCACGGGTAGATCCGATTCTCTTTCACCTGAGCGGCAGAAAACAACGACTCAATGATCGAGGTAGTCGGCAGCTCTTCGGGCTCCCCAACCCCCATGTCGATGACTTTTATCGTTGGGTTCTTCTCAATGAATTCGAGCTTCGCGTTATTAATTAGGGTGAACTTAAAGGTTTGCTGAACCTTTCCGAACTGAGCTCCTCCTATTCGATCCGCAAACAGCTTCTGAACGTCCATTTTCGCTCCTGAATTGCCGTCGTTGCCGCCGTTTTTTGTTGGCTGCTACCAACGCTTTGTAGCACAATACCTTAGCGTTTTGAGCTCTGAGCTGCAACGAAGAGCTCCCCAGGAAATCGGCCCATATCTCATGAAAACCAGCCTTATTCAGGGCGAGATCGCCTGGAACAACCCGACTGAAAGCCTACGCAGTTTCCGCCAGCTCGCCGAACAGGCTCTTGACCAAGGGGGCGAGCTACTCGTTTTTCCCGAGATGTTTCCGTGTGGATTCTCTATGCCTGAGGGTGAGCAGGCTCGTGCCTTCGGTGCCGCCGGAGCCGACTTCCTGAGACAATTAGCCGTCGAAAAAAGCGTGCACTGCGTTGGAACAGTGCCCGAGGAGGCATCAGATGGGAAGCTCTACAACACCGCCCTGCTCTTTCGACCTGACGGGTCGAGTGTTTCGTACCGCAAGATGCACCTCTTCTCGTTTGGCGACGAGACGCCACGCTACAGCGCGGGAACGGA